>CAMTAF010000077.1 GCA_947066955.1 uncultured Hungatella sp.
GGGGCAGTCTTGACAGGGTGTTAGAGGCTGCCATGGTTGCGCTGTTCGGGCTCATGGTGGTTCTGGGGACTTACCAGATTTTGACCCGGTATCTGTTTAACAGGCCAAGCACCGTGTCAGAGGAGCTTCTGACCTATCTTTTCGGGTGGCTGTCCCTCTTGGCGTCCGCTTATATGTTTGGGAAAAGGGGGCACATGCGCATGGGATTTCTGGCGGACAGGGCCGGGAACAGGGGAAAGCGGGCCCTGGAAACCATTTCCCAGCTTCTGGCCCTGGGATTCGCGGCAGTGATCATGGTCTACGGCGGCGTCAAAATCACCTCCCTGACCATGAGCCAGAGGACCGCTTCCCTGGGGATCCCCATGGGCTATGTGTACAGCATCGTGCCTGTGGCCGGGCTGCTGATCTTTGTGTACAGCGCTATGAACCTTGCGGAGATGAGAGATGGAGAAGAGAAGGAGGCGGTTCGATGAATCTTGCGTGGATGGCTGGTCTGATTATCTTTGTGACCCTTATGACAATGCTTTTGGCGGGGCTTCCCATCGCCATCGCCCTGGCGCTGTCCTCCATATGCGCGATTCTGCCTGTTCTGGAGCTGGAGCCGGCCCTGCTCACCGGGGCCCAGAGAATCTTTTCCGGGATATCTGTGTTCAATCTCATCGCCATACCGTTTTTTATCCTGGCCGGCAATATTATGAACCGGGGAGGCATCGCCATACGCCTGATTCAGTTCGCCAAGCTGTTTACCGGGAGAGTCCCGGGAGCCCTGGCCCACACCAACATTGTGGCAAACATGCTCTTTGGAGCCATCTCCGGTTCCGGAACAGCGGCGGCCTCTGCCATGGGGGCCATCATAGGGCCTGTGGAGGAAAAAGAGGGTTATGACAAAAATTTCTCAGCAGCAGTGAACATCGCCACAGCGCCCACAGGGCTTTTGATTCCTCCCAGCAATGTGATGATCACCTACGCTTTGGTCAGCGGCGGCACTTCCATAGCTGCCCTGTTCATGGCCGGCTATATCCCGGGAATTTTGTGGGGGCTGGCCTGCATGGCGGTGGTGTATGTCTACGCCAGGAAAAAGGGCTATCGAAGCCCTGAGAGATTTTCGGGGAAGGAAAAGCTAAAGGTGTTCTGGCAGGCCATCCCCAGCCTTCTCATGATCGTCATTGTCATAGGGGGAATCATAAAAGGGATCTTCACGGCCACCGAGGGGGCTGTGGCGGCAGTGGTCTACAGCCTGGCGCTGTCCCTGTTTTTCTACAAATCCATAAAGTTTAAAGACCTGCCCCGGATTTTTATAGACAGCGCCCAGATGACCGGCATCATCATCTTCCTCATCGGCGTGTCCAGCATCATGTCCTGGGTCATGGCCTTTACAGGGCTTCCCGCCGCCATATCCGCCGCCATGCTGGGGATCAGCAAAAATCCCTTTGTGATCCTTCTGATCATCAATATTTTACTTTTGGTGGTGGGGACATTTATGGATATGACTCCGGCCTGCCTGATCTTTACCCCCATCTTTCTGCCCGTGTGCCAGGAGCTTGGGATGAATTCCGTTCATTTTGGGATCATGATGATCTTCAACCTGTGCATCGGCACCATCACCCCTCCTGTGGGAACCACGCTGTTCGTGGGGGTGAAGGTGGGAAATACCAGGATCGAGGAGGTGATGAGACCTCTTTTGTACTACTTCGCCGCTATTTTCGGGGTGCTGCTCCTTGTAACCTATGTACCCGCCCTGTCTATGTGGCTTCCGGGGCTGCTGGGGTATGTGTAAAAAAATCCTGAATATCGATTGAATAAACGTCAGGAGTGTTTTACAATAACTATACGGATCAGATAAAGGGAGGCTTGCGAAAAGTGTACTGGAAATTAAAAGTATTGGAATATGGCAAAGTGGAAAGCGCCGAGATCGAGATGGCTCCTCTGACTCTTTTTGTAGGTGATAATAACAGTGGAAAAAGCTATCTCATGTCCCTTCTATGGGGGATTCAAAACTTTGGAATCGAAACACTTCTTGACAATCATGGGGAGAAGGAAACAGAGGAAGAACAGGTATTGATGAGCTGGATGAGGAAGCAGATATCCGATGCCTGGGAGACAGGGCACAAACTTGCTGAAACGAAAGAGGCAGCAGGTGAATTGCAGGCGGTTTTAGATAATGGGTTAGACAGAAATAAAGATAACCTGGTTGAGAGAATATTTAACAATAAATCTGTAAAAATTAGAAAGTTAAGAATCGAATTAAAGGACTTAACCGAGGCCTCCTTTAAGATTAAAAAGATTTCCGGAACAGGAGAAAACGGAAGTCTTTACTTCTCAAATAATGATTCATTTGGTTTTCGTCTGACATTTTCGGATAGACAACTGGTAAAAATAAACGAATCATTTCAGCGGGTGATCATCTATATCGCTTTCAGCATGATACTGAATATCCATATTAGTGATGTAAGCACTATGGGATACAACATTTATCTTCCGTCATCGAGGACAGGGTTTATGCTGACAAAAGATCTGATCAATAGGGTGGGGAGAAATTCTGTATTTAATATAGAAATCGAGCAGGAAAAAGTATCCCCGTTCTCAAGACCGGTAAACCAGTTTGTGGATGTTTTGAACGACCTGACAATGGACAGCAGAGGGGATGAGAAATTTGATAAAGTAATTGAATATCTGGAAAACGGTATGACCGAGGGAACCGTTCATATGAGTGGGATGCCAAGCAAAGAGATCTCTTATGTTCCGGCAGGAGGGACAGAAAAAATGCCTCTGAGAATCGTATCTGCTGTTGTCACAGAGCTTACCCCTTTGCTTTTAATATTAAAGCATAAAAAATATCTGAATACATTATTTTACGAAGAACCTGAGATGTGCCTTCATCCGCAACTTCAGCAAAAGATGGCAAGGGTAATATGCCAGCTGGCGAACAGGCAGCTGAAAATGGTCATAACAACGCACAGTGATCTTATCCTTCAGCATATCAACAACATGGTCAGTCTGTTCAGGCAAAAAGACAGGGAAGAGATCTGCAGGCAGTTGGGGTATACTTGTGAGGACTTTCTTAGAGAAGAACAAATTAAAGTCTACCAGCTGAAATCAGAATATGGAGGAAAGACTGTAGTTGAAGAAATCGAATGCGGGGAAAACGGCTTTGCTGTGCCTGCTTTTAATGACGCGCTTGATGAAAATATCACTGCTGTCAGAGGATAATCTATGTATCGCGAATGTGGATAGAAAAAAGACAGATATCCTGTTTTTTCAACACGATAAGATAAAGTCTATGTATAAAAGGGTAGATCATATTATTTTTGAGCATCAAAAAGATGATAAATGGAAATTGCATTTGATTGAGATGAAAGGCAGTGTGGGGGAAGGAAAATGGATTGAAATAAAAGGAAAATTTCGAGCCAGTTATTTATTGTCACAGGCAATCGCCGGGATGCTGGAACTGGAAATTTCGGAGGCTATAATGTATACGACATTTGAACGGGTAAAGTTTGGCAAATTGGAGACAATGCCCGCAGCAAGGCGGCCAGGAACGGGAAGACCTGTGGTTAAGATGGAACAGGAATGGCGCGGAAGAAATTTTGGTTTAAATCTGGGCGACCGTGTTCCCTTTCTTCATTTGCCAATTCAGATGATAAGAGACCAAGAAGGAATACTTGTGGGGGATCTTGATCTGCATGGATAGGGGCAATAAAATGATAGAAAAGACCCCGGGCGGCCGCACACAGAACGCAAAAATGCGTTCTGGCGCGTCGTATGGTCAGAGCGGCAGTTAGTGGTAAGGGACTTCCCTGATAGACTATGAATGGTTCTGCGCCCCTCCGGCCATTGCCTCCAGCAGAAACTCGATTGCCATATAAAACACAGGCGCGTCATCAATAAACATATCAGGGGCCATCCGGGAGACGCAGGGTAGCAGGATAGTGACGTCGGCATGTTTTTCGGCCGGGGAGTGGCTGGTCATGGTAAACAGGATAATCTTCGGGCCGTCAGGGCGGTCAAAATACCGCAGATCCTGGACAGGAGACCCGGTTTGAGCTCCCCCGCTGATGGAGAAGACCAGGATGGCATCCCGGCCGGAGATGATGCCCGTATATTCCTTCATTCCTGTGGCGTAGTCCAGTACCTGCGCCCGGAAGTTGCTGCGGATTAGGCGGAAGGCCGCCTGCTTGGCGGAGTAGCGGGAGTGGGCGTGGCCGTAACAGTAGATGTAGTCTGCTTTTTTCAGAAAATCTGAGGCAGCGTAGACAGAGGCCGATTTTTCTACATTTTTCAATTCTTCCAGCGCCTTCATATAATAATCACTGATAAAGGTGGCGCTGTCGCTGACATACTCGTTCAGCTCCTTTGCCAGCTGGATCTTAAATTCATGAAACCCTGAAAATCCTATCCGCTTTGCCAAGCGCACCACAGCGCTCCTGGAACAGCCGGAGAGTCCGGCGATGGCATCGCTGGAAGAGTATCGGACAACATCAACAGGGTGGCTGATCATATATTCCGCTGCCTTGCGCTCGCTGCGGGTAAGTTCAGGCAGCAGTTCTTTCATGGTCTGAGTGACAGACATTGGTGGCTCCTTTCTGGGCTGGCTGTTTTCCCTTTTTTCTAATACCATATCACAATTTTTTACCATCTGCAAGAAAAGAAAAATAAAAATTTGGCCGAATATGACCAAAAATGTTCATAAAATCTGATTTTGTTCAGATTACACAAAGAAAATTGGACATTTTTGGTCATTATACTGTTTACAAATGTTCAAAAATGATTATAATAGGAGTCATGAAGAAAGGGGGCCAATGAGATGAGAGCCATAATGATGATGTTTGACACTCTGACACGAAATTATCTGCCCAATTACGGCTGTGATTTCACGAAGATGCCGAATTTTCAGCGGCTGACAGAGCGCGCGGTGACGTTTGACGAGTTTTACGGAGGGAGCATGCCCTGTATGCCGGCCAGGCGGGAACTTCATACAGGCAAGTACAATTTTCTGAACAGAGGCTGGGGACCGCTGGAGCCTTTCGACGAGTCCTGCATTGAGATTTTGTCGAAGAACGGAATTTACACCCACCTTGTGACAGACCACACCCACTATTTTGAAGACGGGGGAGCAACTTATCACAACCGCTATGACAGCTATGAGTCTTTCAGGGGCCAGGAGGGAGACCGGTGGGTGCCCAGGGGGGAGGCGGATTTTTCCCTCAACCGCTGTAAGCTGAATAAGACCAATATCTCTGCTGTTCAGCACTTAGCCAACCGCACCAGGATTGGGACCGAGGAGGAGATGCCAAGCGTCAGGTGCGTCAGCGCGGGGCTGGATTTCCTGGACCATCATCATGGCAGGGACAACTGGTTTTTGCAGATCGAGTGCTTTGACCCTCACGAGCCGTTTTATGTCCCGGACCGCTACCGAGATCTGTACGGCTGCGGTGATTCCCATGATGCCTTTAACTTCCCGGCCTACGGACCAGTGGAGGATAAGTACACCCCGGAGGAGATCCGCGGGATGAGGAAAGAGTACTGTGCTCTTCTGTCCATGTGCGACGCCCAGCTGGGAAGGCTTTTAGACAGGATGGATGAGTATGACATGTGGAAGGACACTCTCTTGATTGTGAACACGGACCACGGATTTTTCCTGGGAGAGCATAACTTTATTGGAAAGAATTTTCCGCCCATGTACGATGAGGTCATCCACACCCCGTTTTTTATCCACGACCCCAGGCTGCCCCAGGCAAAAGGACGAAGGAGCTGTGTGGCCCAGACCGTGGACATCGCCCCCACCCTTCTGGCGTATTTCGGGCTGGCTTTTGAGACAGAGACAGACGGGAAGGATTTATACGGCGCAGTGGAGCATGATGAGAAGATCCATGACACTATCCTCTTCGGAGTCCACGGAAGCCAGGTGAACCTCTATGACGGCCGCTACTGCTATATGAAGAGTTCTGTTGACAGCAGCCTTCCCGTGTACCAGGAGACGCTGATGCCCACCAACATGAGGGGGTTCATGGAAAGCGGCAGCATCGACAAGGCGGAGCTGGCGGACGGAGGAAGATATTCCAATGGTCATAAAGTGCTGCGGATCCCGGTGACTTCGATGTATGAGCGGCTGAAGCTGAAGACCGTGGTCTATGACAAAAAGGAGGACCCTCTGCAGCAGAATCCTCTGAGAGACGAGAAGCTGATCGGGGAAATGGACGAGAAACTAAGAAACGCCATGAAGGCAGTGGACGCGCCGAAGTGGCAGTTTGCCAGAATGGGATTTACAAAAGAATAATTGGAGGTCAATATGTCAGAGAATAGTAAAATGAGCTGGGCAAGTGAGAAATTGGTTCCGGCCATCGCGAAATTTACCAACCTGAAATTTGTGAGATGCATGCAGGCGGGGATCACCGCGTGTATGCCGGCAACCATCATCGGTTCCATTTTTATGTTGCTCATGAGCGTGCCCTTTCCGGCGGATTCCACCTTTGGGCTGGCGGTGGCGTGGAGGAATTTCAGCGAGGCCAACAGTGTGTGGCTGAACCTGGGATATCAGATCGGGTTAAACGCGGCGGGATTTTATATTCTGCTGGGCATGGTGGCAGCAGTGTGCAAGGAGGAAGAAGCTCCTATTGTCAACAATATCGTGCTGTCTGTGTTTGCCTTTATCTGCCTCCAGTGCGGATTCCTGGAGGGCGGCGGCCTGGATATCGGGTTCTGGGGAGCCAAGGGCATGATGGCGGCTTTGGTCATAGGCTATGTGGTCCCGGAATTCAACATCTGGCTCATGAATCACGGCCTGAGGATCAAGCTTCCTGACAGCGTGCCTCCCTTCGCGGCGGAGCCCATCAACGCTCTGTTTGCCAACCTGACCGTGGGCGCGGCTGTCTTTGCCGTAAAGCTGGCCCTGGGCGCCTTTGGATTTACCCTGGGCTCCCTGATCAACGGGATCTTCGCGCCCCTGTTTTCGGCTTCCGACTCTCTGGCCGCTGTTCTGGTGTACTGCGTCCTGGTCCGCGTGCTGTGGTTCTTCGGACTTCACGGCAACAATATCGCGGGAAGCGTGGTCAATGTGGTGCTGACCGCCAATCTTGTGGAGAACGCTGACGCCATCCTGGCAGGAGGCAAAGCCACCCATATTTTTAACTCCGCTTTCCAGAACTGGACCACCACGGGTATCCTGGCTATTGTCATCGCTACCATGATCGTGGCAAAGTCTCAGCAGCTGAAAGCCATTTCCAAGATCTCCCTGGTGCCGGCTCTCTTTAATATCGGCGAGCCTCTCACCTTTGGCCTGCCGCTGGTACTGAATTTTGATATCCTGGTGCCTTATCTGATCGTGTTCGCTTTAAACGGCGCCATCCCGTATCTGGCCTGTCAGATGGGACTAATGAATATTCCCTACCTGTCCATCCCATTTACGGTTCCCGCGTTCATCAAGGTGTTCTTAATGTCCATGGATGTGCGGGCCGTGCTGGTGTATCTGGTGAACATGGTGCTGTGCGTGCTGATCATGATTCCGGCGCTGCGCAGATATGACAGAAGACTTCTGGCAGAGGAGCAGAAAGGACAGGAATAGGAACAGAATGGAATAAGAGGCACTTCTCTCATGGGGGAGTGTCTTTTTTATGCGCAGGCCCGTGCAGTGGAAGTTTGCCGCTGAAGCGGCGCACGGGCCGCGCGGTGAGTAGGGGAAAAGCCTCCCCTACTCGATTGCACATGGCGTGGCAGATAAAGTTGAGAAAAATGGGCCCTGCGCAGTAGACCTTAGGACGGATATGGTTTATAATTAGCAGAAGGGATTTCTGTTTAAAATTTAGGAGAGAACGGTATGAAATATAATATTCCTGACAGGATTATAAGAGAGATCATCGCGTTTTCCAAAGAATGCCATATCCGAAAGGTGATTCTTTTCGGTTCCCGCGCAAGAGGAACTCATACCGAAAGAAGCGATATCGATATTGCGGTTATGGGCGGGGATTTCGACTCGTTCTATTGGGCTGTAAAAGAGAAGACACACACACTGCTGTCATTTGATATTGTTGACTACGATTCGGGGGTTTCTAGACAGCTGAAAAAGGAAATAGAAAAGGATGGAGTGGTGATCTATGAGCAAGCTTGATAATTTTTCCAACTGCCTTAATGTGCTGAAAACCGCTGACTTTGAGTTTGCGAATGACAATGAGATATACAGAACCGGCATAATCGGGCAGTTTAACCTGACCTTTGAACTTGCGTGGAAAGCTCTGAAGGAGGTTTTGCGGCTCCATGGAACGGAAGGCGCGGATTCCGGCTCTCCCAGGGAAGTTTTACAGCTTGGCTATAAGGTGGGATTTGTAAGCGATCCCGCTGTCTGGCTTTCCATGCTGAAAAAGCGCAGCACCTCAGTGCATATCTATGATGAGGACGAGATCGACGAACTGCTTCTGTTGATTCGTGACAGTTTCATACCAGCCTTCACCGTTTTGGAGGGAACACTGCGGACGAAATTGGAAGAAGCCGTGAAGGACAGTCTGGATTGATGCCCCGCAGCCGACTGCCACAGGAAACAAGAAGGAGACCAAATGACAAAGCAAGAGTATTCTATGATAGAACAATACATGATTTCCTGTATGGATGACAGCGCCCACGACAGGGAGCACATCTACCGTGTCCTGTACCAGGCCCTGGAAATCGCCAAGACAGAGGAGGATGTGAATTACGATGTGCTCATAGCTGCCTGTCTGCTCCACGACATCGGAAGAAAGGAGCAATTTGAAAATCCGGCTCTGTGCCATGCCATGGTGGGAGGGGACAAGGCCTGGGATTTTTTGGTTGCCAGTGGATTTGCCCCGGACTTTGCCCATCAGGTAAAACACTGTATCCAGACCCACAGGTACAGAAAGGATAATTGTCCGGAAAGTCTGGAAGCGAAAATCCTCTTTGATGCAGACAAATTAGATGTGACGGGGGCTATGGGAATTGCCAGGACGCTGATCTACAAAGGCATTGTTTCTCAGCCAATCTATTCCCTGCTGCCGGACGGAACCGTGTCTGACGGGGAGGGAGATGAGGCTCCCTCTTTTTTTCAGGAATATAAATATAAACTGGAAAATCTTTACTCAAACTTTTATACAGCCAGAGCCAGGGACTTGGCCAAGGAGAGGCAGGGGGCAGCGGCGGACTTTTATCATTGTCTCTACAGGGAAGCCAGCTCATCTTATGAAGGAGGAAGCCAGGAACTTGGAAAATGGATTTCCTAAGAATCTACATGAAACGCCTGAAAAATTACATTTCCATTTTTCCTTCTCAATGGTACACTAGGGGAAAATAAAAATCCATCACGGAGGTTCCTCATGTTCAAAGAAATCGCGAAAACTACGGCTCCCAGGGAGCTGTTTGCCTCTTACCCTCCGGCATCCTGCCGGGAGGAGTGGGAGACTATACCAAAGGATTACAGAAATGCTCTTATAGAGGAAGGCGATCAGTGGCTTGGCTGCCAGTTTCCGCCTATCTATGCCACAGATTTTATGGACTTTGGGCGGACAGGAAACAGGGGGAGATATGAGGACAAGCTGTTTCTCCGCCGAACCGCCCTCAATGCCCTGGTGCTGGCGGAGTGCGCCCAGTATCAGGGCCGCTATTTGGACACCATTATCAACGGAATCTTTCTGATCTGCGGGGAGGCGGCGTGGCAGCTTCCGGCCCACAATACCTACATACGGGACACTCCCCAGCTTCTCCTCCCCGATGTCACAAGGCCTGTTTTGGACTTGTTCGCCGCGGAGACAGGGGCTGTGCTGGCAATGGCGGAATATCTTCTGCGGGAGTCTTTTGAGAAGGTGAGCCCGGCGGTGTCCATTATGGTAAACCATAATCTTGAGACCAGGATTTTTGGGCCCTATTTGAGGGAGCATTTCTGGTGGATGGGGGATGGGAAGTCCCACATGAACAACTGGACCTCCTGGTGTACCCAGAATGTGCTTCTGGCGGCCTTCACAAGACCTCTTCCCCTTGAGACTCAGAAGGCTGTCATGGACAAGGCCTGCCAGAGCCTGGACTATTTTCTGGATGAGTACGGGGAAGACGGGTGCTGCGACGAGGGAGCCCAGTACTACGGCCACGCGGGTCTGACCTTGTTCGGCGCAATGGAGATCTTAAATCAGGTCTGCGGGCAGGCCTTTGAGGGCCTTTACCGGGAGCCGAAGATTCGGAATATAGCAGACTATATCAGAAAGGTTCATGTGGCTGGTCCCTATTATGTGAATTTCGCGGACTGCTCTCCTGTGGCCGGAAACCGGAGCGCGCGGGAATATCTCTTTGGAAAGCGCACAGGCAATGGGGCCCTCATGGCTTTCGCGGCAGAGGATTACCGGAGGCAGACGCAAAAGGAGAGGCTGAACTTAGAAGAGCACAACCTTTTGTACCGGGTTGCGGGGGCATTTTGCCACAGGGAGATGACAGAATACAGAGCCGGAAAAGAAGAACCGGTTCCTGACTGTTACTTCCCAAGCGCCGGGCTTTTTGTGGCCAGGGACAGCCGGTTCTGTCTGGCGGTGAAGGCCGGGGACAACAATGACAGCCACAACCACAACGACGTGGGGAGCTTTACCATTTACAGGGACGGAAAACCTTTGTTTATCGATGTGGGGGTGGAGACTTACACCCAAAAGACCTTTTCTCCTCAGAGGTATGAGATCTGGACCATGCAGTCCCAGTACCACAACCTTCCCTCCTTTGGAGAGGCCGGGCAGATGGATGGGGAGGAATTTGCCGCGTCAGATGTGGCCTATGAGCTGGGACAGGAGAAAGCGTGGATCCAGATGGAGCTGGCCGGGGCGTATCCGGAGGGCTGCGTGAAATCCTATGTGCGCCGCGCATGTCTGGAAAAAGGAAAAGGAATTACCATCACGGATACCTGTCAGGGAAACCGGGAGAAGGCGGTTCTGTCCCTGATGACCTATGACAGGCCAAAGCTTGTGTGGGAAGATGGCTGCCTGGACCTCGGAGCCATGGGCCGATGCCGGGCAGAGGGAGCGGTCCGGGCAGAGGTCCAGGAGATTGAGATCACGGACCTGCGGCTGAAAACAGCCTGGCATCACAGCATATTCCGGACACGGATAACCTTTGAGAGAGACCGGCTGGTCCTTGAGATCCCGGAGGAGTGATGATCGGAAGGCGGGGGAGTCCTGTCAGGGTTCCTCCGCCTTCTGCTGTACAAATTCCCTGGGGGACACGCCGGCCACCTTTTTAAACACCTTGCTGAAATAGAAGGCGCTCTCAAACCCCAGCCGGTCCGCCACCTCATAGACCTTTAAATCCTGGTCCAGGAGCATGGATTTGGCCCGGCTGATCTTCATCTGGGTGATGTACTCAGAAAATCCTACATTGCAGGTCTTTTTAAACAGGGCGCTGAGATAGTTGGGGCTCAGCCCAAAGACAGCCGCCACCTCGTTGAGGGTCAGCCGCTCCTCCACATGGTTCTGAATGTATTTCTGCACGCTGACCACCACATGTTCCTTGTAAGTGACCCTCTTGGTCTTTAGAGTGTCGCACAGGCCGTCCCGCAGCCTTGTCATCCAGTCTGCCACCTGTTCCACGTTGCCCATGCGGTAGATGGAGCGGTAGCCGTCAGCGTCATCCTGGAAGATCTCGCTGAGGGTCTCCTCCCCGCCGGGCAGCAGGGACAGGGCCAGGTAGAGGATGTTGCAGGCTCCGTCGATGGCCTGGAGGTAGCGGAGCGGGTTCTGGCGGAACAGGTCAATGATCTGGCTCAAGGTGTCCTGGAGGACAGAAGAGTCAAACTCCTCAAAAGCCCGGGTTAAGTCGCTTCTAAACAAGGTGATGTTGAAGGAGTTTTTGATGGCCTCCGGCTTCACCTGATTGTAGTCCCGGTAGGGGTCCTGGGGGGTGGCGGAATTGAAAGCGATCCGGGCATCCTGGTAGGAGTCGCTGATCTTTAAGGGGGCGTCAACCACAGAGCCGATGCCCACGGTGATCAGCACATTAAAATAATTGTGGACCATGGTTCCCGCGTTGTGGAGGGCCTCCATCATCCGGTCCTGCCCCTGGCTGTCCACGGAGGAGAAGTAGAAGATGACGGAAAAATGCTTCATGTCCAGGGAAATCACATGGCATGGCAGGTGGCGGTTTAAGATATCCCGGACCATCTGCAGGGTGCTGGCATAGAGGTTCATCAGCTGGTCGTGGGTCATGTCCTGAACTCTCTCCTCCAGGATCTCGCAGTGGGCAGCCACATAATACTTGTGGTCAAAGTTTAAGTTTAGGTCCTTTGCCTGGAGTCGGAACTGCTCCTCGTTGTCAAAAAGATTGTGGAGGAGGCGGAGAAAAAATTTGTCCAGAAAGGTCTGGAGAAGAGGGCGGCCGGAGGTCCGTATAGCCTCCGTGGCTTTCAGCTCGTTGAGCCGTTTTAAGGTGTTCTCGATGGACTTGGCCAGGGACTGGGCGTCCAGCTCCAGCTTTATGAGATAGTCCACCACCTCGTAGGCCAGGGCCTGCCTGGCCAGCTCAAATTCCTCGTAGCTGGTGAGTATGATAAAGAGAGGAATCCGCCCATAGGTGTCCCGGCAGGTTTTCGCCAGCTCAAGGCCGTTCATAATGGGCATGCGGATGTCGGCGATGACGATCTCGGGAGAGTATTCCTCGATCATGTCAAGGGCCACGGCCCCGTTCATGGCCGCGCCGCAGATCTCGATGCCATAGTCGGCCCAGTTGAGCATGGATTTAATTCCGATCTGGACCAGAGGTTCATCATCAACGATCAGTAATTTTATCATAAGGTATCCTTTCTGTCTTCTGTGATACAGGGTATCAGAATCGTCATGGTTGTGTAGACTCCCAGCTCGCTGGCAATGGTGATGCCGTAGTCAGGGCCGAAATCGTACTGAATCCGCTGGTTCACATTGGCGATGCCCACCTGGCGGAAAAAGTCGGCGCTTTTCTTTGAGGGAGACTGGTGGAGGGCTTTTTCTATGGTCTCCTGGCTCATGCCCACTCCGTTGTCTGTGACGGAGATCTGCAGATCCTTCCGGCCATTTTCCTGCTTCACCACCGCTTCCACCAGGATCTTCCCCGCAGAGCCTTTGGGCTCGATGCCGTGGAACAGGGCGTTTTCGATGATGGGCTGGAGAGAGAACCGATGGATCCTGCACTGGTACAGTTCCTCGGACTGGATCCTGTACTCAATGGTTATGCTGCCGCCGTAACGGTATTTCTGGATAAGAAAATAGTCTTTCACCAGATCTAACTCTTCCTGGAGGGTGATCATGGCGGAAGTGCCCTTTGCCACCCGCTTTAAAAGCCGGGCAAGGGCAGTGGTCATCTCCGCGATGCCGGACACGCCCTGGATGGTGGCCATCCACTTGATGGAATTTAAGGTATTGTACAAAAAATGAGGGTTGATCTGGCTCTGAAGGATCTGGTATTCCAAGTCTTTTTTCTGTTTTTCGTCGTCGATGCGCTTCTCCATCAAATTCACCACATTGTAGGACAGGGTGTTGATGCCCTTTCCGATGTCCCCCAGCTCATGGTCCCACTCAATGGAGCTGTCTCTGGAGAAATCTCCCTGGGCGATCTCCCCGATCTTTTTCTGGATTTTGGACACAGGCTGGCTGACGGTGCGGTTTAAGGAGAACACCATAAAAACTCCCAGTGACAGGATCACCCCGCAGATGGCGGCGATGAGAAGGAGATACACGGCCCTCTGCTTCTCCATCTGCTGTCTGGAGAGGATCTGGTGGATATACCAGCCGTTCTGCCCCAGAGAGCGGGTGATCAGGGTCTCCGGGGGGCCGCCGGCCATGGAGACCTTCCGGACAAGGGTTCCGTTTCCCACCCCATCCACATGCTCTCTGGAAAGCACTTCAAAGCCGTCGGGCATCTCTTCAAAGGAAGAACCGCGGACCCGGTAGAGCCTGTCTCCTATAGTCAGGAAGAGCTGACTGTCATCAGGCAGAGGAAACGATTTCAGATGATCCGTGACGACCCTGGAGGAGATGGACAGATACACCCAGCCGATGACGTCGCTGCCGTAGCTGCTGCGGATAGGCCGTATAATAGGGATGATGGGGCTTTCCTGGAAATTCCGGTAAAAAGGGTCATTGACAATCCCTGTCCAGTAAAGGTCCGGGCTGTCCAAAAGGGGGGAAAAGTATTCCCAGTCCCGGAGAGAATCCGCCCGGTAGGCAGAGGTATCCCCGCTTGTGTCTAAGATCTGCAAGATGTTGGTGGAAGTGTTGTTGGACACGATCAGCCTGGTGATATAGCGGGAGGGGGCCGTGTTGCGGTACTCTTCCCTGAGACGGTCGTAGGTGTTCATGGCCACGCTTTTGAGCCCCTTGTCATCCTTGGAGGCCACGGCCAGAGGGCTCTTGTCCTGGAAAGTTTCCAGATAATGGATAATGTCGCTGTTGGAGGAACACCATCTGGTAAAATACACCAGATCCTTCATGTCCGTGGACACATTGTTGGCCACCAGCTGTAAATTGAACTCCACAGACTGGATCTGGTTCTGTCTCAAGAGGGTCTGAAACACAAAAAAGCAGACCCCCACCGTGATCAGGGTGATGAGGACGGTGGTGCCTATGGTGATGGAAATAATGGTTCCTTTTATGGTTTTGGGAAATAGACGTGGTTTCATGAGGGTACCTGTTTCTTCTTGATGTTTTTTATGTTTTTCGGGGCGTGGGTTCCCGGGGTTTTCCTAAGTATGATATATTCTTCATAAAAAGTCAACAAGAAGAGATAAATTTACATCCGTGTTTTCATGTGCTTTGTATACAAAAATAAAAAATTACCAAAACTGGATAAAAAATTACATGGAATAAAAAATCAGAGGATATTTAAAGGGAAATAGTGAATCTTTTGTGATAATTATTCCATTCTGCAGAAACCATAAATCAGGTATACTATTCCCATAGCAAAGAGCTGGAACCAAGCGTTCCGGCGACATGGCAGGTGCCGCGGAAGCGGCGCGTGCCGATACTTAAAAGAAAAGAAAAAGAGGAGGAGAAAACATGAAAAAAAGATTACTTGGACTGACACTGGCCTGCGCCATGGTTTCCATGAGCCTGGCAGGCTGCGGAGGAAGCTCATCAGGGGACCAGACAACGGCAGCGGCAGGGGCCACGGCCACCACAGCGGCAGCAGGGGACACAGCTACCACAGCGGCCCAGACGGAGGCCACGACCACGGCGGGGGAAGCGCCTGCGGCAGGGGACACGGTACTGAAATGGGCAGTGTGGGATGTATCCTCCACAGTCTACTACCAGCCTCTGATCAACGCCTTTGAGGCCGCCAACCCGGGAGTAAAGATCGAGATGGTAGACCTTGGCTCCGCGGATTATCAGACCGTACTGGCCACTGAGCTGACAGGAAGCGGTTCGGATTTCGACATCGCCACCATCAAGGATGTGCCGGGCTACACCACCCTGGTGAACAAAGGCGTGCTGGAGGCACTGGATGACTATATCGCCAAAGACAGCGTGGATCTGTCCCAGTACGGCGGCATCACCGACCAGGTGACGGTTGATGGGAAACTGTATGAGCTGCCCTTCAGAAGCGATTTCTGGGTAATGTTCTATAATAAAGATGTGTTTGACAATGCGGGAGTGGACTATCCCACCAACGACATGACCTTTGAGCAGTACGACGCCCTGGCGAGAAGCGTTACCGACGACACTCCGGGACAGGAAGTCTACGGCGCGCACTATCACACCTGGAGATCCGCTGTCCAGCTGTTCGGTATCCTGGATGGCAAGAATTCCATTGTGGACGGAAACTATGAGTTCTTAAAACCATACTATGATGTTGGGGTAAAAACCCCTTATCTTGTGAATTATGTTACACATTGAAAATCGCATATTTCATTTTGCTGATTTGATGGCTTTCCAGCCCCGGATATGATAAAATATAACTATCAGATCGGAGGTGCGAAAGATGTCCTTTTTTACAAACCCTGCACAGCAGATGACAATCGATGACGCTCTTTTTTCTCTTACGGCAAGGGAGCGGAAAGCCCTGGATCATTCATGGGCGAAAATATTCGCCGATGAACTTTTCCCAAAGATTGAAGAAGAACCATTCCGTGTCCTTTACTGCGAAAATAACGGCAGGCCGAACACCCCCATCAATGTCTTGGTTGGGGCAAGCATCATCAAGGAGCTGCTGGACTATTCCGATGACGATATTGTGGAGGGGCTCATGCTGGATGTCAGGCTCCAATACGCCCTCCACACCACAAGCTTTGCGGAACAGCCCCTTTCTGACAAAAGCCTCCAGCATTTCCGGAAAAGGTGCTATCAGTATGAGCAGGAAACCGGCAATGACCTGATGCACACCTGTATTGTTTCCCTGTCTAAGGAGATTGCCAGGGTCATGAAAATTTCCGGCAGGACCAGGCGGATGGATTCCATGATGATTGACGCAAACATCAAAAAACTCAGCCGCCTGGAACTGGTCTACACCTGTATAGCAGATTTGGTCATCCGCCTGAAAAAAGAATCCGTGGAAGGGATTCCGGAAAGCCTGCTCCACTATGCGGCCGACCATGACTTCAACCAGGTTTTCTACTATGCCAAGAACTCGGATTATGCGGAAAAGTGCCTGCAGCTTTTAACAGACGCGGATACCCTCCTTGCTTTCTGTGGCGGGCAGTGGGAGGATTGGAAGGAGTACCAGCTCTTTAGCCGCTGCATTTGTGAGCAGACGGTCAGGGAGGGTGGCAGCCGGCGGCTGGCGGCACACGGGGATGGGACAATGAATTCGTCCATCCTCCAGAACCCGTCTGACCCAGAAGCAACCTTCCGCAGCAAAGCAGGGGAAGGACACCGGGGCTATGTGGCAAACCTGGAAGAATCCGTTGGCGAAAACGGGTCTGTCATAACGGATTACCGGTTTGAGCCGAACACTTATAGCGACAGCCAGTTCCTGGCGGATACGCTTACCGCAATGGAGCCGTCAGAAAAGCCGGTAACCATTGCAGCAGACGGGGCGTATCCGACACCCGGCAACCAGAAGCTTGCAGAAGCCAAAAATGTGCGTATCGTTTCAACAAATATGCCGGGGAAAAAAGCAAATGGCTTTTACGCGGGCTTTGGGCTGTCGGATGATGGAAGGACCATCCTTGCCTGCCCGGGGGGCATAGGGCCCGTCTCCTGCAGCAAGCCATACAAAAATGGGCAAATGCGGGTGTCATTCCCATCTTCCTGCTGCGGGGACTGCCCGTACCGGGAAGAATGCCCTGCGCACAAAGGGAAACGCGTTTCAACGTTTGTCCTGTCCCTGTCCGCCATCAACCGGGCGAAAACCCAGCGGATGATGAGCGGGGAGGAGGGCGCGAATTACGCCAGGCTCCGGAATGGTGTTGAAACCCTGCCATCGAATCTGCGGAGGAACTACCATACCGACCAGCTTCCAAGGGGGCGGCTGCGGGGCAAACTGTTCTTCGGGCTCAAAATCGGCGCACTGAATTTCCGAAAGCTCTTCACTTACCGGAAGGGTTTGGGGAACTATGCGCCAAATCCGGTGATCGTGTAAAGAAAAAGGCAGTGATACCCCGCCATAGGGAGCAAAATGCCCCGGATGGGTTCCTGGAAAACAAAATATGCAGATTTCAAAGTTCAGAATTTAATTTACCAGAAAAATAGCTGTTTTTAACAAAGGGTTTTAGCCCTTACATCATACTATGAGATGATCCTGGCCCAGCAGGAAGACGGCGTATGCCAGGACTACGCGACCCTTAAGACCTCCAGCTTACATTACTCCGGCGCCTTTGCCCAGGGCAATGTGGCTATGATGAACATGGGAACCTGGTTTATCCCCACCCTGATCGAGAAGATCAAGACCGGCGAGTATGGCCCGGAAGTAGCGAACTGGGGGCTTGTGAAGTATCCTCACGCAGAAGGCGTGGAGCCAGGCTCTACACTGGCCACCATCACCTGCCTGTCCATCCCCACCTCCGCTCCCCACAAGGATCTGGCGTGGGAGTTTGTAAAGTTCGTCTGCGGAGCAGAAGGCGCCGAGGTAGTGGCGCAGACCGGAACCATCCCGGCTGTCACCAACGACGCTGTGATCGAGGCGATTTCCGGAATGGAAGGGTTCCCGGAGGACGACGCCAGCGCGGAAGCTCTGAGGACAGCCAACACTTACCTCGAGATGCCGGTTCACCCCAAGAGCTCTGAGATCGAGACCG
>CAMTAF010000078.1 GCA_947066955.1 uncultured Hungatella sp.
GATTTCCGGTACCAGCTTACTGCCTTTTGGAGATCTTTTTCTACTCCTCTCCCATTGTCATAACACCAACCCAAATTATATTGCGCGTCTGCGTGGCCCTGCTCCGCGGATTTCCGGTACCAGCTTACTGCCTTTTGGAGATCTTTTTCTACTCCTCTCCCATATTCATAACACCAACCCAAATCCCATTGCGCGTCTGCGTGGCCCTGCTCCGCGGATTTCCAGTACCAGATTACTGCCTTTTGGAGATCTTTTTCTACTCCTCTCCCATTTTTATAACACCGACCCAAGTTATATTGCGCGTCTGCGTGGCCCTGCTCCGCGGATTTCCGGTACCAGCTTACAGCCTCCTGGAGATCTTTTTCTACTCCTCTCCCATTTTCATAACATCGACCCAAATCCCATTGCGCTGTTGCGTGGCCCTGCTCTGCGGATTTCCGGTACCAGCTTACGGCCTCCTGGAGATCTTTTTCTACTCCTCTCCCA
Source organism: uncultured Hungatella sp. (assembly GCA_947066955.1). Classification (GTDB taxonomy): domain Bacteria; phylum Bacillota; class Clostridia; order Lachnospirales; family Lachnospiraceae; genus UBA3402. The sequence goes on from CAMTAF010000078.1 coordinate 487, forward strand.
TTTTCATAACACCAACCCAAATCCCATTGCGCTGTTGCGTGGCCCTGCTCCGCGGATTTCCGGTACCAGCTTACTGCCTCTTGGAGATCTTTTTCTACTCCTCTCCCATTTTCATAATACCAAGCCAAATTACATTGCGCTGTTGCGTGGCCCTGCTCTGCGGATTTCCGGTACCAGCTTACGGCCTCCTGGAGATCTTTTTCTACTCCTCTCCCATTTTCATAACACCGACCCAAATTCCATTGCGCGTCTGCGTTGCCCTGCTCCGCGGATTTCCGGTACCAGTTTACGGCCTCTTGGAGATCTTTTTTTACTCCTTCTCCATTTGTATAACACACACCCAAATTACATTGCGCTGTTGCGTTGCCCTGCTCCGCAGATTTCCGGTACAATTTCACCGCTTCTGTGATATCTTTTTCTATCCCTTCCCCATTAAAGTAGCACCACCCTAAGTTACCTTGTGCTTTCGTATTTCCTTGCTCTGCGGATTTCCGATACCACTTTACAGCCTCTACAATATTCTTTTCTACCCCTTCTCCTTTCTCATAGCACCACCCCAAATTATTTTGCGCTTCTGCGTTTCCTTCCTCAGCCGCCTTTCGAAACCACAACACTGCCTGCTCCAAATCCTGAGTGATACCCTTCCCCTCACGAAGGCATTCTCCTAATCGATTCATCGCCGGAACATAATTCTGCTCTGCCAGTTTCTCATAAAGTTCTGCTGCTTTATACTGGTCTGATTCTTGATCATCCTCCGCTCCTCGTCCCCGTCCATAGAATAAATATTCCGCCGCTGAAAACATCGCTTTCTTATGTCCAAGTTCTCCCGCTGCCTGATAATACTGCAATGCCTCCCTTTCATTTCCTCTGTGTTCTGCCTTCTTTCCTGCCTGAAAAATTATAATTTTTTTTAATCCTCTGGCAATGGCATATGTAATCCCAACTTTCGTCTGCATATTTCCTCTCCTCGCGTCAGTAATTATCAATTTCTTCTGAAATGTAATCCCAACGATCTTTTACCCCCGCATCCCGTCCACAACTTCCGCCAACTCCCCCTGGCTTCTCAGCCACATCTCGATTTCTTTTCCAAACACTTCCGCTTTGACCATATACGCCCCCTCTTCCTCCGCCGCCACCTGAGCGGTAGGCAGCCGGTCGAGGACAGCGTCGATATCCGGTTCCTTATACCAAAACTTGACTTTCCGCAGTTTCCCTCCATACATGAACGGAACTCTCTTCCGGTTTTCCCATTCTTCCCGGTCTTCAAACCACTGGATGTCATCGGTTATCTTTTATTGTCTGTATACTGGGGTTAAAACCCTAGCCTTCCAGGCGAAACCTTTAGGTCAACCCCATACCTCAAAGTTTAGAAAAAGGAAACATTCATACTTTGTATGCTTACAGCTTGGCAGACAGCTTTGAACGTTCTGCCTCTGGAACTTTCAATATTACCATAGCCTGTTCAGCTGACAAGTTAAGTTCCTTCATCATATTGCTAAGATTCTGCAGTAATGTTCTCTCTTCCGCTTCCCGTCTCATATCTTCCCACGCCTTACACACGTCTATCGTCTCCTCTCCCTCTGGCAATTTCAGTTTAACATTTACACATTGATTTAGAACATCAATCTCTTCCCGTCTCAATTTTTGGAAATCTCCATGGACTATCCTATCCATTTTCTCCATATCATTGGCATATTTAATAAATCCCAATACTTCTCTCAGTGATGAATGAAACTTCTTCAGTTCCTCATCCGCCAGTTCCGCCGGAGCAATAAGATGAATCTGATAATCAGGAACCAGCGAAAGGATCCGTTCCTCCTTCACATTCATCATCTCATGAAGGGAAGTAGGGCCATCCCACTCGTCTGGTGAAAAGAAGATAACCAACGTGACAACCGGTATCAGCTTATCCTCTTTGTAAAATCCAGACAAGAACTCCCCCTTGCCACGTCCCTTATAATCCTTTGCTCTTCTGTGGCTGTTAGCTGCCTCCTGAACCTGTTTTGCGTAGTGCATAACATCATATACCAGATTTTTTACTGGCATAGCATAATTCACATCACTCTGGTTCTCGATTCCCAGAAGAAGATAGGCCGCGTTTTCATCCTGCATGGCAGTCAGACTTTTCATCACATCCCTATATTTTTGTTCCGGCTCCCCAGCGCCATCTGAGCCATAAGGAACTACCATCTCCGTGGTGTCCAGTTCTTTCAGATGATCTGGCCGGATCACCTGCTGTCCGCCAAAGATGTAATAGTTAAAAGCATCGGCAAATATATTGTTCTGCTCCATATAAGTCTTAGTTACCGTATCCTTACGCCCCAATCCTCTCACCTCCTCCAAGTCTAAGGCTATTGTATAAATTCCGTACCATATTTTTCCTGTCTATTTGCATGTAACATATATCTTTGCTCTCAATTATACATTTCCAGTATACCACATTCATCGATTCCTTCCACAATTTTTTTCGTCCTCCTGAACATTTTCTGCTTCTACTTTACGACTGCTTTTAGGCCAGCTGTACATAATCCCCCTGGCTTCTCAGCCACATCTCGATTCCTTTTCCAAACACACTTCCGCTCTGACCATATACACCCCCTCTTCCTCCGCCGCCACCTAAGCGGTAGGCAGCCGGTCGAGGACAGCGTCGATATCCGATCCCTTATACCAAAACCTGACTTTCCGCAGTTTCCCTCCATAACATGAACTGAACTCTCTTCCGGAATTCCCCTTCTTCAAACCTGCTGCTGTAGGGATATGGAACTTCTCCTCCAACACCTCCAGTTTCCTGATCCGGTCTATGCGGTAAATCGTGGGAAACGGGTCATTTGCCACATCAAATCCATAAAGGATATCCCATGCCTTGGCGCTACATAGTGGAAGGCTTCATTGCCAACCAGATCTGCCACCAACTTCTGGTTACTTTTAGGAACACAGCAGGCAATCAGTCTGTCCAGCATATCCTGCATCTCTTTTTTGGTAAATGCCCTGCTGTCCAGCAGGATCTTACACAGCGCAAGTACCTGGCCGTTGGTCATCTGTGCCTTTTGAATCTGTTCCAGGTGGTATCCTTTCTTCATATAATCGTAATTGACGGAATTGATAAAGCCACTATGTTCCGCCTCTGTCTCAAAAAAATTTCGGATATCATCGATATCTCTCTGAATAGTCCGCTCATTTACCTTGTAGCGTCTGGCTTCCTCTGATTTCACTACCAGATAGCCATTGATCAGTTTTGTGTAAATCCCAAGAATTCTTTCAATTTTCCCATTCCTATATTCCTCCATAGCCACCCCTCTACTTCTTTATAATATTATAATAAATGGGAATGACAGAATCTGTCAAGTATCACCAAAAATCCAAATAATTTCATGGTTGTATAAATGGCATCAGCCCTCCTTCTCTGAAATATCTTGTATATTTTTCAGTTTTGAAATATAATTAAGAAGAAATAATTGACCAAGAGGGAGGCTATCATGCTTTTAAGATATATTGTCAGTAACTTTAAGTCTATCGGACATCCAGTGGAATTTACTATGTTCCCCGCTGCCTCCTCCAGAGATCAGCGTTTTTTTAAAACACTTGATACGAAGGCTGGTCCCTGGAAGGCACTGCGCAGAGGAGGCTTCTTTGGGCCTAACGGTTCTGGTAAATCATCCTTCATTGAGTCTTTGGCTTTTGCCAGAGGTTTTATCGTCAATGGTCAAAAAAGCGGAAAAGGAACCGGGGTCAACCAATTCAAAGGACACTTCTCGGATTTAAATGATATTTCAACTTTCCAGTTTCTGTTCTTTTTAAATGGGGACGTCTACGAGTATGGATTTGCCCTTGACAGACGTCAGGTACATGAGGAATGGCTGATGATCCTGACACAATCAGACATGGTTCCCATGTTTACCCGCGTAACCGATGAGAATGGAATGACCCGGATTGACATCGAATCAAGATTTGCCCGAAAAAACTCAAAAGAGCGCCGCCTGGCAGAGATCCTGAAGGACAGCGTCCAGGAAAACCAGAAAAACCAGCTTTTTTTATACAAATTATATGACAATGGTATCAAAAAAGCTGAAATGATCCTTAACTGGTTCAGAAATTTGCAAATCATCTTTCCTGACAGCACCGTAAAGGGACTGCCCCTTCGATTACAGCAGGATAATGACTTTAAAACCTTTATTGCTGAGAGTTTAAAAAAGCTGGATACCGGTGTTTTTAATCTGAATGTTGCCAGCGACGAATTTGATTTTTATGAATTTGCTGAAAAGATGGATCTTCCCAATGAAATAATTGAAGAAATCGAGGAGATCAAAACAGGAATCGTCAGTCTAAATGGGAAATATTTTATTTTTTTAGAAAATGAAAAAAGCCGCACTGTGATGATACAAATTAAATTTGAACACCGCCTGAATGAAAAAGCTGTGTCGTTTAATATGGAAGATGAGTCTGACGGCACTCAGCGTCTCCTGGATTTACTTCCTATTTTGTTTACAATCAAAGATAATAGCCATATGATCTTTTTTGTAGATGAGATTGACAGGAGCCTTCATACCAGGCTTTCCCAGTATCTGTTAAGTGAATTTGCCGCAGACAGTGATGACACATATAATCAGATTATTTTTACCGCCCATGACGTCAACCTGATCAATCTTGAGAAATTCCGTCAGGATGAAATCTGGTTTGTGGAAAAAAATCAGTTTGGGGAATCTCAGCTTAAACCTCTGTCTGATTTTAATATTCAAAAAGGTCAGGATACCCTTAAGGCCTATTTAAGCGGAAGGTTTGGCGCAATTCCTGTGATAAAGGGGGGATTTTGATGGCTTTTATCACCAGACGGATACCTTTCTCTCCACAAAATCCTTACCGGCCTGTGAGACCTGCCACAAGCAAGATCATTTTCCTGTCCTGTGAGGGAAGTGTCACGGAAGAAGAATATTTTGATCGCGTTTCCGATATTTTTTCTGCTGTCAAAACAAGAATACAGTTTATTTCCGTCGCCGAAGACGCGGTTCACACTCATCATAGGCACCGAACTTCAGAGCAGGCGCTTATGCTTAGCAAAACACGTCCCAAACAGTTGGTTGAACGAATTGAGCAGTTTAAAGAAATAAATGAGGATAAGTACCAGTTTTCAAAGTATCCTGAAGATGAATTCTGGATTGTAATGGATATCGATGATCATCTGGGGCCTATGTGGATTGATGAATGGAATGAGACCCTGGGACAATGCCAAGAGAAAAATTATGGTTACGCAGTCAGCAATCCCTTTTTTGAGATCTGGTTGCTGCTGCACCATGATTCTGCTTCTGAAGAAGATAAAAGTTTTGCTGTTACAGAAGAGCATCCATATTGCCCTACATCACATTTTCGGAATCGTCTCCGTGAACTTGGGGTTCCTCTGAAGGACCAAAAGCACATTTCGCCAGAGCATTACAACGCCGCGAAGATCCGGCTCGCCGTGGAGAGGGCGAAAGCGCTTCATATAGATAAAGAGGCCCCATATCCGACCTATTTTGCCACTACAGTCTATTTATTATTGGAGAAAATATTAGAAATGCAGCCATGACATTTTCTGATATTATTGTTTCATATAAATCAAAAATATCATGGCTGTATCCTCACTCCTTCGCCATCTCCCCCAGATCCTGCCCCTTAAGCGCCCTCTCCAGAAGTTCCGGCAGTTTCTGCGGATTGCAGGCAAAACAGGGAATCCCCATGCGGGCCACCTTCTCCGCCATCTGAGCGTCATAGTAGGGCTTCCCGCCGTCGGCGATAGCCAGGAGGCACACTACCGTAACCCCGCTCTCTTTCAGTTCCCCCAGACGTCTCACAAGCGCCGCCCGGTTTCCCCCTTCCATCAGGTCGCTCACCAGGAAAAATAAGGTCTTCTTGGGATTCTCTACAAACCGGCTGCAGTAGGCCACGGACTTGTCGATATCCGTGCCCCCGCCCAGCTGAAAGCCGAACAGCAGATCCACCGGGTCATCGCATTTCTCCGTCAGATCCACCACCTGGGTGTCAAAGGCCACGATCCTGGTCTTCACCGACGCCATGCTGGCCAGGATGCAGCTTATAATAGAAGAATAGATCACCGACTCCCCCATGGAGCCGCTCTGGTCCACATCCAATATGATGGTGTACTTGTTGGCCGCCGTGGTGGAGGTGCGGTCAAAGAAATAATAATGCTCCGGGATAATCTTTTTCAGCTCCGGCCTGTAATTTTTGATTCCTCTTCTTATGGTGGTGGGGAAATCCAGAGCCGAGGCAGACGGGATAGGGGAATGCTGCCTCCTGTTCACCGCAGCCGTCACCGCTCTTCTGATGTCGCTCTCCAGAAGTTTGTTGATCTCCTCCACGATCTTTTTCATAAATTCCCGGACGCTCTCCTTGCTCCTTTTGGGCACCTGGTCCTTTAAAAGCAGGATGGTGGCAGCCAGATTCATGTCCGGCTCCAGGTTTTCCAAAAGCTCCGGCTCAAAGATCAGCTGCTTTAATCCGCACCGCTCCATGGCGTCCGCCTGGACGATCTTCACTAAGTCCTTGTCAAACAGGGTTCTCACGTCCCCCAGCCATCTGGTGATCTGGGGATTGGAGGGCCCGTGGCCCGCCCCTCTCCCTCCTGGGCCGAATCCTCCCTGGGAGGTATTGTTGTAGATACAGGCCAGGGCCTGATCCATGAGCCACTGCTCCTGGGAGAGCTCCACCCCCTGGCCTTTGTTTATCTTCTCAAATCCGCTGTCGCTGTCCTGGCCCAGGATCAGCCGCCACCTGGTCATGCGCTCCTTTAATTTCTCGTCAGATGTCTCCAAAATCAAAATCCTCCAATCCCTCCAGCATCTCCATGGCATCGTCTGTGAGAGTCGCCCCCAGGACCTCGCTGACCTGTTCCGGGTTCACTTTCCAGATCTCCCCCAAGTTCTCCGCAATCTGATCCTTTTCCATAGAAGAAAAATCCGCGAACGCTCTGCGCAGAAACACCAGGGCTCTCTTAAACTCTTCCTCATCCAAGGTGTCCAGATATCCGCTTAGCTTCTCCCACAGGGTAAGGCGGGCGATGAGGGCGTAATGGTTCCTGGAAGAAAGACCGGCGAACCACCCGGCTCCAAGCTCAGCGGGAATACCCCTGGAGAGCCGCCGCTCCACCTCCCGCCCCAGCTCCTCGCTGTCCATAAGCCCCTGTTCTAAGAGGATGGACGCCGCCAGCCCTGACAGTCGGGTGTTTAAGTCATCCCTGGCCGCGATCTGGGCCAGGGCCCCTGTAAAGCGGTCGCTGTCAAGAAAGTCGTGGGCCACGCTGACAGAAGCCAGCCGCCCCACAGCCGAAGCCAGGCTCCCTGCCGCCTGATCGTCGCAGGCGCACTCCCCTGGCAGGATCAGGCATGCCCGCAGAAATAACTGGGACAAAATGGGGATCAGAGGCCTTCGGTCAAGTTTTCTGATATCCCCGTACTGGATCACCACTGACAGACTTTCCGCCGTATCCGCGATCTCCGCCACGGTCGCGGCGTCCACCGCCATGGACTGGAGACGGTCCAGAGCCGCCGACACCGTGACAGGCATGCCGCAGTAAAAGGCCTCCTCCACGATCCCGGCAACACCGGCGATCCCCTGGCTCTCCTCCAGCTGGTTTTTCAGCTGAAAGGCAGCCGCCTGCTCCACCGTATCGCCTTTTAACACTGCCTCCACGATCTGGATCTCCGCCTCTGGCGTCCACCTCAAGCTCCAATGTTCCGCCCAGGTGGCATTGTCCTGGCGCACCCCCTGGACCTGGGCAAATCGGATCCCCAGTACCCTCAGCCGGTGGAGGAAAAAGGACCGCTCCAAATCGAGAAAGGCTGCTTTTTTCGTCTTGACCCTCAAGTTCTCCCGCAGATCCAGAGAGAGCTCCGAGGCTGTGACAGACTTGTATTTTTCCAACTTTAATTCTTTTAGTTTCTCATAGAAATCCCTCTGGATGGAGGTCTGGCTCACCCCCTGGGGAAGGCTTCCGATCTTTGTGCCGATCTCTGTGTCAGCAGCCGCCAGGGCCAGTTCGGAAAATGCTCCGTGGCCCATGCAGGTGACGGCCGCGTCCCGCAGATCCTTGAGGGTGGGGATCCTGCCGTCGTGAAGTCCGGCCAGGGCCTCTGCCAGCCTTGCCGCCTCCAACACCTCCGCCGAGGACACCATCCCGCCGTGATTTCTCTGGAAAGCCGCCAGTCCTGTGAGATACCGCCTGGCCCCGTAGTCCGGCTCCTGCCTCAAAAGCCCCTGCCACAGATATTCATAGTAGGCCGGGGCCCGGTTTCCTGCCCCGTAGCCGGAATGCTCTGACAGCCGGTAGTAGGAGTAGGGCATCAGCGTCTTCATGGACTCTGCCCGGGGGAGCGCCTTTTGCTCCTTGTCCGTCATGGCCGGGGCATCCCCCAGGATTCCTTCCACATGATAGGCTCCTGTGATCACCGCGATCTTCTCGGGCCGGATGCCCTCCTTTGCCGCCTCCTGGATCTGCCTTCTCATAAAAGCTTCCCGGACCAGATTTTCCCCATAGTCCTCGGCGCTCCTGAAATCCAGCTCTCTTAAAGAGCGGCCAAACTCCCTGGCGCCCTTTTCATAGCCGGCCTCATCTCCTGCCTGCTCCATGGTCCTCTCCCAGAAGGTCTCGTGGTCTTTGTCCTGACACTGACGGTCGAGAGCGCGGTAGACGTCGAATGTTTCCTCAGGATCTCCGCTTTCCTGCCCCGGCTGTGCCCCTGCTCGGGAGCCGTCACTTTGCCCCCCGCAAGGGCCGGCCGATGGTTCCGTTCCCACTGCCCCATCGCCTGACTCTCCGGGAAGGCCTATCTCTGCCCCTTCCCCGGTGTTTTTCTCCTGTTTCCCTTCATGCTCCGCCTCCCAGACAGCCGCCTCCCTGGCAGCCCTTATGCCCAAAAACACGTCTGACGGAAGGTCGCAGAACCGGCACACGCGCCCATGTTCCCTAGCCCACAGAAGGGCCTGGTATTCCGGCGAATACTCCGCAAAGGGATAGAGGATGGTCCGGATAGGTAGCTCCTTGGTGTAGGCCATGACAGCAACAGGCGGTTTTACCTCCTCTGCCCCCAGATCCCCTATGAGATCCGTGAAATCCGCGGGCCCCTCGATGAGAACCAGCTCCGGGTCCGTCCGGTCCAGGAACTCCCTCACATAGTAAGCCCCGGCGGGGGAGAGATGGCGGATTCCAAATACAAAAGGCTGTCTCTCCATCAGCGATTTAACTCCTTACACTCTTTATAGAGGGAAAGCCACCTGGAACCTCTCTTTTTCATAATATTCTCCAGATACTCTTCCCACACCTTCTGATCCTTCTCGTCCTCCTTCACCACAGCCCCCTGAAGGCCCGCGGCCAGGTCGTAATCCGTGATATCCCCGCTGCCAAAGCTCCCCGCCAGGGCCATGCTGTTTGCCAGAAGGGAGATGGCCTCCGCCGTGGACAGCACTCCCGAGGTGGTCTTTAACTTCTGCTTCCCGTCCAGGGTGGCCCCGGCCCTCAGCTCCCGGAAAATGGTGCACACCTTCTCCACCACCTCGGCTTCCGGCAGCTTGGCGTTTAAGTCCAGGCTCTCCGACAGCTGGGTGATCCTGGTCTTCACGATCTCCATCTCTGCCTCCAGGCTCTCCGGGGAAGGCAGCACCACGATGTTGAACCGCCGCTTTAAGGCCGCCGACATCTCATTGACCCCCTTGTCCCTAGTGTTGGCCGTGGCGATGACGGAAAATCCCTTTCTGGCAGGAACCTCGATGCCAAGCTCAGGCACAGAGATCCTCTTCTCCGACAAAATAGAGATCAGGGCATCCTGAACCTCCGAGGCGCACCTGGAGATCTCCTCCACCCTGGCGATGGCTCCCTCCTCCATGGCCCTGTACACAGGGCTGGGGATCATGGCCTCCCTGGACGGCCCGTTGGCGATGAGCATGGCATAGTTCCAGGAATACTTGATCTGTTCCTCCGTGGTCCCCGCTGTCCCCTGGATCACCCTGGTGGAATTGCCGTTGATGGCAGCCGTCAAGTGCTCCGACAGCCAGGATTTGGCTGTCCCCGGCTCCCCGATGAGAAGCAAGGCCCGGTCTGTCACCAGGGTGGAGATGGCGATCTCCACCAGCCTCTCATGGCCGATATATTTGGGCGTGATCTCCACTCCCCCGCTCTTTCCTCCGCAGATGTAGGTGAGCACGGACTTGGGCGACATGCGCCAGCCTGTAGGCACCGGGTACTTCTCGTTGGCGATCAGCGCGTCGATCTCTCTCTGAAACAGCTGCTCCGCAGGCAGCCTTTGAATATGATTCTCACTCATGGTTTCCTCCAAATTTTCCTATATGTTTTACAAGTCTCCCGCCAAAACGCCGCTCCTCAGCTTATCCCGCCACATCTCCAGGACTCCCACGCCGATCCTGGCCTTTTTCCCGTAACTCTTTATGAGGCTGTCCAGCTCCTCGGCCAGATCTTTGCCGGTCATAGGAAGTTCCGAGAGCAGCTCCCTGATCTCATAGGTAGCGATGTGGTCATTCTTCTTGCCCGCAAGGGCCAAAAGCCCCTTGTAATCTTTCCAGCCACATCGCTTAAGCATCCGTACGTCGGCGGCCAGAGTCCCATGAAGCCTGGCTCCCTGGTAAAAATACTTTCCGTAATCTTCCTTCAGCTCTTCCATGTCAGGCCGGAAAAGTCCTGCCACCATGGCGTCATATCCATTGTCATAGCTGCTTCTCACTTGTTTCCGAAACCGGGTATCAAATCGGTCCTTCGACTGCAGCAGGAGGGGGTACCACCGGGGATCAAGGTCTGCCCCCAGCTTAGAGACCACGGTTCTAAACCTGACAGGAGAATCCCAGGCCTCCCGGTACACCACATAGCCTTCCTCCTTCTCCTCATATCTCACCCGCATGAGAACCTTGTAGATCCCCATGGCATCTCTCTTGCTGCCCCCATTCTTTACCTTGTCCAAGAGCCCCTCCGGCCTTAAATAGGAGCAAAATCGGTCATAGACTTCCCGGGAGCTTTTGGTCAGCAGAGCGATCCAGAACACCGGCTGGAGGAATCCGTCCCCGTAAGCCTCATACATCTCCTCCGCTGTCCGGCACAGACTCTCAGGCTGCTCCTCCATGAGGGAATCCCACAGAAGCTCCTCTGTCTCCTTTGGTATGATCGGATAGATCCGTCTGTAACAGGCGCACATCCGGGGAGAAGACTTTCTCACAGCCGCTCTCCGCAGATCATAGAGCATCTGACGGTCCTCGTTTTTCAATTCTTTTAAAGGAATCCCCGACTCATCATAAGTATCCAGCCATCTCTCCAGATGTTCCGCAATCAGATCCGAGGCCCACACAGTCCTGGAATCCTGCAGATAATCCACTGCCTTTTCCGGCTTCTTGTCCATCTGCTTCTTCCAGAATTCCTTTGCTTTCTCCCCGTTCATATGAGTCAGGGCGCAGAGGGCCGCCTCTTTCACCTTGCCCTTCTCCGACTTCACCAGATCCAGCAAAAGCCCTTCGTTGTCCTCCCTGTGCCGCAATGCCCGGACAAGCTCCTCCTTCACTTCCTTGGAGGCTCCCAGAAGAGACTCCACATAGAAATCATTTTCCTCTCCCCCGGCAATGGCTGATATCAGCTCCACCCGTTTGGCCATGTCCCGCTTTCCTTCTGGGTCAAATCCCTGCTTTAGCAGAGGAAGAATCTCCCGGCCCTCGTCGAGAAGCCACCCGGCCACCATGTCGGCCAAGTCCGTGTAACTGTCCCCTAAGGCCTTCACCATAAGATTCTTGATCCTGTGATCGGCGAAAATCTCCGGCCTCTCCTCATGGGCATCCCGGATCACCGCGTACCTGCCGCTTCCCGTCCCCCGAAATGCCTCCAGAACCGGAGCCATCTGACTGTAAGGGATATTGACGCAGCCCCCTCCTCTCCCGGTCTGGGCCGGAATCTCTCTCCACTGTCCTTCCTTCAAGAGGCTTCCCTGGGTACACAAAACCGCATCCAAAAGGGACAGGGTATCCAGAACCAGGGCCGTCCTGTCCTCACACTCCAGAGTCACAGCCTTCTGGGCCATCTGGCAGATCTTCCCAAACACCGGGGACGCCTTGGCCAGAGGAGCCATCTGCTCCACAGCCCTTTTCAGCCGGAAATCCTCGGTTATCAGACCGGTTCCGGCCACCGCCGCAGTCTTTAATCGGTCTCTCAACTCATAAACCACGCTCAAGTTCATAATCCGCTCCTTCTATCATCACGACTATGCCACATAATCCCCGGCCCTCTATTCCCTCCATATCACCGTATCCATCTGTCCGCCCAACTGCAGGGGATAGGTCTCCATCACCATCCCGTCATAATTCACCCTGATCCGGTCGCCTGGGACAGCCGTCTTCTGCTGCTTTTCATCAAGCCCCACCACAACCTGGTCACCGGAACTCCTGACAGGCCATCCCTCATCCACCGACACCAGGGCCGACTGCCCGTAGATCTCTGTGATCACTCCCTCAAAGGTCTCCCCCTCAAACACGAGACAAGGATATTCCCCTTCTGTCCTGAGAGTCATCTGATCCATCCCCTGACTGATTGCCACATAGCTGCTCCTTCTGTCAAACCGCGTTCCCAGATCGATGCCATATCCCAGATTACCGCCATACCCACAGATACTGCAGACTACCTTATTCTCCCCGGAACCGCTGTCGTAATCTGTAAAGATCAGCTGAACCATGCCTTCATTTATGGTCTCCTGCAGATTTTTCCCGGAGCATCCCATCACCTGGGCCATCTCTTCTTTTGAGGTGTAGGGATCAAAGGTATATGCCGCGTTCCAGGAAAAGAGCGTCAGCTCCGACAGACAGATCTGTTCCCCCTCATGAGCTCCGGATACCCACTGCTTTACCTTTTTGGAAAATGCCCGGTTATTACGGCTCACCGGATCCCCAAAGCCAAAAACCATGTGTCCCATCAACACAGCCAGGACGCCGACAACCGCCAGCAGAATCACACCTGCCATAATTTTCTTTTTTGTTCCGGACCCGGAGACATTCTGTTCTGTCATGTTTGTTTTCCCTCCTGTGTTTTCTAATATAACAGCCTGTGGATTCCATCTTCTTTAATGATACTGCAGGGATAAATCCCCATCTGCCGGTCTTCGGAATCATAGTATGCCAGCCCGAACAATACCCCTTCCTTATAGAGGGAGCTGTCTGAAAGCATGGAGATCATGGAAACCGTATCCTCCATCCCATCCAGGCGGCTCAGCTTGATCCGGTTCCCGCCGTGATCCCTCATGGCATAGACTGTGGTTCCCGCCGCCCTGCCGATTTCTCTGCCACCGAGCTCTCCACCGGCCTCACCGCCTGTGCCTGCACCTTCACCGGCCGCCTCTCTCTCATCCATGCCGGTCTCCACCATACCAATCTCCTCATAAGACACCAGCAGGGGACAATACCCCTCCGACAACGTATTTTTCAGCTCATTCTTCACCGCCTTCATGGCAGTGGGAAGATCCCCATAAGCCTTTTTCATAATCTCCCCATACACTGCCCCCGGAATGTCCTCATAGGAGGCGGACTCCCAGCGGACTCTTCTGTCTGCAGTGCCCGGATAATAGGTCAGCACCGGGATCTTTAAGAGTCCGAAACAGGAATCCTCCTGTTTTACATACTTTAACGCCTTCACAGGGCGGTAATTGCAGGTGTGAACGATCTGGCCGTCATCCACATCCACCCAGTATCCCTTGTCGATGTACTCCTTTCTGGCAGCGTCGAAGGTAACCTGAAAGGACAGCTGTACCAGGCGGGCCTGCTCCTTCTTAAGCCCCAGGCCGTTTAGCTGCTCCAGCTTCCAGATTCCTCCCAGCTCTTCATATAGTTCATCGTCATCTGCCTCAGGGCTGTCATTGTCCAGCTTGTCCTGAAGGTACCCCCTTGCCTTTTTCTCCAGGCTCCGGAGCTTCTTTAAGATCTCCACCGCTTTTTCGTAGTGGATGGGATCCCGATCCTTCTGGCACGCTTCCATCTCCAGGATCAGCCGGTTTAAGTAAATCAGGGGCCCGGGCAGATAGTAATCCCCCAGCTGCTTTGCCAGATCCCGGTAGGTCTTTAAGGACACGTTCCCCATGGCCGCCAGACCGCCTTTCACCAGGCCCTCTGTCAGCTGTTTTAAGAGATCAAGGCCTTCCAGCTGTTTCTTGATCTTTTTTGTCCTGGCCGCCTTTGCCGCCTTCACGCTTTTTTCCGTGGCCGGCTTTTTCTCCCCTGCCTGTTTCTTTGCCTCCCTGGCCTCTTTCTTCTCTCTTTTATCCAAAATATCCTGGGGGATCTCTGTGAGGGCAAATTCTTTTCCCGCCGCCATGGCGTAGAGAAGCGCCAGGCTGTGCTTGCAGGGAAACTGCCGGCTGGGGCAGCTGCATCGGAACACTGGGTGCTCCTCATCTATGTAGTCCGCGGACACCATGTAATTGTTCTTTCCGCTTCCCTTGCATTCCCCCATATAAAAGCTGTCGTCCTCTGACCGTTTCAGGGATACAAACCCGCCCCCTGAACATATTTTTCTGCCATTGGCCGCCGCGTTGGCATTGGGCGCCAGGGCGGCGATCTCCTGTTCTTTTACTGTTCTCATAACCTCTCCTTTTGGTATCGGCACGCGCCCCAGAGCGGCGCCTGCCACGTCGTCGGAAGGCATCCTAGAAACGCTTACGCGTTTGCCTTCCTCTTTGCTTTGTATCGGCACGCGCCGCTTCGCGTCACCTGCCAGGTCGTCGGAAGGCATCCTAGAAATGCTTACGCGTTTGCCTTCCTCCTGTCCTGCCGGTGAAACGGCTGTTTCAATCCTCTTTATCATACCACTGTTACAGAAAAGGTGTAAAGCCATATTTAGTGATTCCTGTGGCTGCCGCGAACCCAAGGAACACTTTACATCTTTCTTCTATCTTATTACAATGAGGACAGGGATCATTTTTTTAGCCAGAAAAGGGGTGATGACATGACAGAGATAGAAATGCTGAAAGTATCTGTCGAAGAATTTTCCAGAGTGCAGCGCTATATGAGGCTGTCAGATAAGAAGTCTGAGGCTTATCAGGAGATGAAAGAGCGATATATGGAGTTAAAAGTTATCCTGACAGCATCCGGGATTAACCTTACGGAGCTGGACAGGATCAAGGAATGAAAAATCGTTCAAAAGGTCATGGGTCGGCACGCAAGCGTGTGATCCATGACCTTTTAACCCTGGTTCCGTGTTAGTTAAGTCCGCTGCCGAGATCAATCACCTGGTCCACCAGCTGCTGAATGTCCCGATTGTGTTCAATATAAATCCGGGTCTTTTCTTTCAGATAATCGTCCACCCTCCTCCAAATCCGGGAAAAAGTACCGTGATCCAGAGAGGCCGACATCTCGTCAAAAATAAACAAATCCGAATCATAATCCGCGATGGTTCTGGCGATCAGTACTCTTTTTCGTTCTCCTCCTGACAGACGGCTTCCATTCTCCCCCACAGCTTCTCCGTGACGCGTGATCACATCCTCCAGTTCACAAATAGCGATAATGGTCCGCATTGTCTCATCCGACAGAGTCGGATTCCCTGTTAAAATATTTTGGCAGATGGTATCGTCAAAAAGATATTCGTCCTGAAGCATGTAGCTGACTTTTGGCTTTTTCGGTGACAGGTTCTGGTTTTCTCGAAATATAACTTTTCCGTCTCCAGGGAGATAAATTCCCGCCAGCAGATTGGCCATAGTGGTTTTTCCTGTGCCCGAGGCTCCCGTGATCATCAGGGATTGACCTTTCAACATGTGAAGATCTACCTGAGTCAGAATGAGATATCCATCTATTTCCCAGGTCACCCCGGCTAATTCGATCTCGTCAATCCCGCCTTTTTCACACGGCGTTTCTACTGGCAGACTCAGCATGTTGCGAACCCTTGATAAAGAGGCTTTTAGCCGCTGAATTCTGTGATTCACTTCCTGAAGCTTGATCAGCGGATCTGATAACATATGATTGTACATCATGACAGCGGTTAAGCCTCCTAAAGTCAAGCTGCCTCTGACGACAAAGATGGCCGAGGTAATCATGATGAGTCCGATGGTGACCATAAAGAGCGTTCTTGTGACAAAAGAGGAGAGGCTTTCAATATATCCCTGTTTCACCGTAGTTTTTTCTAAAAGCTTTCCCTGAATTTCAATTTTTTCCCCGTATCGGTCCATTGTATTGTGAAAACGCAGAGGAAGAAAACCCATGATTCCCTCATAAAACGTCTTCCAGAGTCTCGTACTGTTTTCCCTTTGCTCCAGCAGGTTTTTATAGGAGGTATCTGAAATCCTTCTGATCATCACAGAAGAGATCAGTCCAAGAGGCAGCACGATAAAAGCCAGATGCCGGTTAATGGAAGAGACAAAATAAAAACCAAACAGAAAAGACAGCGCTGCCGACACAAGTTCTCCAAAAGAAGCCACCACATTTTCGCTGATAAACTGACTGTCCTGGGCTAAGATATTGCTTAATCTGACGGAATCGCTGAATTTGATGCTCTGTAAGCTTACTTTACTGATGTGCTGAAAAATGTGTTTTTCAAGTGTGAGTGATAGATTAGCCTGGAGCCATCCTGTCAAATATTTGGTCAATGCAGATAAAAGTCCATGGACAACCTGAATCCCCAGATAAAAGCACCCTATATAAATAATCTTGCGGATATTTTGGTCCTCTCCACAGACAGCCAGATCAACGATATCTCGTATCAAAAGAACCGGAAAGACACTGATCACGGCACAGACTGCCTGAATAAATAACTGCGTAAAAAAGAGTACTTTCACACGGGTATCAATGATGTGGTTTCCTGACATCTTGTCTATAATCTCCCCAAAACCCCCTTTAACCGCCTGTAGATCCTCTCATGTCCCGCCTCGTTGGGGTGGAGCCCGTCAGGGCAATAAGTCTCCTTATTTATCACAAGCTTTGGCTGAATCCCGCTCTCTCCATACAGATTTACCACTGGAATCCCGTAGTACTCCGCCACCTGCCGCAGAGCCCTCACATAATCCTCCAGCCGTCTGCCGTTCTGCTCCTCCACCAGACGGTGGAGAGGTGTCATAAAGACCAGCTCTGTCCCGGGAAACCGTCCCATAAGGCTGCGAACCAGCAGGTCACAGGCCCCGTAGAACGTGTAGGGCGATCTCTCCCCCCTGACCCCCAGGGGCGCGTCTCCGTGTCCGAAATCATTGGTCCCTCCGAAGACGACGATCACGTCCATGCCCTCGGGAATATCCTTCACCCTGGAGACAAAGTCCAGGTCATGTCTGGGATTTTCGCTGGGCGTCCACTGCCTGGAGATCCTGGTACCGCCGATTCCGTCCACATAGATTTCCCCTAAGCCTTCCCTCTCCTTCAGCAGATTCCAGTAGGCTCCGTCAGTATTGATAAGCCCGTGTCCCTCAGTGATACTGTCCCCTAAAAAGGCGACCTTTTTGCCTTTCAATTCCATGCTTTCTCTCCTTTGTGGTTTGAGATTTCATTGACCTCTTCCCAGCACACAGTATACCACCATATGTTTCATTATGTAAAGAAAATAAAATTCAATCAGTTCTTGAAAAAGATGTTTGACCGTAACAGTTCAAGGGTCAATGTCATTTAGTTAAATTTAAAAATGGAAGGAGGTTGATTCCAAAAAAATAA
>CAMTAF010000079.1 GCA_947066955.1 uncultured Hungatella sp.
AGAGGGCCCTACCCCGGAAAGGTCTGTAAAGTTTATCTTATAAGTGTGGGAATTTTAATTACACAGATTATTATATCTGCACATAAAATCACCTGTGAAAGTATGACTTATCTTCCGTTTTTACCAATAAATAATTCCTTCCAAAAGAACATCAAATATGTTAAGATAATAGAAACAGGTCCTTCAGAAATCCTCCTTTTCAGAACTTGACAGCAGAAAAACTGTGTAAGATATCATGAAACGATTTTCAAAAACAATCGAACATTTTACGGCGAAAGGAAGTGTCTATGAATAAAACAGTAGGAATCGGTCATCAGGATTTTGAAACCATACGAAAGAACCATTATTTTTACGTTGATAAGACTCCATTTATTAAAGAGTGGTGGGAAAGCGGGGACAGTGTGACCCTCATCACCCGCCCCCGGAGATTTGGAAAGACGCTGAATATGAGCATGATCGAGACCTTTTTCTCGGTTCAATATAAAGACAGAGGAGATCTGTTCGGCGGGCTTAAAGTCTGGGAGCAGGAAAATTTTCGAAAATTACAGGGAACCTATCCGGTAATTTTTATCAGCTTTGCCGATGTAAAAGAGACTTCCTTCTCACAAGCGAGAAAAAAGATATGCAGCATCATTAAAGATATGTATAATCGGCATATTTTTCTTCTGGAAGAAAATTTTCTAAATAAAAATGAGGAACAGGATTTTCAAAATATTTCTGCCCATATGGAGGACTATGAGGCGTCTGGTTCTATACGGGCGCTGTCAAACTACCTTTCCCGTTATTATGAAAAAAAGGTGATCATTCTGTTAGATGAGTACGATACGCCTATGCAGGAAGCTTATGTCAATGGATACTGGCAGGAGCTGGTCTCTTTTACCAGAAGCCTTTTCAACTCCACTTTTAAGACCAATCCTTATCTGGAGCGGGCCATCATGACCGGAATCACAAGAGTGAGTACACCGGAGGCGTCCCTTGGGAAGGAATCCATATTCTCAGACTTAAACAATCTTGAGGTAGTAACCACAACCTCCAAAAAGTATGAGGATTGTTTTGGTTTTACGGAGGAGGAGGTATTCGCCGCTCTGGATGAGTATGGCTTGTCTGACCAGAAGGGGGAGGTGAAAAAGTGGTATGATGGGTTCACCTTTGGGACCCAGACGGATATCTATAATCCCTGGTCTATTCTCAATTATCTGGACAAAAAACAGTTCGCTCCTTACTGGGCCAACTCCAGCTCTAACATCTTGGTGGACAAACTGGTTCGCGGAGGGAGCAAAGAGCTGAAAACCTGTTTTCAATATCTGTTACAAGGGGAAACCATTACCGCGGAGCTGGACGAACAGATTGTTTATGAGCAGCTGTATAATGACGAGCAGGCGGTATGGAGCCTTCTGCTGGCTGGAGGATATTTGAAGGTAGAGAATTATAAAACTTTTATGACATATTTTGGAGATTGGAAGCAGGAATACGAGTTGGCGCTTACAAATTTTGAGGTGAGACTTATGTTTCGAAATATGGTGAAGAAATGGTTTTCCAGCGCTGCTTCCGTCTATAATGATTTTATTAAAGCCCTTCTGATTGATGATGTAGATGCGATGAATGACTATATGAACCAGGTAGCTATGGCAACCTTCAGTTATTTTGATACAGGAAGTGAACCTTCGGAGGAGGAACCAGAACGATTTTATCATGGGTTCGTATTGGGATTGATGGTGGAATTGGCTGACCGATATTTCCTTACTTCCAACAAAGAAAGTGGATTTGGCCGATATGATGTGATGCTGGAACCTGTGGATGTGAGAAAAGACGACGGAATCATTTTGGAGTTTAAGGTATTCCAGCCCAGGAAGGAAAAGGATCTGGAAGCAACTGTAGAAGCGGCGTTACAGCAGATCGAAGATAAGAGATATGAGACCGCTCTGATTGTGAAAGGGATTCAAAGAGAAAATATCCGAAAGTACGGTTTTGCCTTTAGCGGAAAGAAGGTGCTGATTGGGAAAGCCTAAAGACGGTGTCAATACTTTCAGTTCTTCAACCTTTCAGTTCAAAATATGCTGCCATTTCATTTAGCGCGTTATCTGCCGCTTTGAAATCATTAGAAAATTTCTTCAAGTCACTGTAGTTAACATACTTGAAGAAATAGCGCAGCATGTGGATCGCACATCTCTTAATCTGAGTCGGGGATAGACAGTGTAGGCCGCTTCCTTAAAACCAGCCAGTCCGCCCTCTTATGGCAGCAGCGTATCACCAAAGAAGCGGCCTCAACTATAATGTGCGTATTCTTGGAACAAAGGCCAAATATTATTGGGGGGTGATGTGTATAAATGTATGATAAGTTTGACCATGCCCTACAAACAGTTTAATGCCTTTCGTTTTATAAATAACTCCATAGCTCCATAGTAACGATTACTGATATCATAATGGACTATTTCCATCCCTATCTGATGGAGAAGCTCTTCCATTGTTTCACGACTCACATAAGTATAGTGATTTTTTTCATGCCACATTACATGATTAAACTTGTCCATGCGAGCATAGGCACTGTTATAATTAGGTGTAGAAAGCCACAAAACCCCGTCTTCTTTCAGCATAGAGGTAACTTTTTCAGCACCTGAACCGGCCTGATCACATGTTCAAACACATCACCCATAACAATAACATCATATTTTTTTTCCGTCTCAAAATCTATGATATCGCACCATTTTATATCTATATTCAGCACAGCAGAAACCTTTTCGCAATCTTCTTTACATATTTCCACAGCGTCTACATGATACCCAAATTCCTGGGCAACAGCAAGCATCTCGCCGTTTCCGATTCCAATCTCCAGATAATCTTTTCCCGAAGCCAACTCCTCCAGTCGGTTAAAGATATGATTGTAACAGTCCAGATTATATGTGACTTTCAAAGATAAGTTATTCTGTATTTTTTGTATAATGTCCATTGATCTTCCCAGTATCTGTCAATGGAAAATTATAAGTGAAATAATTTTTACAACAGTTACATTTTATCCAAAGCTTAGAGGAGGGAAAGATTCTATCATTTTCCAGTTTCAAAACCTGGGGTGAACAAAAAAATGGGACTAATTCTTCCCCTCTACTACCTCAAAACGGACATTCTTCAGTAATGTGTTCTTCCGCTGCCTTACCTTCATAACGATATTTTACCCCCAAAATCTGGGCCAGATCCGGGTTTTTCATAAAGGCCATCTTTGTCAGTTCATAACATACCATAGGCCTCGCATCTCTCAACAATTGAGCGCATGCATAGAAGCCAAAGCTTGCTATATCATCTTGAATACAGCCGTATTCATAATAGTCTATAATTTGATCCACATCTTTTATAGAAACTACCTTTGTATTGCTGTAAATTTTTTCAGCCATAACGATCCCAAACAAGTTAAAAACATATCTCAACCATTCTTTCTCTTTTTGATCAGTTAAATTTCCTGTTTTGATCAACTCCATCGTTTCATGTGATACGGCCTCGAATTCTTGTTGTTGTTTCTGAGAGGCTATATCCCACAAGGCTTTATATAATTTAAGAAGATCCTTATCATCTCTTCCGCTATCATATTCCATGGAATTTAGTTCAACTACCTTACTTGATAAATCTATCAATACGTTCACTGCGTCCACCCCTTTTCATGTTCTCGATATATAGATTGAACAATAATGTTGTATAGCTCCGCATCCGCTATACTTTTTACTGCGATTATTCTATAAATATGTTTCTTTCATCTTAATTGTATGACTTTTTAACTAATTATATTCTAATCTTATAAATCTGTCAATATACTATCGAAAGAAGAAAAAAAGATTGTTAAGTAAAAGAATTCATGATAGACTAGGGATAGCAGTTCCTATAATTGTGGATTTGTTTGAGCGTGGTAGCTATTGTTTTAATTTAATAAAAATGGAAAAATGCATCTATCGTTTGCTGTCATATAAGCGACTTGGGATAACTAAAGCAGCCGATAGCTTGAGATAATCGGAGAGAGAAGGAATTACGTGAAAAAACATGGGAATCGGACATCAGGATTTTGAAATTATCCAGAAGGAACATTGCTTTTATATTGATAAGACACAGCTCATTAAAAATGGTGGATTGAGAAAGATGCGGTCACCCTGATCACCCGGTCACGCCGGTTTGGGAAAACCCTGAATATTTGATGAAAAAACCGGGCGGTGGCATTACACCCTGTCCCTGACTAACTGGAAAGAGGCCGTCAGAGGAGGAGCCGGAACAATTTTATCATGGTTTTGTGCTGGGGTTAATGGTGGACCTATCGGGCCGTTACATTCTAACCTCAAACCGGGAAAGCGGCTTTGGACGTTATGACGCGATGCTGGAACCCGTAGATGTGAAAAAAGACGCGGGAATCATTTTGGAATTTAAGGTATTCCAGCCAAGGAAGGAAAAGGATTTGGACGCAACTGTGGAAGCAGCGTTGAGGCAGATTGAGGAGAAGAGATATGAGTCCGCTTTGGTTATGAAAGAGGTTGAAAAGGAAAATATCCGAAAGTACGGATTCGCCTTCAGCGGGAAAAGTGTGTTAATTGGAAAAGCAGGATACAACTAATATATACGACAGATTGAACTGACCAAAAAGGGGGAGTAAATCCGTGAAAAAAACTGTAGGAATCGGACATCAAAATTTTGAGGTTATCCGAAAGGAACATTGTTTTTATATTGATAAGACACAGCTCATTAAAAAATGGTGGATTGAGAAAGATATGGTCACTCTGATCACCCGACCGCGCCGCTTTGGGAAGACTCTGAATATGAGCATGATTGAGGCGTTCTTTTCCGTTCAATATAAAGACAGGGGAGACTTGTTTGAGGGGCTAAAAATCTGGGATCAGGAACACTTCAGAAATATTCAGGGAACTTATCCAGTTATTTTTATCAGTTTTGCCGATGTAAAGGAAAACTCTTTTTCTCAGACAAGAAAAAAAATATGCAGTATTATTAAATCTATTTACAACCAACATGACTTTCTCCTTAGAGGGGATGTCCTGAATGAAAACGAGAAAAAAGACTTTCGGAATATCTCCGATAATATGGAGGATTACGAAGCTGCCGGATCCATAAGGGCATTGTCCAATTATCTCTCCCGGTATTATGAAAAAAAAGTAATTATCCTTTTAGATGAGTATGATACTCCCATGCAGGAAGCCTATGTAAACGGATATTGGGATGAACTGGCCGCCTTCACAAGAGGTATCTTTAATTCTACCTTTAAAACCAATCCTTATATGGAGAGGGCTATTATGACAGGGATCACTAGGGTCAGTAAGGAATCGATATTTTCTGATCTGAATAATCTTGAGGTGATCACCACAACCACAGAAAAATACGAGGATTGTTTTGGGTTCACGCAAGAGGAGGTCTTTGCCGCTCTGGATGAATACGGCCTGTCTGACCAAAGGGAGGAGGTGAAACGCTGGTATGATGGATTTACTTTTGGAAAGAAAACGGATATTTATAATCCCTGGTCGATTTCAAGCTATCTGGATAAAAGGCAATTCGCTCCTTATTGGGTCAATTCCAGTTCCAACAGCCTTGTGGACAAATTGGTTCGTAGGGGGAGCAAGGAATTAAAAACCTCTTTACAATATCTATTACAGGGGGAAACGATCACCGCAGAGTTAGATGAACAGATTGTATATGACCAGTTGTATAATGACGAGCAGGCGGTATGGAGTCTTCTGCTGGCCAGCGGATATCTGAAAGTAAAAAATCTGAATACCCATATGACGGATTTTGGAGACTGGAAGCAGGAATATCAGTTGGCGCTGACAAATTTTGAAGTAAGGCTTATGTTCCGCAATATGGTGAGAAAATGGTTCTCCGGTTCTGTATCTGTTTATAATGATTTCATTAAGGCCCTCCTCATAGGTGATATCAAGGCCATGAATATCTATATGAACCGGGTAGCTATGACTACCTTCAGTTATTTCGATACCGGAAAAAATCCCTCCGAGGAAGAACCGGAGAGATTCTATCATGGATTCGTGCTGGGACTGATGGTGGATTTGGCGGACCGGTATGTTTTAACATCAAACAGAGAAAGTGGATTTGGAAGATATGACGTGATGCTGGAACCGCGAAATCCAGAGGAGGATGGAATTATCCTGGAGTTTAAAGCCCAGGACATAGATGATGAAAAGGATCTGAAAGATACAGTAAAGGCGGCTTTGGAACAGATCGAGGTAAAGAAATATGAAGCCTTGCTTGTGGAGAAAGGAATCCCATCAGACAGAATACGTAAATATGGATTTGCGTTTAGGGGGAAGACAGTATTAATTGGATAGTAGAGTCATGACATGTGATTGGAGAGGCAGGCGGGGGATCACGTTTCCCGCCTGCAAGTAAATTTTACAGAGTGCCTCGACTTCTGTCTATGGCATCCAGCTCTTCCGGGGAGAATAACCCACGAATCACTTGAGACAGCTCCTGATACCCAGCCGACTCCGCCGCGCGCAGTACAAATATTCGATCTTTCAATTCCGAAAAATTATAAAAGGATTTCTCCAGTAATGACGCAACCTGCCTTGCGCCTTCTTTCCCTCCTCCCGCTTTCTCCATCCCGCCGCGGAACGCGATCATGAACAGGACAAGGGTTCCCATCAGATACGGATTCTCCTTTAAGGTTAGCGTTGCCAGGCGGACGGTTTCCTCCGGGTTTCCATTGTTCAGGCAGCAGGCCGCCAGCAGCTCGTACACTCCCAGGATCTTTCCTGAGATCACCATGGATTTTTGGCAGTTCCCATATTTCTCCATAATCTCCAGCCCCCGGCGAATGTGCGCCTCCGCTTTGGCGTAATCGCCCCGGCGGGAGTAATAGAGCCCCATGAAATAATCATAATCCCCTTCCTCCGGCCAGCCTTCCACCGCCTTCTGGTAGATCTCCAAAAGCTCCTGCTCTTTTGTGCCCGGCTGGTCCACCATCACGGACAGCAGGCGCAAGGGAACCTCCGAGGCCGCCACATGGTAGACTCCTTGCGTCCACCGAGGCATACAGGAGAGCACCTTCCGGTAAGTCTTCACAGCCAGATCGTATTCCTCCAGCCCCACATACTCATTCCCCAGATAGGATAGCATCTCAAAATCATCCGGGTGGTCCTTTAGCTCCGCCTGAATCAGCCTTAAATTCCTTCCCCCTCCCTGCTTTTTCTTTTTTGCAGCCTCCCCGTATCCGGTATGAAACAGGGATAAGCCCTCCGTGTCCTGGCAGTAGGAGATTCCCCGGCCGTCCTCCCAGGCCAGGTACTCGTGGATCCTCCTGCGATACCGCAGGCCCGGCCGGTTGCGGAAGAGCCTCACCTGGGTGTCGATCATTCCGATCGTCCCGTTGTCGTCCAAATGGATCCAGTTTGTGGCCAGCCCGTCATAAGGCGTGTTTTTTAGATTGGCCAGCAATGACGGCAGCTTCCTCGCGTCTTCCTCGGAGAAATACTCATCCGCGTCCAACAGGGCGATCCATTCATAAGCAGCCTTGCTGATGGCGAAATTCTTGGCGGCCGAGAAATCGTCCACCCAGGGGAAGTGATACACGGAGGCCCCCAGCTGCTGGGCCAGTTCCACGGTGCGGTCTGTGGAGCCGGTATCCACCACAACCTGCTCAGACACGACGCCTTTTCCCCATGAGAGAGCCTTCTCGATGTTCTTCTCCTCGTTCTTTACAATCATACACTGGGAAATTTTTACTTTGTCCATGATTTAATCCCCACTTTCTTCAGGTATTAATCGGATTATTTCATTAAACGGCATACAGATCTCATCACATTCTTTCGCTCTATGGTTCTCCAGAATCAGCCTGGCCGCCCGCTTCATGGCCGGAAACCCGCTCCTGGTCAGCTGGTTCGCGTAGATCACGATGTTTACCCCACTCCTTTTCAGTTCTTCCTCTGTCACCTCATTAAACGTAGTGGGCACCACCACCAGCGGCGTCTCCCCGTCCTCCTGACGGAATCTCTCTGCGAACTCCAAAATCTCCCCCGCATCTCTCCTCCGGCTATGGATCATCACTGCGTCCGCCCCCGCATTCACATACGCCTTTCCCCTCTCCAGCGCATCCTCCATCCCCTTCTCCAGGATCAGGCTCTCAATCCTCGCGCAGATCATGAAGTCCTTTGTCTTCTGCGCCCTCTTCCCCGCTCGGATCTTCTGACAGAAGCTCTCAATGCTGGCCTGGGTCTGGATCACTTCCGTGCCCAGCAGCGAGTTCTTTTTCAGTCCCGTTTTGTCCTCTATAATCACCATGGACACCCCCATCCTCTCTAAGGACCTTACCGTGTACACGAAATGCTCCGCCAACCCTCCGGTATCCCCGTCAAAGATGATGGGTTTCGTTGTCACCTCTATGATCTCGTCCACAGTACGGAACCGGGACGTCAGGTCCACCAGCTCAATGTCCGGTTTCCCCCTGGCTGTGGAATCGCACAGAGAACTAATCCACATGGCATCAAACTGGCGGCTCTCCCCATCTTGGTAGACCACGGTCTTTTCCGCGATCAGGCCCGTGATTCCGCTGTGGGCCTCAAGCGCCGAGATGGTTCCCTTCATGGAGATCGCCTTCCTAAGCCTTGCCCTGCGCGCGTCAGGCAGCGATAAATCCGCTCTGGCTCTTTCCTCCAGAGCCTGATATTTCTTGTCCCTCGCGTAGGGAAATTCCACCAGGATCCCCCCATAGGAGGCCAGCACAGAAGCCACTTCATCCCGCACCGGCCTCTGGACCCCGCTGGTCCAGTCATCCCCATGGACCACGTAGGCGGGGCGGTATCTTTCCAGGTTCTCCCGGTAGCTTAAGGTTCTCTGCTCCACCACTTTATACACACCTGAGATATTCTCGAACAAGGATCTTCTTTCCGAATAGGGCAAAAGCGGGAAACGCTTATAGCTGATTACGGCCTCGTCCGAGAGGACGCCGACAATCAGCTTCCCCAGCTTCCGCGCCCTCTTCAGGATCGCCATATGGCCGCTGTGGAGGATATCCGTGGAGAAGCACATGTACACGGTTCTGGACTCGATCTCCCTCAGCCGGGCTGAGGCCACCGCGAAATCCTCCGGATTGTCCACCTCGGCGCACAACCGGTCTCCAATGTCCAGAGGGTGGATCGGGCAGGCGGAGGAGACTTCATTGAAAGCCGCCTCTGCGTAACACCGGGACTGCCCATTCTGGCAGAACTCCGCGATCTTCCCCAGCCATACCTTCCATTCCTCCCTCTTAAGCAGGTACAGGGGCTGGGCGGCCACGGCCTCCTGGAAGAATTCCACCCCGATCTTTGTGACCAGCCCGTCCTCGATGACCGCCTTGAAGTCCTTGTTCGGAAGCTCTTTTGAGGAACTGACCGCCACACAGCTTCTGGGGCTCGCCAGGACCGACTCCAGGACCGAGCTCTCGAAAACCAGGTCGCCGTGGAGGAGGAGAAGGTCGTCGTCAAGGAGATCCCTGGCCAGGTAAATGGAGTAGATGTAGTTGGTGGTTTCGTACTCAGGGTTTCTCACGAAAGTGACATGGATGGGGAAGTCCAGGGTATGGCAGTACCTGGCCAGCTCCCCCTCCAGATAGCCGGTGGTTATGACCGCCTCCCGGATCCCCTCCTCTCCTAAGAGCCTCAGCTGGCGGCTGAGAATGGTCTCCCCGGGGGAGAGCTCCGTCATGCATTTGGGGCGGCGGGCGGTAAGCTCCCCCATGCGGCTCCCTCTGCCGGAATTTAAGATTAGCGCTTTCATGGCATATCCCTCCTAAAAATCAAACATCTCCCGGACCCGGTGGCGGTAAGTATGGCCCGCGGCCACCTTGTCATGGCCGCTCCTGGCGATCGCCTCCCGTTCTCTGTCATGGGACAGGTAGTAATCAATTTTGTCCAGCAGATCCCCCTCGCTCTCATAGAACACAAAATCCTCCCCCGGCGTGAACAGTTCCAGGAAGTCCGGCTGAAAGTTGCTCAGCAGGAATCCACCGCTTCCCATGATGTCAAACCCCCGGAGGGGAATTCCGCTCTTGATGCTCCGCAGGGTGATGTTCAGGTTGATTTTGCTTTCCTTGAACACCCGGGGCATCTCCTCATAAGGGTCCACCTGACCATGGTTCCTTAAGTTCTCCATGGTGAACCTATCGTCAAACGTAAAGAGATCAACAGCGTGCCTTTTGGCGATTTCCCTCAGAAGCGCTGTCCGCTCCAGCCCGGTGATCTTGCGGTTGACCACGTACTGGGCATAGAGGAACTCCCGGGTCTCCGCCCCATCCGGGTTGGGGTCCAGGGGAAGGGCCTTATATAGGTAGGGCATGACCGGCCCGAGGGATTCCTGGATAAAGTTGTATCCCTGGATCTTCCTCTGGACGGACATCAGGGAGTCCAGGTATCCCCTGGCGTAATCAGGCAGCTCCGCCATCCGGTCAAACAGACGGTGGACTTCCGTGTAGAGGGCGCCCACAAAGGAGATATCGTAATGGTATGGCAGTTTCCCGGCCTGCCCCATGGCATCCAGCCTTTCCGTGTTGGCCGCCAGGGGAAGGTAGCGCACCGTGGGAACCCCCGCCTCGTGGAACTCCCGGTAAACTTCCTTATCAAATACATAGACGCGGTTGACAGGATTTAAAATGGTGTGGGAGTACAGCCTCACATGGGGGGAATCGTAGACCCAGGAGACATAAGGAACCCCCTTCTTATGGCAGGCTTTGGAGACAATGGGGAAAAAGTTAAAGGAAAACACGGCATCCGGACTTTCTGCGCGTAGGGTGTCAGACAGCCTACGTTCTGCCTCTGGGTTCTTCCTGGAGTTCTCCTCCTTAGAAAAAGGGAAATGGGCGACCTCATGCCCTTCCGCGAGGAGGGCGTCCACTATGTCCTGGTTTCCGAAAGCTTTCCACTCTATATTTAAGATCTTCATGGTTCCTCCTGATATCAGCGTGTGATGTTATGGGGCCTGCTGTAACAGCCCGGTGATGATATAGGGCGCCTCAGTCATTAGCTCAAAGGTATCGGTCGAAATACTCGCTATAGGGGATATCCGGATTCAGGATTATATCCTGATGCAGCCCCCCTCCCCGCACACACTGGCGGTAATTCCCATAGCATTGGGTCAGGATCTTGTCATAGCCCCCGGGAACCGGAACCATCAGATGTTCGAAAGGGAGAAACTCGGTGTCCCGGAACCAATCCTTTTTTACACTTTTATAGTTGCAAGGGTTCAACTCATAGGTGATATAATTCACGTCCTCCGTCTCCCCGAAATGGGCAAGGCTGAACTCCTCAAAAATGCGGAACCGTTCCCGTATGTCCTTTTTGGCGATCTCCAGAAAAATCTGAAGCTCTCCGGTTCCCCGCCTGCCCTCCATCAGTTCCTGTTTTAAGCCAGTCAAGGTCCCCCCTGGATCCATAACCAGGCTCCAGAGAAGCCCCTGGGTCTCCCGGACAGAGTTAAACTCCCCATGAATTCCATCTGCTACACTGTCTAGGGGAAAGATGTCTATAAAGATCCCCTGATGGAAGTCTCTCAAGTCCCTGAATTCAATCCCGGTGGTACGGCTGTCACGGATCTTTGACAAGGCCCAGATCCTCCGGTCCGTGTAAGAGTTCTGGAAAAAGTAGGGTTCCTGGAATTCATAGGGCGCTACCTCCTGGAACCTCTTGTAACCGTCCCGGAACATTACCAGGTCAATGTCGTCATCCCAAGGCACAAAACCCTGGTGGCGTACCGCCCCAAGGAGTGTCCCGTAGAAAGCCCAGTAGGGAATGCCGTGTTTCTTACATACCTCATCTAGCTTTTCCAACATTTCAAGCTCCACGGCCCACACCTTTTTCCTCTTCTCGTCCACCAGGAAATCCGACCGGATCTCCTTTTTATAAAACGACGGGCTTATACCGCTCACGGCTGATCCACCTCCTCTTTGATGGCCTTTACAATCCAGTCGGCACAGTGGCCCCAGGTGAAGTTCCCTGCCGTCTTTTGATAACCGTTCTCAATGATCCGCTCCGCCAGTTCCCTGTCACCAAGAAGGTTTCTGGCAATATCCGGAAGCTTTTCCAGATGGTCCAGGTCATAGAGGGCGATATCCACGCCGTCTTTATAATTGTCATCAATCCAGGCGCTGCTGTCGGTCAGGGGCACGGAATGCTGGAGCAGGGTGTTAAAGATCCGGTCGTGGGTTCCCTGTTTGAATCCCGGCATCACGTTCAGGTTGATTTTGGCGTCTGCCATGTAGGGCAGGGTATCCCCGTAAGGGATCCGGTCATCAATCCGGTGGACATTGGGGAGGGTGGAGGCGGGGAGGTTTTCCCAGCCGCGGCCCAGAAGGTAGAGATCCAGCCCGGATTCCGCCAGGGTTGTCACCACCCGTCCCCTCTGGTACATGCGGATAGCCCAGTCCACATAATTGGAGAGGTTCAGCATGGATTTTAAGGCCTCCCGGGAAAGCTTCAGGCCCATCTGGTCTATGGTAAGGAAGATTCCCTGAACCACAGACAGATGGCTGTCCCTTTTCAAGTTCTCGAAAGCCTCCTGATAAAGCCTCCACTCCAAACTATTTTCGGAATGGAACTTTGTGATCTCCGCCATCTGCTCCTCAGGGCGGTAATAGGTGCCGCAGAAGAGAATGTCGTAGGCCCGGTCCTGGTAAGGGACTATTTGGGCTTCATTGTCCGGCCTGACCCCTACATGGGGCATAAAATCAACTTTCGGTACCTCTTTTCCAAAGAATTGTTTTACATAGTCCACATGCTCTCTGTCACAGCAGAATAAACAGTATCGTTCCGGGGTGTTTTCCAGAGAGGGATGGAACCTTAAGGGAGGATCCATGAGGATATCCAGCACCAGGGTTTTTTGTTCATTCCAGATATCAACCAATGACTGGTCCCGGATACACATGGCATCATAACAAACCGCGGCGTCAATCCCTGACGAGGCGAAACGGGCGAAATTCCCGTAAGAGTGGGGGTCTTCCTGCGGGGGATTCCTAAGATCCAGGATAAAGGTCTTATGCCCTCTGAGTTGAAGCTCCTTATGCAACTGGTCGGCAAAAAAATTGAAGGAATCTACGGAACAGTAAAACAAGACGATATGCAGGCGGTCCCTCTCCTTATTAACAGAAGGAGAGGTCGGAACCGGTATCAGTTGGACGGAACTTTTCTGGATGTCCCGCCTTGACAGTTTTCCCTCCAGGGCCTGGTCCACTGCGTTGAATTCCTCAGGGGTAAAGGTTTCCTTCAACACCCCTACCACCTCCCCATAGCCGGCACTTAATGCCGCCCGTAAGATAAAAAGACGGTCTTTCAAAGACTCAAGCCGGTAGAAATTGTTTCCCAAAAAGGTCACCGTCTCCACAGCCCCCGCCTGTCCCTTTCCGCCGGTTCCCGGATCTTTTAGCAAAGCGGACAGCATTATCATCAAGACACTCATGAGATAGGGATTCTGCTTTAACATCATAGCGGTGATCCTCACGCATTCCTCCAGGTTCCCGTTATTAAAGCAGCACATTGCCAACATCTCGTAAGCTTTCAGGATATTCCCTGATAATCGGGCGGACTTATCTCCGCACCCAAAGTGCTCCAGTAGGTCTAAAGCTTGCCGCAGATGCCGTTCTCCTGCCTGGTAACTGCCATGGGAACCATAGTACTGTCCCATGACATAATCGTAATCCCCGTCTTCCGGCCAGCCTTCCCTGGCCTGATGGTAAACCTCCAGCAATTGGGACTCCGTTTTACCAGGTATCAAGGTGAGGACATTGAGAAAACGCCGCCAGATTTCGGAAGAGGTCACCCCATAACGTCCTCTCATCTCCTTCGGCATCAGAGATACAGCCTTTTGATAAGAACTCTCCGCCTGCTCCAATTCTCCCAGCCCCTCATACTCATTACCCAGATACCCATACATCTCGTAATCGCCAGGATGTTCCGCCAGCTCTGCCAGGATCATATTCAGGTTTCGCTGGTCTCCATGCTTCCTTTTGATCTCTGTTTCCCCGTATCCGGTGTGGTAGATGGTCAATTCCCCAGTCAAATCCGCCACATATGGGGCCTTATCCCCATATTTTTTCAGGTTCTCATGGATCCGCCTATGATAGCGCAGCTCATGGAGATTGCGGAATATCCTGAGGTGGGAACGCATATCCATGACCTTTCCTTCATCGTCCAGATCCACGAACATCGTCTTAACCCCATCATACCCTTTGTTAGAAAAACGGTTTAAAAGGGCAGGCAATTTTTGGGCATCCTCCATAAGAAAGTATTCATCTGCATCTAAGAACACAATCCATTCATACCTGGCATTACTGATTGCATAATTTTTGGCAGCGGAAAAATCGTTGGTCCACGGAAATTCATATACTTTAGCTCCCATACTTCTGGCCATTTCCATGGTCCGGTCTGCGGACCCGGTATCCACGACGATCTGTTCGGACACGATTCCCTTTCCCCAAGACAGCGCCCGCTCTATGTTCCGCTCCTCATTCTTTACGATCATACATTGGGAAATCCCCGGCATTGTTTTTTTCTCCAACCTTATATCCTCCTACTCAATCATGCACTGGCTTTTCCCGTATTCCACAAGCCCCTGAAAATCTTTCTGACTAAAAGCTTCCTCATAAAATTTTTCCAAAAAGGCACGCCGAATTCCTGTAAAGCGTTTGGTGTAAGGATTATTCCTGTAATCCGGTACCTGTTCCCTCAAAATTTGCCTTGCCAGTTGAAACAGGGAAAAAGAAGGCTTATCATATCTTAAAACCAGAAGGTGCATAAAACCAACAGCGTTCCCCATGCTGTCATACTCCAGCTCATCCCGGTATCTTTCCAAAAGCCCTCGTTTCCCATACTCTTCCCATAACAGCATCCAAGCCGTAAGCCAGTCCACATGATAATCTTGATTCCTTGCCATAACTGTGGAGTGGTCGTTAACAAAATAGTGATACAATTTTTTTCCCAGAATATAGATTCCTCCTGAATAAATACGGATCAAAGGAGGCCAGTACAAATCTTCGTAAAACAGACCCTCGGGAAAAACAATATCGAAATCCACCAAAAGGCTTTTCTGTATGATCATACCCCAAACCGACACGATAAATTTTGTGGCGATCACTTCTTTTCTGACATCATCAATATCTGGCATTATGTACAGATTTTCTCCGATTTCTCTGACCTCTCCATCAAAATAAGTGAGCGCGTCGGAAAAATCCCTTTCCCAACCGCAGGCGACAATATCACAAACATATGTCATCGCACAGTTATAGAGCTGCTCAAAATAGTCTGGCTCTAGCCAGTCATCTGCGTCAACAAAAGCGATCCAGTCCGCAGAAGCATAGCAAAGCCCAATATTTCTTGCCGCTCCTTGCCTTCTGTTTACTTCTTGATGGATTAAGATAATATTTTGTGAATAACGTTGTTCCCAAACCATCAAATGTTCCCACGTATGGTCGGTAGATGCATCATCTACCAGGATGACCTGCAGATTCTCGATTCCTACAGTCTGGCTGATAATAGAAGCCAGGCATCTGTCTATATAGCGTTCCACGTTATAGCAGGGAATGATCACACTGATCTTTGGCATGTTTCTTTCCTCCAGATTTTTACAAATCCAGCATTTCTCTTACCCGGTGTCGATAAGTATGGCTGGCGGCTGTCTTGTCATGCCCGTTTTGGGCGATGGCCTGTCTCTCGCTTTCATGTTCCAGATAATATCCGATTTTTTGCACCAGATCTTCCTTGCTCTCATAGAAGACAAAATCCTCTCCCGGCACAAACAAATCTAAGAAGCCGGATTGGTAATTGCTCAGCAGAAATCCTCCGGCTCCCATAATGTCAAAACATCTCAGAGGTACCGCGCTCCTTATTCCCCGATAACTGATATTCAGGTTGATTTTACTTTGCTTAAATACCTGAGGCGCTTTTTCGTAATAGTCAGCAAAGCCATGGTTGCGCAGATTTGGCAGGGCAAAATCTTTGCTGTGTGTAAAAAAGTCTACGCCATATTGTTTCGCCACCGCTTCCAACAGATCAACCCGCTCTACGGCCGAAATCCATGGATTGATGAGAACCTGGGCGTAAAAATACGCGTCTGACCGCAGATCCCCCTTATTCGTGGCCCACGGGTATACTCTCCGGAGATCCTCCAAAACAGGTCCCAGGGATTCTTCTATAAAATTGTAACCCCATATTTTTAACTGGGCCGCTACAAGAGCGTCAATATATCCTCTTGTATAGTCTGTCAGCAAATCTGACCTGGCAGTAAAATAATCTTTTTCCAAGTATAAAGCGCCTATGAAAGACACATCATACGCGAAAGACAGATCGGAGGTATCTCTGTCCAAACGGTCTGTATTAGCGGCCATAGGCAGATAATGTACCGTAGTAATACCTGCTCTTTGAAATTCCAAACAAATTTCTTTATCTAAGGTGTAGACCGTGTTGCATGGGGCAAGAATCTTATCCGAATACATCGCATCATGTGGACTGTCATAAACCCAGGAGATATAACGGAGCCTCTGACGATCACAGAAATCCGTAATGAATGGGAAATAATCCACTGTAAACACAATATCCGGTTTCCCGCTCTCAACCAGCTCAGTTAATCTTTTCTCAATGTCCTGGAAATCACCATCGTATAATTCTTTATGTGATAAATGGATAAGAAGGAGAGATTGACCTTCCAGGACAAAGGCCTCTTCCAAATCTTTTTGGCCGATGCTATCCCATTGAATAAACAAAATCTTCATGGACTATACTCTCTTTTCATAATCTATAAAACAAAAGCCATTTCATAACCTTAAGCTATGAAAATGGCTTTTGTCACAGGCCCTGTTATGATATTATGGCCCGGCAAATGCCGGGCCGGAGTCACTTTTCTAAAAAATTAGGAAAGCAAGCTCAAGATAGACTGAGGTACAGAGTTGGACTGTGCCAACATGGACTGAGATGCCTGCAGAAGAATATTATTCTTTGTGAACGCTGTAATCTCATCTGCCATGTCGGTATCACGGATACGGCTCTCGGCAGCGGTAATGTTCTCGGAAGATACCTTCAGGTTGTTGATGGTATGCTCCAAACGGTTCTGAGCAGCACCAAGGACAGCACGATAAGTGGAGACAGCATTAATTGCACTCTTAATTTTATCAATTGCTGCATTTCCCTCTGAAAGAGTTGAAACTTTAAGCTGATTAATCGCTCCACCCGCCATCTTAACAGATGTCATATCAGACCCTGACACTTTAATTGTCTCGGCTTTGCTGGGGCCAATCTGGAAAGTCATACCCTTTGTGATACTGGTTCCATCAATCGGTTTAATACCATTGAAATCTGTATTGCAGGCGATACGATCAATTTCAGCAAGCAACTGGTCAACCTCTTTCTGCAGGTTGTTTCTAGCTACAGAGTTATAAGTACCGTTAGCAGACTGGGAAGCCAGTGTGGTAAGACGCTGCAGCATAGAGTGAGTCTCAGTCAGAGCACCTTCAACTGTCTGGATCAAACCAACGGCATCCTGTGCGTTCTTGGTAGCCTGATTCAAACCATTGATCTGGGATCTCATGGACTCGGAAATTGCCAATCCAGCAGCATCATCGCCTGCACGGTTGATTCTGTAACCGGAAGACAGCTTCTCCAAATTCTTGTTCAAACCGCTCTGGTTCACGCCTAAGTTCCTGTAAGAGTTAATCGCCGCTATGTTATGTTGAATAATCATACAAAAATCCTCCTGATATAAAATTCTTTCCCGGGAACCTCCCTGTCCCCAGGCCGCCCCTTCCGAAGAGGGCCCTACCCCGGAAAGGTCTGTAAAGTTTATCTT
>CAMTAF010000080.1 GCA_947066955.1 uncultured Hungatella sp.
CCATCTCTTCCGATATCATCTGTATGTACTCTTTCAGGGCATTCATCCGGCCTTTGTCCTTGTTCTCGCTCTCCCGCTCCGCCAAGTCTTCCGCCAGAATGGCCACCTCCTGGGACAGCTTGTGGAGGTTGTCTCTGAGGTAGTAGACGCAGTCCCGCTCGCTGGCCTCTCCCCGGACGATATCCTCTGCCAGGGCTTTGCAGGTTGGCGCCCCGCAGGACCCGCAGTCCAGGCCCGGCAATTTCTTGCACAGGCGCTCCACCCGCTCTAACCTGGAAAAGCTCTCCATCATGTTCTCCCCTAAGCGGAACACCGGCTCAAACTGCACTCCCGTGGTCCAGGGCACATACTCTTCCGTCCCCTCCTCCATGTGGCTCCTGGCCACTGGCATGTATTTGCGGAGACGCTTTAATTTCACCTCGGCCACGTAGGGGTTCTCTACGGTCAGCACACCCCCCACGCACCCACCGTTGCAGGCATTCAGCTCCACAAACTGGAGATTGTTGAATTTCTCGTCCTCCAAGTCCTCCAGCACCCGGATCACGTTCTCGATTCCGTCGGCTGCCAGGTAATTTTCCGAAAACAGACCGCTGGCCTCCCCGCCGCTACGGCCCCAGCTGATGCCGATCTTTCCGGAAGTGCTCAGCTCCTCCGGGTCCTCCCCCACGGCTTTCATGTGGGACAGAAGCTGGGGGTACACGTCCTTGATGGCCAGCACATGGTCCACCTGGCTTTTCTCTGTCCCAAGAGGGGCTTTCACGTAAGTCACCTTGGAGGGACAGGGGGAAATGAAGAAGATGCCGATCTTTTCCCTGGGCAGGCCCGTCTTTTTCAAGGCCCTCTCCGCCGCCAGCCCCGCCGCCACCTCGATGGGAGGGTTCAGCGGGAGCATGTGGGGGATCAGGTTGGGAAATCTCACCCGGATTAAGCGCACCACGGAGGAGCAGGCCGTGCTGATAATGGGCACCTGGTCCTGGTGCTCGGAGATGTACCGCCTGGTTGCCTCGGACACGATCTCCGCCGCCGCGCTGACCTCGAAAACATCGTCGAACCCCATCATCTTCAGAGCGTTGAGCACGATGTTCACATCTTCCAAATTGTTGAACTGGCTGTACAGGGATGGGGCCGGAAGGGCCACGGCGTACTCGTACTGGCGCACCGTCTCCACCTTGTCGTAGGTAGCGATCTTGGCGTGGTGGGGACAGATGCGGATGCACTCCCCGCAGTCAATGCAGAACTTGGCGTTAATCTGCGCCTTCCCGTCCCGGACCCTTATGGCCTGAGTGGGGCAGCGCTTGATGCAGTTGATGCACCCCTTGCACAGGGAGGGCTCCAGCCGCACGGAATGGTAGAATTTATCCATGGGTCACTCCCCTCTCCTTATATTTTCACCACCATGGTGATGGTTGTCCCCACCCCCAGAGTTGTCTCGATGTTCATCTCGTCCGTGTATTTTTTCATGTTGGGCAGTCCCATGCCCGCTCCAAAGCCTAAGGAGCGCACCTCATCCGGCGCGGTGGACCATCCGGCCTGCATGGCCTGCTCGATATCCGGGATCCCGGGCCCCTTGTCCGCCAGGATCATCTTGATCTCCGTGGGGGAGATCTCCACCGTGATCTTTCCGCCCTCCGCGTGGATAACCATGTTGATCTCGCCTTCGTACATGGCGATGGCCACCTTGCGGATGGCGGCGGGGGAAACTCCCACCTGTTTTAACTTGCTCTTCACATCGCTGCTGGCTTCCCCGGCTCTGGTAAAATCGTCAGGGGATATCTCGTAAGTCAGCGCAATCACATCTGCCATTATATCGCACCT
This sequence comes from uncultured Hungatella sp., assembly GCA_947066955.1. Lineage (GTDB taxonomy): Bacteria > Bacillota > Clostridia > Lachnospirales > Lachnospiraceae > UBA3402. Next base: position 1,816 of record CAMTAF010000080.1, read on the forward strand.
CCATGAAGTCCTGCCGCATACAGCATGCCGCAGGAAGAAAACATCCTGTGCCCTGTCTCCAGAACCACCAGATCCCTCTCCTTTGCCATCTCAAGTATGGTGTTGTCCGGTTTCTTGCCTCTCACGAAAATAATGCAGACAATGTCCAGCATCTCCGCCGTCCGGATCACCTGCGGGTTGCATAAGCCTGTCAGCAGGATGGAATGGTCTTTGGAAAATGCCAGCACGTCGCTCATCATATCCGAACCGCAGGCGCTGCGCACTTCCCTGTCCAAGTTCTCCTCTCCCACCAGAACCCTGGCCCCCAGTACATTCATCGCGTCTCTAACTGTCATGATTCCCCTCCTAATTTTTAATTCTCCTTTTTAATAATAGAATACCATTGACTGCCGCGATATTCAACCGTCACTTTTTGCATAATGCTGTATTTTTTTTGATATTTCTTTCCTTTTCTGATATTTCGGTAGATTTTTTATCATCTGCATGTTAAAATACAATATAGCCTGCCGGGTGTCCCCCAACATGTATCCGGCAGATCTGTGCGCTGCGGCGCGCATCACACGAATCTCAACCAATTAATCAGGAGGAGGATATTAACATGGCTTCTAAGAAAGAACATGTTCCTTTCAGCGGCACCCCTGAGCAGGAAGCTGCCTTAAAAAAGGTGATCGCCGAACTGAAAGACACAAAAGGCGCCCTGATGCCTATTATGCAGCAGGCCCAGGAGATCTACGGTTATCTCCCCATCGAGGTGCAGACCATGATTTCCGATGAAACCGGAATTCCCCTTGAGAAGATCTACGGGGTTTCCACATTTTATTCTCAGTTTGCCCTGCAGCCAAAGGGCAAGTACCAGATCTCCGTCTGCCTGGGCACCGCCTGCTATGTAAAGGGGTCTGGCGCGATTTTCAGCAAGCTGGAGGAGCTTTTAGGGATCACCAACGGCGAGTGCACCCCCGACGGGCGCTTCTCCCTGGATTCCTGCCGCTGTGTGGGCGCCTGCGGTCTGGCTCCCGTTATGATGATCAACGATGAGGTCTACGGCAGACTGACTCCCGACGACATCCCGGGAATCCTTGCCAAGTATCAATAGTCATGATGACAGAAATTTCTCTGAATATACTGGATGTGGCGGAGAATTCCACCAGGGCCGGCGCGTCTTTGGTGTCCATCACCGTTGACGCGGATTTTCCCAATGACCGGCTCACCGTTGTCATCGACGACAACGGCTGCGGCATGACGCCGGAGCAGGTGGAACAGGTTACGGATCCGTTTTTTACCAGCCGCACCACCCGGAAGGTGGGCCTTGGAGTTCCTTTTTTCAAGATGGCGGCTGAGAGCACGGGGGGAAGTTTTTCCATCACTTCCCAGCCAGGGGTGGGCACTACGGTCACGGCGGTTTTTGTGCTGTCCCACATTGACCGGATGCCTCTGGGTGACATCACCACCACCATACACACCCTGGTGGTCTACCACCCTGAGTCCGATTTTCTCTACCGTTACAAGTATAATGACCGTTCCTTTGTCCTGGACACAAGGGAGTTCCGGCAGATTCTGGGAGACGATATTTCCTTTGACACGCCGGATATCTCCGCTTATATTATGGACTATCTGAATGAAAACAAACTGGAAACTGACGGCGGCGCTGTCTATTAGCCGCCAGATTGGAGGATCAAGCATATGAAATCTCTTGAAGAATTGAGAGCTATCCGCGAAAAGATGCAGAGCCAGGTGAGCATGCGGGCAGAGGACCACGCCCACACCCGTGTGGTGGTAGGCATGGCTACCTGCGGAATCGCCAGCGGCGCCAGGCCTGTGCTCACCAGGCTGTCCACCCTGGTTCAGGAAAGAAACTTAACCGACAAGATCTCCGTGACTCAGACCGGATGCATCGGGCTGTGCCAGTATGAGCCCATCGTGGAGGTTATGGAGCCGGGCAAGCCCAAGATCACCTACATCAAGATGACCCCCGACAAAGCCGAGGAGGTTCTGGAGCGCCATCTTGTAGGCGGTCATGTTGTGGAAGAATACACCTTAAGCGGTGCAGACATCAAATAAGGAGGAAACCAGATGTATCGTTCACATGTATTAGTCTGCGGCGGAACAGGATGTACTTCCTCCGGAAGCCAGCAGATCATGGAAGCTTTAAAAGCTGAGATCGAAAAAAACGGCCTGTCCGAGGAAGTGTCCGTGGTTCAGACCGGATGCCACGGCCTCTGCGCCTTAGGCCCCATCATGATCATTTATCCGGACGCCACTTTCTACTCCATGGTCAAGGTGGAGGATATCCCGGAGATCGTGGCCGAGCACCTGTTAAAGGGAAGAGTTGTCACCAGACTTCTGTACAATGAGACCGTGACCCCGGCAGGCAACGTGAAAGCCCTGATTGACACGGATTTCTATAAGAAGCAGCACCGCATTGCCTTAAGAAACTGCGGCATCATCAACCCCGAGGTTATTGAGGAGTACATAGGAACCGGCGGCTACGAGGCCCTTGGAAAGGTTTTGACGGAGATGACCCCCGACGACGTGATCCAGTGTCTTCTGGACTCCGGGCTCCGGGGAAGAGGCGGCGGCGGGTTCCCCACCGGCTTAAAGTGGAAGCTGGCCAAGCAGAACGACGCTGACCAGAAGTATGTGTGCTGCAACGCCGACGAGGGCGACCCGGGCGCATTCATGGACCGTTCCGTTCTGGAGGGCGATCCCCACGCGGTCCTGGAGGCCATGGCCATCGCGGGCTATGCCATCGGCGCTTCCCAAGGCTATATCTATGTGCGCGCCGAGTATCCCATCGCCGTGCAGCGTTTGAAGATCGCCATCAAACAGGCGAGAGAGATGGAGCTTTTGGGCAACAACATCTTCGGCTCCGACTTCTCCTTTGACATTGATTTGAGACTGGGCGCAGGCGCTTTCGTCTGCGGTGAGGAGACCGCCCTTATGACTTCCATTGAGGGCAACCGGGGCGAGCCCAGGCCCAGACCGCCGTTCCCGGCCCAGAAGGGTCTGTTCGGCAAACCCACTATTTTAAACAATGTTGAGACCTACGCCAACATTCCTCAGATTATTCTCAACGGTCCTGAGTGGTTCGCCTCCATGGGCACGGAGAAATCCAAGGGAACCAAGGTATTTGCCTTGGGCGGCAAGATCCACAACACAGGTCTGGTGGAGATCCCCATGGGAACCACCCTCCGCGAGGTCATCGAGGAGATCGGCGGCGGCATTCCAAACGGCAAGAAGTTCAAGGCCGCCCAGACCGGAGGGCCTTCCGGCGGATGCATCCCGGCAGAGCATTTTGACATCCCCATTGACTATGACAACTTGATCTCCATCGGCTCCATGATGGGATCCGGCGGTCTCATTGTCATGGATGAGGACGACTGTATGGTGGACATCGCCAAGTTCTTCCTGGAGTTCACCGTGGAAGAGTCCTGCGGAAAGTGTACTCCCTGCCGTGTGGGAACCAAGCGCATGCTGGAGATCTTGACCAAGATTACCAAGGGCCAGGCCACCATGGAAGACTTAGACAAGCTGGAGGAGCTGTGCTACTATATCAAGGAGAACTCCCTGTGCGGCCTTGGACAGACCGCTCCCAACCCGGTTCTCTCCACACTTCGCTATTTCAGGGACGAGTACGAGGCTCATATCAAGGAGAAGAGATGTCCCGCAGGCGTCTGCAAGGCTCTTCTGTCCTACCGCATCGACCCGGATAAGTGCCGCGGCTGTACCCTGTGCGCCCGCAACTGCCCGAACAACGCCATCTCCGGAACGGTCCGCAATCCTCATGTCATCGACCAGGATAAGTGTATCAAGTGCGGCGCCTGTATGGAGAAATGTAAATTCGGCGCAATCTACAAAAAGTAATGGAGGAGAATCGGAATGGAGAATATCACAATTAAAATTAACGGCTTAGAAGTAACCGCTCCCAAGGGTTCCACCATCCTGGAGGCGGCACGGCTGGCTCATATCGAGATTCCTACTCTCTGCTTTTTAAAAGAGATCAACGAGATCGGAGCCTGCCGTATCTGTGTAGTTGAGGTGAAGGGGGCCAGAAGCCTGGTGGCTTCCTGCGTCTACCCCATCAATGACGGCATGGAAGTCTGGACCAACAGCCCCAAGGTGCTGGCATCCCGCAAGAAGACCCTGCAGCTCCTTCTGTCCAACCACGAGAGAAAGTGTCTCTCCTGTGTGAGAAGCGGCAACTGTGAGCTGCAGCAGCTGGCAAAAGAGCTGGGCGTGGACGACGAAGCTTACTACGACGGCGAGAAGACCCCTTCTGTCATCGACGACAGCGCTGCCCACATGCTTCGGGACAATTCCAAGTGTATCCTGTGCCGCCGCTGCATGGCTGTGTGCGAGAAGACTCAGGGCATCGGCGTCATCGGAGCCAACATGAGAGGCTTTGCCACCTTTATCGGCTCTGCCTTTGACATGGGGCTGGGAGAGACCAGCTGCGTATCCTGCGGCCAGTGTATCGCGGTATGTCCTACCGGCGCTCTCCAGGAGAAGTCCCAGATCGATCAGGTTCTGGCCGCCATCGCCGACCCGGCAAAGCATGTGATCGTGCAGACCGCTCCCGCTGTCCGGGCAGGCCTGGGCGAGGAATTCGGCTACCCCATCGGCACCAACGTGGAGGGCAAGATGGCCGCGGCCCTCAGAAGGATCGGCTTTGACAAAGTATTTGACACCAATTTCAGCGCTGACTTAACGATTATGGAGGAAGCCAATGAGTTCGTGGAGAGGGTTAAGAACGGCGGCGTGCTTCCCATGATCACCTCCTGTTCCCCGGGCTGGATCAAATACTGCGAGCACTATTTCCCGGATATGACCGAGAACCTGTCAAGCTGCAAGTCTCCTCAGCAGATGTTCGGCGCTATCGCCAAATCCTACTATGCCGAGAAGATGGGCTTAAAGCCCGAGGACATCGTGTCCGTATCCATCATGCCCTGTACGGCTAAGAAGTTTGAGATCGGAAGAGACAACCAGGCAGCCAACGGTGTTCCCGATGTGGACTACTCCCTGACCACCAGAGAGCTGGCCCGGATGATCAAGAAGGTGGGCATCAAGTTTACCACCCTCCCTGATGAGGAATTCGACGCGCCCTTGGGCCTGGGCACCGGCGCTGCCGTGATCTTCGGCGCCACCGGCGGCGTTATGGAAGCTGCCTTAAGAACCGCGGTGGAGACCCTCACCGGCGAAGAGCTGACTGCCTTGGATTTCACTGATGTCCGCGGCACGAAAGGCATCAAGGAAGCCACCTACAATGTGGCAGGCATGGATGTAAAGGTGGCTGTGGCCTCCGGCCTGGGCAATGCCAGAGAACTTCTCAACAAGGTGAAATCCGGCGAAGCCAACTACCACTTTATCGAGATCATGGGATGCCCCGGCGGATGCGTCAACGGCGGCGGCCAGCCCCAGCAGCCAGGCTATATCCGCAACACCGTGGATATCCGGGCCCTGAGAGCCAAAGTGCTGTACGATTCCGATAAAGACAACCCCATCCGCAAGTCCCACGAGAATCCGGCCATCAAGGAACTGTATTCCACATACCTTGGCAAGCCCGGAAGCGAGAAGGCTCATCACCTTCTGCACACCACTTATGTGAAGAGGAGCGTTAACGGGAATTAAAGCGCGGAATGCTGTTTTGTTGAATCCGCTGCTAATGAAAAGGAGCGCTGCCTGCAGAATACCGCAGGCAGCGCTCCTTTTGCTCTTCCATCTGCACCTGGCAGACATCCGGATTACCTACCTTTCAATCAAATCCTCTGTCTTAAATACATAGTAACCTTCATAGTAATAACTGTGATCAATGCCCTTCATATAAATCTCTCGGTCATCAACGTTATCCGTAAGGGCATTTTTCAGAAGAAATTTAATCTCAATATCTTTGATGGGACTGCGTTCCATGGCAAGAAGGTAATCCTCTTTATCAACTCTGCTCCAATCAACTACATAGCCGAGCTCTTTTTTCAACATCATATCAAGCCATATCCGCATGCTTCTTCCATTTCCTTCTCGGAACGGATGAGCCACATTCATTTCCACATATTTTTCGACAATCTCATCAAATGTTGACTGAGGCATTTGATCAATGTTCTGCAGAGCAGCTTTCAGATACATCAGCGGAGCAAATCGAAAATTTCCTTTCGAGATATTGACTTTGCGCAATTTGCCGGCAAAATCATAAATCTCGTCAAAAAGATATTTATGGATCATCGCAAGACTTTGAAAAGTGCCCGGCTGTAGCTTCTCATAAAAACCGCTTTCAAACATTTCTATGGCTTTTTGCTTGCTGATTTTTTCCTCTTCCCTTGCTAACTCTGTTGAGTCTGCAATACCTAATTTATTTTCAATCATCGTTTTCCTCACATCTTGCAAAACCATTATCAGCCACGCTGGATATATCGTGAACCAGCACGGCCTGAAAGGATATTTTGTCAATATGATTAATAATTCACTCATGCGCTCTACCAGATTTGCGAGAATTTACTCCACTTCCACCTTATCAATCATAATATTGAGGATCTCGGTGTCAGTCTCCTTCATCCCCACGCGCCCTATGTACCCCATATTCTTTATGGTGGTCTCCACGTCCTCTTTGACGATCCCTTCTCCCGGCTTAAAGCACCGGTTTACCATGCCCATATAGTGGGCCAGGATGGCCGCATCCACGGCCGAGGCGATTTTGGCGGCGCAGGAGGACTTGGCTCCGTCGCAGACAATCCCCCCTACATTGGCGATGGTGTTGACGATGGTTCTGGAAACCTCCTCGTAAGAGCCTCCGGTCATGTACGTAATGGCGGCTCCTGCCCCGCAGGCGGCGCTGACGGCCCCGCAGTAGGCTGACAGACTTCCTATATACTTTTTCTGGTGTATGGCAATGAGATTGCTGACCACCAGGGCCCGGTAAAGAGCCTCCTGGTTTAAGTCCAGTTCCTTGGCAAACTCGATCACAGGCAGAGACACGGTCATCCCCTGATTGCCGCTTCCGGAATTGATCACCACCGGCATGGAACAGCCGGACATCCTGGCGTCCGACCCTGCTGCCGCCTTGGCCCTGGCCCTGACCTTCACGTCTGACCCATAGTACTGGAGGAGCGTCCTTCCCACCTGGGCGCCGTAGCTTTTGCTTAAGCCCGCCTGGGCGATGGCTGTGTTATACTCCACCTGCCTCCCCAGCACAGCGCTCACATCCTTTAGATCCACCTCGTCGGCAAACCGGAGAATGTCCCGCACATTCAGCCTGGATCGGTCCACATGGTCCGCGTCCCCCTCCATCCCCAGGGAACGCTCAAAGATCACCTGGTCGTCTTTCACAATCTTGGTGATATAGGTGTGCCGATTGATGATAGTCACCTGGGCGCTGTGCCCCTGCGCCCACACCTTGGCCACAATATAGAGGTTTTCCACCCCCTCCGCCAGGCTGCAGGTACAAAATCCCTGTTTCACCAGTTCCCTGGTCCTGGCGATGTCTTCCTCCGTCACATGCTCCAGAACCTCCAGCTGGCTGTCCGCGTCTCCGCCCACAATGCCCAGGGTGGCCGCCACGTCGATTCCTTTCAGGCCGCCGGAGTTTGGCACCGTCACTCCCTTAACGTTCTTGATGATGTTGCCGCTGCAGCTCATCTCCACTCCTTCCGGGAACATCCCCAGAACCTCCCTGGCCTTTGCCGCCCCGTAGGCGATGGCAATGGGCTCCGTACAGCCCAGGGCTGGAACCAGCTCCGCCTCCAGGATCCTGCAGTAATTCTCATACAAATCTTTCTCCATGGTATCTCTCTCCTCTTTTTGTTCTTCTCTGACTGATCCGACCTTTTATATCATTAATCATACCAGTAATATGATTAATTGTCCAGAGGATTCCCTACATTTTTTTAGCATTGAGGAGTCAAAATTATTCATAGATTATACATGGGAAATTGGCTTTACCTATATTTTTTCAATTTCTTTTCAATATACCACCTGAGAATCCCAACATAAGGAGGTAGAAATTCGTCCTCTTTCAGATAATATTGCTGCATTTTTTCTAAAAAAGCTTTTTTGCTCCGATCATCTCTATAGCGGTGCAGCAACACCTGGAATTTTCGCAGAGCACTTTTTCGCCCCGCCATAGGTGCGCCATTTTCATAATTCAAATTCAGACAATCACTTAAATCCTGATCCGGAGTGCTGAAGCCTTTGTGGTGCTTTCCTGCTTTTACATATGTAAACTCATATCCTGTATCATCAAATGAGTGGATTTCTCCATTATTTTTATAATAGATCCTATTCATATCTGTCCGGCTTAGCGGACTGATAAAAAGCGGGCGATTTCCCTTTTTGGTGTCACAGGATTGCGCCCATGGCGGCTCTCCCTCGCCGCCTTTGCATACCGCCAGAAGGTTGTGATACAGCAGTTCATTTTCTGGTGTTCTGGCTTTGAGATGTTCGATCTTTACATCACTCTGTCCATTAATCCGGCGCATACAATATGCGCAGAGATGTCCCTGCTCTCTCAGCAGAGATTCCCTAAGCTGCTCTTTTACATCTGCATCCATATCGTCAAACCGGGCGCCAGGTTGATGGCGGTATTGCAAAAGCTTTCCTGGCTCTGCCTGCTTTTTAATATAAATCATATCTGTCTTTTTACATCTCCACATCTAAAATAATCTGATTCTCAATAACTTCTTCTGCATGTTCACCGAGAATCTGCCGCATCTGCTGCAATATGTCTTTTGCCGTCTCATAATCTTCTCTGTCAATTGCCTGATCAAAGCCCCTTTCCAATGCAAGGATCTTGTCAGGCCGGACATTCACATCCATCACTTCCCTCAGAACTTCATCTACGGTTCGCCCATAAGTTGCAGACTGCGGCTTGTACAGATGAAAATGATCCAGAATCTGGATATTTTCTTTTGGTATATTGACCAGGATACTGGGCGAATGAGTCGTCATAATAAATTGTATATTAGGGAAAATGCGGGTGAGATCACTTACAACCTTCTTTTGCCATGCAGGATGCAGATGCAGATCGATCTCATCAATCAGAACAACCCCAGGAGTCTCCAGAACTTTATCCAGAAGACCAGGGTTCAGCAGAGCCATACGGTACGCGATATCTGCCACCAGACTTATAATTCCCTTTTCTCCATCACTTAAAATCCTGACAGGAACCTGTTCTGTCTGTCCGTCCCGAACCATACGGATTTCTAATTCATGGCTTTTAACATTATAGATAAACTTCGCGTCCGTAACCGAATCATCTACACTTAAATAACATTCTCTCAAAGCCGTTCTTACTGTCTCCAATTCCGCAATAGGATGTCCTTCCTGCAGCTGGATGTATGTCATATCCTCAAACCATTGCATCATCTGTTTCTCATTGGACTCTGCCGCTATACAATCTACATAGCCCATCTGGCGGTTAAGAGGGCTGCCTTTTGCCAGGGCAGGACGATTCCTCTTTTGCAGCCACAGTCTTCCTGTTCCGTAATATGCAGATAGTGGAAGAACGCACGACTGTTCACCTGAGCGAACTTGTTCCTGCAGTGCTTTTGCATATTCTACTATATTCTTCATATGGCCATGGGTAGTGCGCCGTCCTTTTCCATTTAGTTCTCTCTGCCATGATATGACCATTTCAGAAGTACTGAACCGGGGATTCCTCTGATATACTGTAGCCTCCGTATATACCTCTACAGGGAATTGCCCCTGAGGTTCTACACGATTGCCTGCTGTAAACATTTTATAATGTGCGTCATCAGAGAGAATAGAATTGCTTTTAATCCCGTCAAATCCCGAGAGATAACCTCCTAACGCAATAGCTAAACCATCTAAAATCGTAGATTTGCCAGCCCCATTGTTGCCAATCAGTATATTACATTTGGGATGAAGATTGATTTCTAAAGTCTCAAAACATCTGAAATTTTTTAATCTGAGTTTGTCCAATCGCATCTGTTATTCCTCCGAACAGGAATTTTGTTTTATAAAGTATAACATGGCATCGCTGGGGGATGCAATATGTTTTACCGATCAACATGTTAATTCCTTCACACTGAAAGAAGCCGGTCCTTTTCGATTTTTTATTGTAATTAATATTTTTTTGCTTTATAATAGTGATTGCTTTTTCATTTTGGAAAATTTTATTTTACAGGGCTCACCGCCCGGAAAGGAACGATTTTTGCTCCACACAGTCCATTACACCATCCCCTCCCCCCGCCTGCCGGAAGGATTCCGCGGTTTCCGGATCATCCATCTGTCAGACCTCCACGGGGCTGTTTTCGGGGAAAACAATAAATTACTGATCAACAGAATCCGCCAGGCAAAGCCCCACATCATCGTCATGACCGGGGATATGGCGGATGACGACCACGCCTCCCTCACAGGCCTTACGGATCTGGCCGCCAGGCTTGTGAGACACTGGCCGGTGTATTACGTTCCCGGCAATCACGAGCAGGCCCTCCCACCGGCGCGCTTTCGCGGACTGCAAAAAGAGCTGGGGAATTTAGGCGTCATTGTTTTGGAAAATAACTGGCTCACCGTCTCCCGCCGGGGATGCTTTATAAAGCTTTACGGCCTGACTATGGCCATGAAGTACTACAGGGATCCCTTGAGGGCCGATTATGTCCGAGGGATCTGCTTCACGGCTGCGGATGTCCGGGAGGCCCTGGGAGAGGCGGACAAGGGCTGCTACAAGATCCTTTTGACCCACAATCCCCTTTATTACCCAGCGTACAGGGACTGGGGAGCGGACTTAACTCTCTCCGGCCACATCCACGGTGGGATCATCCGGATCCCGGGCCTGGGAGGCCTGCTGTCCCCTGATTTAACCCTGTTTCCCAAGTATGACGGCGGCCATTTCGCGGAGCGGGGAAAACACCTCATTGTCAGCCGCGGCCTGGGAAACCATTTTCTCTTCCGCGTTATGAATCCGCCGGAGATGGGAGTCATCACCCTTGCCCGGCAGAAGGAGCCTTCTTCATGAAACAGACAGAGTCTCTGAAAAATGTTGTATACAACTCGATTTTAAACGGAATTATCCAGGGTGAATACAAGCCTGGCCAGATTATCAACGAAAAAGAGCTTACAGAAAAATATAAGGTCAGCAAATCTCCTGTGAGGGAGGCTTTGATCTCCCTGTGCGGCGCCGGAGTGCTGCGGAATATCCCGAGATACGGCTATGAGGTGGTGCGGCTCACCAGGGAGGATATCAGCGATATTCTCCGGTTCCGATTTATCTTAGAATCCGGCTGTCTCAGGGAAAGCTATCAGCGGGTGGGACCGGCCCAGCTTGAGAGGCTGGAGGAACTGAACCGCCTGTGCTGCGACCAGCAGTCCCAGGATGACATGTGGGCCCACTGGAAGCACAACCAGGATTTCCACCTGCAGCTGATTTCCTTTGCCAACAATCCCTATGCTTCAAAGGAACTGGCCCGGTCCATGGATATCTTAAACCGGGCCTATGCCCAATTCTATTGGGACAAATGGAACAGCACCGTGATTTCCACTGATATGAAGTCCCACGAAAAGCTTCTGGAAGCCTTAAAAAATCAGGACATTGAACTGGCAGTGGATTGCCTCCGGATGGACCTGGCCGATTTCGGCTACTGATCCCGTTGGGAAGTTCGCCGAGACCAGCGCAGGTCAGCGCCCTGACGGGTGTCTTCAGTAGAAAGCTCTCAGATAGCAGGAAGGCAGAAACAGCATCTCCACCCACCCAAGCTCTGGAAATAACTGGCGGATATCCAGGATCACCGGAGTGAACAGAAGGCTTCCCGCCGCAAACACGGGGATCAGGCAGCACAGTACCCGGGGCCTGCGGCACACCGACTTTGCCCCCCAGGAGAACATACATACCTCCCCGGAGTACAGGGCCATCATCCCGATTTCCCGCCCTGTATCTTCCATGCAGCCTCCTGCCAGGAGAGCCCCCAGGCAGGACACTGCCCCCAGAAACACAGGGGCTGCCAGGACTGCCAGGCTGCAGGCTTTCTTCTTGCCCGGTGTCAGGGGGCCAAACAGTCCCCTCTCCTCATCGGCGCCCAGAACCACGGCGCTGTAGAGTCCTATGAGAAACAGGTACACCGCAGCCATCCCTCTCACCGGAAATACTCTGGGAGCCGGGTCCTCCCCGGCCTCTCTCCCGCTCAAGTCCCGGTAGCCGTACTCAAACCGGAATGTGCTTTGATTGCCCATCCATTTGTCATACAGATTTCCCGCTGTCTTTTCCAAGGTCTCCTCAAGCCCCGCCGGATCCCGCTGTTCTCCCCCGGACTCCAGCCGGCCCTCCGGCAGGAACCATCCAGGTGCCCCTTCTGTCTCATCCGGCCCCTGACCGTCAGAAACCGCCCCGTCGCCGGACAGGAGACCTTCTGCCGCCTTCTCCGCCGCCTGTCTTACCAGCTGGGACTCTGTGATCGCATTCACAAAAATCTCCCTGTCATACAATTCCATCAAGGCCGCGGACACGATCTCCGTGGACACCTGGGCCAGAACCGTGGAGGGAGCGGAGTACACCTGGATGCACCTCCTGTAATCTCTGCTATCCAGTTTTTCCCTTAAATATGCCCCAAGCACATATCCGCACTCTGCCTGCCTTGAGGCCACATGGTCTTTCACCTGCTCCGGGCTGTCACACAGGTAAAACCGGAACAGGCCCTCAGGGCCGCGGCGCTGTACCAGACTTTCCGCCAGCTGCCATTCCAGGGGCGCTTCCCCGCCATGGTCCAAAAAGCTTCCCTCACGGCCGGCCACGCTCTCTGCCGCCTCCACGCAAACCGCGATCCGTACTTCCTGCCCCTCCTCCTTCTCCAGCTGCCTTAAGGCAAAGGCGGCCGCGGGAAGAGCCGCAAGAATTATCACAAAGGACAGCTTTTTTAAACACCTTTTGCAGGAGAGGAAAAACCAGATTCCCATCTGTCTCATAACCGTCTCACCTCCGCAGCCGCGCTCAGAATCCAGGCCGTTGCCGCCAAACCGGCGCAGACCGCCGCGGACCGCCAGCTCCACGCCCCGGTCACAGCCATTTTTCCTGTCTCCATCAGGATCCCTGACGGCAGCCACGGCCCGATCTTCTGGAGAGTTTCAGGAAAAAAGACTGAGGGCAAAAATCCTCCCGCGAGAAAATGCTGCCCCGTAGATACCAAAAACAGAAGCATAACCCCTCCCAGCAGACTGCCTGCCAGCTGGTACAAAAGAACCGTCACCGCGGACACCGTCACCGCCGAAAGGGTCCACACTGCCCCCAGAACTGCCATTCCCCCTGTCTGTCCGGAAAGGAGGGCCAGAAGCGCCACAGGACCGGAGGCAAAAGCCATCAGGGTTCCCAGCCCCATGATCCTGGCCCCTGTGCGGCAGACCGGGCCGATTCCCTGGGCCGTGAGTTTCTGCCTCATGGCTCTTTTTGGAGGCATGAGATAGCCGGAAGCAGGGATGGCTGTGAGAAAGAGAAAAAGCACATACATGCTCACCTGATAAAATTCCGCTGTGGTCACATCGCCGGAAGCCTCCACCTGCAGGTGCCGGAAATACCTGCTCCTCTCCAGGCTGTAATCCAGATATCTGCGGTTTAGCTCTTCCTCCAGCTGCCCGATTGCCTGGTCAAGACCCAGAGCCCGGTACAGCTCATTTCCCCCGTAGATTCCTGCCTGGCTGGCGCTTAAGGTCAGGGCCCCCGCGTCGGCCAGCTCCCTGAACAGCCTTCCCTCCACGCCCGCGTTTTTTGTCAGCCAGACCTTCACCGGAGTGTTTGTGCCGTTTATAATATCTTCCACAAACCCTTCCGGAATATCCAGCACCGCGTACAGTTCCCCTTGCTCCAGCTTTTTAAGACAGGCTTCCCTGTCCATGTACTGAAAATCGCAGATGCTTTCCACGCTGTCCAGAGAGCCGACCATATTCATCACCTGCTTGGCAAGAGCGTCATCTCCGGGGAGGGATACGCCCACGGCTACCCGCCCTGTAACCTGGCTCCCGTACAGAACCCGGGATGCCGCCAGGGCCGTCACAGCCGCCAGGACAAGGAGAAGCGCTGTCCCCCCGCACACCTGGGGAAACCGTTTCCACGCCCTTTTCAGCTCCAGTCTCAAATACGTCAGGACCATCATGGCTTTTACAGGGACAGCTGATTGGCCAGCCTCATAATCCCCATATAAAACTCCGTAATCACGCTCTGCCATTGGTTCTCATCAGACGCCAGCACATCAAAAGCCTCTCCCTCCAGAGCCGTCACCGGTTCCCCCAGAGGCTCCAGAGAGTACTCTCCTCTCAAAACCACCTGTGTCTCAGGAGATTGGGCGGAAATCTTCAATTCATCGATATCCATATGAATCAAACTTCCCTTTTCCAGCTGATCCACCACGCCCGCCATGGACAGATCCAGAACCAGAGCATCATCCTGGGTCAGCGACAGGTCCATGTGGTAATCCCCGCTGTCCCCGTCGTAGGTCCCTGTCCACACGGCCGCGCTTTTCACACTTTCTCCTCCGTCAAGCGACAGTTCCGTGTCACTGGTCAGCCGTTTCCCGTCATAAGTCCCTCTCTTGTCCAGGGAAATTTTCATAGTGTCCCCGCTGTTTTTCAATGTCACATCTGCCAGCAGATTCTGGGTCAGATAAGAACCGCCCTGCATCCGGACATCGAAGGCAATGTCCAGCACATCGGTCCCCCCGTCTGCTTCCACGTTGAGACTGGTGGTTCCCTTCACCGCTGCCAGGCGTCCTTTCTTATCCACATAGACATCCATGTTCACATCCGTCAGGCTCTTGTCAAGAAAATCTATCATTTCATCCACAGACCTGGTCACATCTTCCATCTGGTCCAGATACATGTCAGAGGCCGAGGTTCCAAGGCTTGCTCCCCCCATGATCTGGGTCATCCTCACACTCTGTTCCAGCTGGCTCAAATACTGATCTTTCAGTTCCTGGTCATTTAAAAAGAAATCACTGGAGGACCGGAGAAACTCTATCATGGAGGCTTTGCTGACCACTACCTGGTAGCCCCGGCAGCTTGCTTCTTTGCCATCCACAACAAAGGTGCCCTTCTCCCCTTTTTCCACTGTAAGAGCTTCCTCAAACTTCTCCCTGGCCTGGGTGCCTTCCTGGAACCGGGTCATGAGAGCGTCCAGATCCAAAGTTTTCTGTTCCCCTGCCTCCGCTTTTTCCCTCATTTCTCTCACGTAATCCATAAGGCCCGCCACATCAATTCCCGACTCCCTGATCGCCTGGCCCACAAAGGGAGAGTTCTCGATCCTCTCCTCCAGGCCGTCTCCCAGATCTATGGTGAACACCCTGCCGGACAGCTCCGGAACAGCCGCCATCATGGTCTCGTCCCCATAGTACATATCTAAGTTGGCCAGATCCATGTCCTTGTAGATCACGCCCACATTGGCATAGGAGGTCTTGTTTGTCCTGTCCTCCCTGACCTCCAGCTTAAGGCCGCTCCCCGCGTATTCGTTCAGGGAAGCCTGGGAGCAGCTGTCCAGGACCATTGTAAGGGAAGTCTCCATGTCAGAGGAGGCCGCTTTCTCCCGGAAGCCGGAAAGTCCAAACAGTTCCTCTATGGGGCTGGTCTGTCCTTCCGGGTAAATGTTCTCAAAAGCAGCTATGACCACCTCCTTAGGATCTTTCTGGGACAGGAAGGCAAATGCCAGAGCCCCTGCTGCCGCCACTGCAGCCACTGCCCCAATGACAATCCCTGTCTTCTTTTTCGGCTTGGGAACCGGCTGTTCCGTGTTCTCTGCCTGGGCCAAAGTCCCATCCCACTCCCCGGTATCCACCGGAGCACCGCAGTTTTCACAGAACCTCTCGTTTTCCTTTAATTCTCTTCCGCAGTTTCTGCATTCCATAATATTTTCTCCTTTCCTCCCCA
>CAMTAF010000081.1 GCA_947066955.1 uncultured Hungatella sp.
GGGGATGTGATCGTTCTGGCTGGGAAGGGGCATGAGACGTATCAGGAGATCAAGGCCGTGAAGCAGGCCGTGTCCAGCCCGCTTTTGGAGACCACCATCGAGGGGGCTTCCCATGTGATTATCAACATTTCCGGCGATATCAGCTTAGTGGAGGCCAACGAAGCTGCCAGCTATGTTCAGGAACTGGCAGGGGATGACGCCAATATCATCTTCGGCGCCATGTACGATGAGAATGCCCAGGATGAGGCTACTATCACCGTCATTGCCACCGGCCTTGACGGACATGCATCCACGGGGACAGCCGGCGCGCCTGTGGCAGGAGCCATGGCCGGCTTCAACTCCTACAGACAGAAACCGGCTCAGGCCGAGGCAGCGGCCACGGCCCAGAATACGATTCAGGGCGGGTTCAACCCGGGACGTCCGGCTCCCACGAATATGGGCAATTCCACACCCCTTCGTCCCATCCAGGGCGGCGCGGGAGGACAGGTTCCCCATTCCGCGGGAAGCGCTGTGCCTCAGGGAGGACAGGTTCCGCCGCAGACGGGAACTCCTTACCGTCCCAATGTCAATGTAAAAGATATCACCATCCCGGACTTCCTCCGGAGCAAGAGATAATCTCCTGCAAAAGGAGTCATACTAACCAAAGAAGGATATCATAAAGCGGCTGGATTTTCCGGCTGTTTTGTGATATCCTTTTTTCAGCGAATCCAGGCAGCATCCCCAATGCCTATTTTCAGTCTTTGTCAACTCATGACAGATTTTCCCGATAAATTTTTGTGAATATTCTCCCGTTTTTGACAAATTTCCTGCCCTGTATTTTTTATAATGAGGGTTGTCAGCGCACATCAACTGGTGTCAGGAGGTGAGGGATCGTGACGTGGAGGCGGATCTTTACATAGATATTGTTTTTATCATTAACTTTATTATGGATTTTCTTCTGCTGCTTGCCCTGTCAAAAATCCTAAAAAGGCCTGTGGTTTTGAGGCAGGTGGCCATGGGAGCGGCAATAGGAGGCATTTTCGGATGTCTGGAGATCCTGCTGCTGCGGCTTCCGGCCTGGGTATGGCTGGCAGCCTCCGCGGGGACGGCACTGGCCATGACCTCTGCAGCTTACAGGCCTGAGGACTGGCGGGAACGGATCAAGGCCGCGGTCAGCCTGTATATGCTGTCGGCATTTGCCGGAGGAGTCATGGAGCTCCTCAGGGGAGCTATGGGAGCGGGCCAGGCTTTTAAAGCTCTTCCCTGGGCTGCCTGGATTTTTCTGGCAGCAGGAACCTGCTTTCTTGTGTGGGGAATGTGGCAGTTCGCCGGGGAGATGGCCTGGGAGAGAAAGGACCGGTATCCGGTGATCTTGTCAGACAACGGCGTGGTCATCAGGACCACCGGGTATCTTGACACAGGAAACCGTCTTACAGAGCCTGTGACAGGACAGGGGGTGCAGATCGTGACAGAACGGATATGGGCTCTGTTGGGAGAACCGGATGGAGAAAAAGCCATGATCCCCTACCGCACGGTGGGGAATCCCCGAGGCGTTATGGAGGGGCGGCGCATCGAACAGCTGGAGATACAGGGCATAAAGGCAGGAGGAAGAGAGAGGAACATAAAGATAAAGAACCCATGGATCGCAAAGGCTCCCTTCGGAATCACAGAAAACGGGGGATATGAAGTCCTGCTACATGGAGAGATAACCACAGATGTGATAGAGAGGAAGGCAAATGCGCAGCATTTTTAGGATGCCTTCCGATGACCTGGCAGGCGCCGCAAAGCGGCGCGTGCCGTTACGATATGAAGGAGGAATTACCAATGGTGATTAAAGTATCCATACCAAACCGTTTTCAGTTTAAAACGGCGCCCAGCTTCAAGACCATGCTGTTTCAGAGAGAGGGGGAAGTACATTATATCGGAGGCGCGGACATCTTGCCGGCGCCCTTGGACGGGGAGGAAGAGGCGAAGCTGATCCAGAAGCTTGGGACTCAGGAGGAGGCCCAGGCAAAATCGGCGCTCATCGAGCACAACCTCCGCCTTGTGGTGTACATAGCGAAAAAATTTGACAATACCAGCGTGGGGGTGGAGGATCTGATCTCCATCGGGACCATTGGCCTTATCAAGGCCATCAACACCTTCAACCCGGAAAAGAACATTAAGCTGGCCACCTACGCCTCCCGGTGCATTGAGAACGAGATCCTCATGTATCTGCGCAGGAACAGCAAGACAAAGATGGAAGTGTCCATCGATGAGCCTCTGAACGTGGACTGGGATGGCAATGAACTGCTGCTGTCTGATGTCCTGGGAACCGAGGAGGATGTGATCTACCGGGACCTGGAGTATGAGACAGAGAAAGACCTCCTGAACCTGGCGATCAGCCGGTTAAGCCCCAGAGAAAAGAAGATCGTGGAACTGAGGTACGGCCTGACCAATGAGGACGGGGACGAGATGACTCAGAAGGAGGTGGCTGATCTGCTGGGGATCTCCCAGTCCTACATCTCCCGGCTGGAGAAAAAGATCATGAAGAGACTGAAAAAAGAGATTGTCCGGTTCGAGTGAGCCTAAATCGAGCAGGGGAAGGCCTCCCCTGCTCGACGGGCCGTGCCGAAACCTTTTATGAAGGCTATGGTTTCCTTCAGCGGAGGAGAGGCAGAACATTCTTGGGACAGTCCAGGATAGCCATGCTGGCGTCGCCGTCTCTGTAATGCTCTTTTTTATGAATAATGACGATCCGCTGTCCGGCAAAATATTTTATGTATTGGCTGAAGACATCAGAATCCATGGAGGTTCCCAGAAGCAGGAGGGTGTCTGCTTTGGAGATCTCCAGGGTTGTCTTTGTCATGCGCTGGCTGTCCACCATCTCCCCGAACAGGGATATGAGAGGCCGCACCGGAATGTTGCACTTTTCGCACAGAGGAACCTTGCGGGGATAATTCTGTATATATTCCAGAGTGTACTGCTTTTTGCACCTGGGACATTGATTTTCGTAGATGCTCCCGTGAAGGTTGATCACATTCTTGCAGCCTCCTCTGCGGGGGATATCATAGATATTGCTGGTAATGACGCAGTGGAGATGTCCGTTTTTCTCAAGCGCGGCCAGGGCCGGGCCGGAAGCCGTCAGCTCAGGGCAGTGCGTCAGTATCTCGTTGCGGTAGAATGTAAAAAACAGTTCAGAACGCGCATTGTAGAAGGCGCTGCTGTACAGCTCATCCGTGCAGTAGCCGTACTTCTGTTCGATCTTGTATGCCAGGTCCTGATTTTTCATGTTTGCGGATCCGCCTTCCTCTATCATGCCGGATCCGCACAGAGCTACTGTATATCGACTTTCGTCTAAAATTTTCTGGAGCCGCATAATTTTGTCGTCCATCGCTAATTCCCCTTTCAAGTATGGTTGATATCCTTATTATACTATTTTTTTAATGAATAATCTACAAAAAATTAAAAAATTTATAACTTTTTCGGGAAATTTTCGATGTTTTTTTCGGTAAGGAATCCATTTTGCGGAAAATTTGGGGCAGGCTTGGCTGACAGCCTCCTTGCTGTCAGCTGAGATAATTTTTCATGGTTTTTAGGGCATTTTTCTCCAGCCGGGACACCTGTGCCTGGCTGATATGGATCTCCTCGGCCACCTCAGTCTGGGTCTTTCCCTCAAAAAAGCGCATGTCGATAATGTGGCGCTCCCTCTCCGGGAGACGCTTCATGGCCTCGTTCAAGGAGATGTCCTCCACCCAGTTTTCCTCCAGGTTCTTCTTGTCGCTGATCTGGTCCATGACATAGAGGGGATCCCCGCCGTCGGTGTACACCGGCTCGTAGAGGCTCACCGGCGTCTGGATGGCGTCTAAGGCGTAGGTGATCTCCTCCTTGCTGATACCGATCTCGTCGGCGATCTCCATGATGGTGGGCTCCTTGGCGTTTTTTCTCGTCAGACCCTCCCTGGCGTAGATGGCCTTGTAGGCCGTGTCCCTGAGAGACCGGCTGACCCTTATGGAGTTGTTGTCCCGCAGGTACCTGCGGACCTCGCCTAAGATCATGGGCACGGCGTAGGTGGAAAATTTTACATTCTGTGATGTATCGAAATTATCGATGGCCTTGATGAGGCCGATACAACCGATCTGAAATAAGTCGTCTACATTTTCATTGCTGTTGGAAAAGCGCTGGATCACGCTTAATACCAGCCGGAGATTGCCCCGGATGTACTCTTCTCTGGCCTCCTTGTCGCCCTGCCTGATCCGGACGAAAAGAGCCTCTTTCTCTTCGTTGGTGAGTAAAGGAAGTTTGGCTGTGTTGACTCCGCAGATTTCTACTTTGTATATTGACATTCCATTACCTCCACATCTATTTGGTTATAAAAGAATGATGTACGGATTTAAGGCGATTTATTCCGGGAAGGATTTGAAATAATTACCTGTCAAAGATTGGCGGAACGGCCTTGACAGAAAAAGAAAAACCGCCCTCAGAGAACTGGTCCGGTTCTCTGAGGGCAGTTTTTAAAGGCTGGGACAGCGGCGGTTTTTGTTGTAGAGGATCAAAAGACCTTTCAGAAGAAGATCATCCTCGTAGGAGATTTTGTGCCTGCACAGGGGGATGATGAACTGAGCCAGGCCGCCTGTGGCCACCACGGAAGGGGTCTGGCCAAGCTCATTGTCCATGCGGTCGATGATCCCGTCGATCATGGCGGCGCTGCCGTACATGATGCCGGAGCGCATGCAGTCGATGGTGTTTTTTCCGATGACGCTGCCGGGAGTGTCCAGGCTGATATAGGGGAGCTGGGCCGTCTTTCCGCTTAAGGAGTCCAAGGACACCTTGAGGCCAGGAAGGATCACGCCGCCGATGTAGTTGCCGGAGGCGTCCACCACGCTCATGGTGGTGGCGGTTCCCATGTCAATGACAATGATGGGACAAGGATAGTCCCTGATGGCTGCCACCGCGTCCACGATCATATCGCTTCCCACGGTCTTGGGGTTGTCCATGAGGATGTTAAGGCCTGTCTTCATGCCGGAACCCACCAGCATGGGTTTAAATCCGCATATCTTTTTAACCGCGGAGAGCATGGTTGCATTTAAGGGCGGCACGACGGAGGAGACGATGGCCCCCTCGATCTGAGACGGGGAGAGCTGGTGAATCTCCAGTATGCTCTTAATGTTGATGGCGTACTCCATGTCCGTCTTCCCCGGTCTCGTGGTGACCCGCTCCACAAAGTAAGTCCGCTCATCGTCAATAGCGCCCATGACGATGTTGGTATTTCCCATATCTATGGCTAAAATCATAGAAAGCTCCTTTCCACATAAGGGTTGTGCATCTCCTGGAAAACGTGGTATAATCTGAGATGCTGAATAAGAGATTAGCATACTTTTGGGCAAAATACAAGAAATACAAAAACGGAGGGATCGACATGTTAAGAGGAAAGACAGTGGTACTGGGAGTGAGCGGGAGCATCGCGGCTTATAAGATCGCCTATCTTGCCAGCAGCCTGCAGAAACTCCACGCCGACGTTCAGGTGATCATGACAAGGAATGCCACACAGTTCATCACCCCGGTGACTTTTGAGAGCCTTACAGGCAATAAATGCATGGTTGACACCTTTGACCGGAACTTTCAGTTCAGCGTGGAGCATGTGGCCCTGGCAAAGAAGGCGGATATCTTCATGCTGGCCCCGGCCACGGCCAACGTGATCGCCAAGGCGGCATACGGCCTTGCCGACGACATGCTCACCACCACCTTCCTGGCCTGCAAGTGCCCGAAATACATTGCGCCGGCCATGAATACCCAGATGTACGACAATCCCGTCACCCAGGATAATCTGAAGCGGTGCCGGGACTTTGGCATGCATGTGATCGACCCGTCTGTGGGCTACCTTGCCTGCGGCGATACGGGGGCAGGCAAGATGCCGGAGCCGTCGGTTCTTTTGGATTACATTATCCACGAGATCGGCTATCCCAAAGACCTGGTTGGAAAGAAGATCCTGGTGACCGCAGGTCCTACCAGGGAAGCTCTGGATCCGGTGAGATACTTAACCAACCATTCTACAGGGAAGATGGGCTACGCCATAGCCAGGGTAGCCTCCTGCCGGGGAGCCGACGTGACCCTGGTGACAGGCCCTACGGAGCTGGAAAAGCCCAGGTTTGTGGAGGTGGTCCCTGTGGAGAGCGCCAGAGATATGTTCAAGACCATGATCCCCATCAGCTGGGAGCAGGACGCCGTGATCAAGGCCGCGGCAGTGGCGGATTACCGCCCCGCCCAGGTGTCCCAGGAAAAATTAAAGAAAAAAGACGAAGAACTCAGCCTGGTTCTGGAGAGGACCGACGACATCCTGGCCTACTTAGGACAGCACAAGAGGGAAGGTCAGTTTCTCTGCGGCTTCTCCATGGAGACCGAGAACTTAGTGGAGAATTCCAGGACAAAGCTGATAAAGAAGAACCTGGATATGGTGGTCGCCAACAATTTAAAGGTGGAAGGCGCCGGATTCGGAACAGACACCAACGTGGTGACCCTGATCACCAGGGAGGAGGAGATCAGCCTCGGGAAGCTGACAAAGGAAGAAGTGGCGGACCGGATCCTGACAAAAATATTTCTGTGAATCGGAAAACCTTGACGGAATGCAGGATTGATACTACAATGATTAGGCATTTAAACGAATCGGAGGAATTATTTTGTCAACCATAACAGAAGAAATCAAAAAAAGAAGAACCTTTGCCATCATATCCCACCCTGATGCCGGAAAAACCACCCTGACGGAGAAGTTCCTTCTCTACGGCGGGGCCATCAACTTAGCGGGCACGGTAAAGGGGAGGAAAGCCACAAAACATGCTGTGTCGGACTGGATGGAGATCGAGAAAGAGAGGGGAATCTCCGTCACCTCGTCGGTGATGCAGTTTGAATATGACGGTTACTGCATCAATATCCTGGACACCCCCGGACACCAGGATTTCTCGGAGGACACCTACCGGACCCTTATGGCAGCGGACAGCGCCGTCATGGTCATCGACGGCTCCAAGGGCGTGGAGGCCCAGACCATCAAGCTGTTCAAGGTCTGCGTCCTGAGAGGAATCCCCATCTTCACCTTCATCAACAAGATGGACCGGGAGGCCAGAGATCCCTTTGAACTCATGGATGACATTGAAAATGTCTTAGGCATCCGCACCTGTCCCATCAACTGGCCCATCGGATGCGGAAAGAATTTTAAGGGAGTCTATGACCGGGAGAAAAGACAGATCACCACCTTCACGGCAGCCATGGGCGGCCAGAAAGAGGTGGCCTCCCGGACATTTGACGTGGAAGGAGCTGACGTGGATTCCGTCATCGGTCAGGATTACCACGCCCAGCTTTTGGAAGAGATTGAGCTTTTAGACGGGGCGGCCGACGAGTTTGACCTAGAGCGCGTCAGGAGAGGGGACTTATCCCCCGTATTTTTCGGCTCAGCCCTGACCAATTTCGGAGTGGAGACCTTTTTAAAGCACTTTCTCCAGATGACCACCTCCCCCCTCCCCAGAAAGACCATAACAGGGGAGGTAGACCCCTTTAAAGAGGATTTTTCAGCCTTTGTGTTTAAGATCCAGGCCAACATGAACAAGGCCCACAGGGACAGAATCGCTTTCATGCGCATTGTGTCCGGCAAATTTGAGGCAGGCATGGAGGTGAACCATGTCCAGGGGGGCAAGAAGCTCCGCCTCTCCCAGCCCCAGCAGCTCATGGCCCAGGACCGGAAGATCGTGGAGGAGGCCTATGCGGGGGACATCATCGGAGTCTTTGACCCGGGCATCTTCTCCATCGGCGACACCCTGTGCTCCTCAGGCCAGAGATTCCAGTTCGAAGGCATCCCCACCTTTGCCCCCGAGCATTTCGCCCGGGTCCGCCAGGTAGACACCATGAAGCGCAAACAGTTCATAAAAGGCGTCAACCAGATCGCCCAGGAAGGCGCCATCCAGATCTTCCAGGAATTCAACACAGGCATGGAAGAGATCATCGTAGGCGTAGTGGGAGAGCTGCAGTTCGAGGTGCTGACCTACCGTCTGGAGAACGAGTACAACGTAGAAGTAAAACTAGAAAAACTGCCCTACGAGCACATCCGCTGGGTGGAGAACAAAGAAGAAGTGGATGTATCAAAGATCCAGGGAACCTCCGACATGAAGCGAATCAAAGACCTAAAAGACAATCCCCTTCTTCTGTTCGTCAACAGCTGGAGCGTAGGCATGGTCCAAGACCGCAACCCCAACTTAAGGCTAAGCGAGTTTGGTCGAAACTAGGAGCCATGCGGGAGAGTGTTCCACAATTTTCAGCAGGGAGCTTGCTCACTGAAGAAAATTGGGGAATGCTCTCCCATACGGCGACAGCCGTCCATCTGATGAACCGCAGGTTCAGCAGATGGTAGCATGGCGGTGCAGTGGAAAAAATATTCGAAAGGAGAACAAACAATGAGTAAAATCGACACAGTAAGAGCCGCCATGGTGCAGGCTATGAAGGAGAAAAACAAAGAGAGAAAGGACGCCCTTTCCATGCTTTTAAGCGTCCTCAAAAACGCTGAGATCGACAAGCGTTCCCCCCTCACAGAGGACGAGGAGAACGCTGTTGTAAAGAAGGAGATCAAGCAGTGCCAGGAGACTTACGATTCCGCCCCGGCCGACCGAACAGACATCAAAGAGGAAGCCGCCCTTCGGATCCAGGTCTATAAAGAATTCGCCCCCGAGGACATGTCCGTAGATCAGATCCGGGAAGTGATCCAGTCCGTGCTTGAGGAGCTGGGCATCGAAAAGCCCACCCCGGCCGACAAAGGTAAGATCATGAAAGTCCTGATGCCGAAGGTAAAAGGCAAGGCTGACGGCAAGGTAGTGAACCAAACCCTGGCAGACATGTCAAAATAAAAAGGAGACAGTCCCATGTACAGAAAACAGATCGAAGAATACATTGACAGCCACTGCCAGGACATGGTGGAGGACATCTTCACTCTGTGCCGCATCAACAGCGAGAAAGCGGAAGCAGAGGAGGGAAAGCCCTATGGCGCCGGGGCGGCGGAAGTATTGGCGGCAGCCCTTGAGATGATGGAGGGCTACGGCTTCTCTGTCCGCAATTACGACAACTACGCGGGAACGGCAGATTTAAACAACAAAGAAAAACAGCTTGACATCCTGGCCCACTTAGATGTGGTGCCGGCGGGAGAAGGCTGGCAGGTGACTGCGCCCTATGAACCCGTCTTAAAGGACGGCTGCCTCTACGGCAGAGGAACCGCCGACGACAAAGGCCCCGCGGTGGCCGCCCTCTACGCCATGAGGGCTGTAAAAGACCTTGGTATCCCCTTAAAGAAAAACGTCAGGCTGATTCTGGGAACCGACGAAGAGTGCGGCAGCTCTGACATCAGGCATTATTACAGCATGGAAAAAGAGGCCCCCATGACCTTTTCTCCGGATGCGGAATTTCCGGTGATCAATGTGGAGAAAGGCGGCTTAGCGGCCCATTTTACCGGAAACTTTCCCAAAAGCGGCAAAGCTGCCCGCCTTCTGTCCATTGACGCGGGGATCAAGATCAACGTGGTACCCGCCAAAGCTTTTGCCTCGGTGATTGGTTTAGACAGAAAGACCCTGGAGCAGACCGCAGCAGAAGTGGAAAAAGAGACAGGCATCCGTTTTGCTTTCGAAGAAGAGGGCAGCGTGACCAGGATCACGGCCCAGGGGGACAATGCCCACGCTGCCCATCCAGAGGGCGGCAACAACGCGCTCACCGGCCTCCTGACCTATGTCACCAGGCTCCCCTTAGAAGAATGCCCCCAATTGACATGTCTGAGAAATCTCCTGGAGCTGATCCCTCACGGCGATCTCTACGGGAAAGCCATGGGCATTGCCATGGAGGATGACATCTCCGGGAAGCTGACACTGGCCTTCAGCATGCTGCAAGTGACAGAGGACAGCTTGGACGGCAACTTTGACAGCCGCTGCCCCGTGTGCGCCACAGAAGAGACTGTACTGAAGGTAGTCAAAAGACAATTGGAGGACATAGGCCTCACTCTCCACAATGACGCCATGAAGCCGCCTCACCATGTGTCAGGGGACAGCCTGTTTGTCCAGACTCTTCTAAAAGAGTACGAGGCCTTCACTGGAAGGAAGGGAGAGTGTCTCTCAACAGGAGGAGGCACCTATGTCCATGAACTGAAAAACGGAGTCGCCTTCGGCGCTGCCATGCCGGGGACCGACAACCATATGCACGGGGCAGACGAATTTGCGGTGCTTGAAGAGCTTCTGGTCAGCGCCAAGATCTTTGCCCAGGTGATTGTAGATCTGTGTTCTTAACCTGAGCTCCTATCTTGAACGCTTGACAAATCATATCGTCTACATTAATATCATTGGTATGGTTCGACAATTTATACCTTAAAATGTGGAGGATGTGCATGAAATGAGTAGAATCAACAAAAAGTGGCTGATGGCCGCAATAACGGCGATATGTCTGGCGCTTTTTCTGACGGGCTGCGCCTCCCCAGGGGACGATGGCTCCAGGCACGAATCGGACAGCAGCAGCTTCTCCCCAGAGGACGATGGCTTCGGGCACGAATCGAACAGCGGCGGCTCCGGCCATGAGGGCGCGGCCCCGGCCGATATACTGACCCTTCCCAGCGATATCCTGGAGGTCGAGAGCAAGGAGATCTCTGAGGAGGACAACGAGAAGATCCAGCGCGCCCTCAATGACTTGGAGAACCTATTCTTCGCCGCCCCCGATGGAGTGGAAGTCAAGCAGCGGGAGTGGTCCCGCTACTCCAGTCTCTTGGGCAAGGAAGCCCTGACCGATGCGGAGGCTGCCTTTTACGACCGGCTGGATGCCTACTGCCTGGAGTATCTGACAAGTACCAGCCTGAGCGGTGTCAAGCATGACCTGATTGAAGACGAGTACCGCCTGGGCAAGGAGGTCAGCTATGCGGATCTGGGCCTGACGCATGAGGAAGCCGGGGACATCTATGGTTGGTTTCTGTACAACTGCCCCCAGTATTACTTTTTCCGTGCGGGCTATGTGCACACCACAAGCTCCATCAGGCCGTACATATATGCCCGCTGGTCGGATGGCAGCGAGCGCGCGGAGGTCACAAATGAACTCTTCGATAAGCTGGACGGCTGGGTTGACCTGGTGGGCGAGAACACGGGCACAACCTTTCAGAAAGAATTTGTGGCTAACTCCTACATCTGCGATACCGTTACCTACGACTACGAAAGCATAAAGGAGGGCCACGAGTCGGAGGCGTGGTTCAACCAGTCGCTCTATACCGCCGTGGTGCCGGAACACACCATATGCGCCGGTTACTCCAAGCTGTTCACCGCCATGATGAATGCCCTGGACGTGCCTGTGACGGTTGGGCTGGGCAAAGGGCATGCCTGGAACGTGATTCGGCTTGACGACGGAAACTACTACTGCGTCGATACCTGCTGGAATGCCGCCGGAAACGACAAGACAGGATATCTTAATGTGGGCGACGCGGCCTCGAAGGCGGGGGACAACGGGAAAGAGAGCCACGTCTACAGGGAGCCGGAGATGAAGTGGATTCCGGCCATCTCCGCGTCGAATTATCAGCCCACGGAGTACGATACCACAGGGAAAGAAGTTCACGTGGATACCCCCTCCGGTGTCCAGATTACCCTGCTGAACGATGGGGAGCATGATAACGGCCTTGATATCCGCTGGAACGACGTGCCGGGCGTCAGCGAGTACGAATTTGCGATTTTTGAGGACAGCAGGCATTCCCAGGTGTTGGAGAGTTCCAATGGCAAGCTGACCTGGAACATCGACAGTCCAAATATGAACGTCTGGAACCTCAAACCCGAAAAGACCTATTACTACGGCGTCCGCGCCAAGAAAACCGAGGGCGGCAGGGACTACTACTCGGACTGGAATTATTTCTTCGAGCGGCTGGACTCTGTACAAAACGAGGAGATTACCCTGGCAAAGCCCACAGGTCTTGCCGCGGCCCCCAACCAGGAGGACCCGGATACAAAGGTGCGCGTTACGTGGGATGCCGTTGACGGGGCCGATGGATACGAGTTTGTCCTGTATCAGGACGGAACCCATGACGAGGTGTGGAAGACCTTCTCCGTCACATCGCCGAACATCGGCATGAAGGATCTGAATATCGAAAGGACTTATTACTACGGCGTCCGGGCGGTCAAGACTACGGACGATGGAGACTACTCCTCCAACCTGGCCTACGGTTCCATCTGCCTGAAGGATCTCGCTTCCGGGGATGGGCAGCTGTCCAAACCTGGAAATTATGCGGTCATACTGGACCCGGAGGATCCCGAAAGCTGCGTCTTTTCCTGCGACGCGGTCTTGGGGGCCGAATACTACCAGTTTGCGCACTTCACAGACGGGACATATCAGACAATCGAAAAAGGATCATCGAGCGGCGATCTGTACAGCTGGGAGAAAAACGATCCTTGGATCAGTATCGGGCCGTTTAAATCCGGAGAAACGTGTTACAGCGGCGTCCGGGCGGTGAAGACCGTTGACGGCGAAAAGACATATTCCGATTGGGCATATCTCACGTTTCAGTTTGACGATCTGACAGGCGGACAAGACCAACTGGATAAGCCGGAGAACTTCACATTTTCAAAAAGCAAGGAAGAATCGGATGGGGGCAGCCTTTCATGGGATACGGTTCAAGGTGCTGACCAGTATCAGTTGGCACGCTTTACCGATGAGACATACCAGACAATCTCTGTGACATCAGGTGAGATCCACTTGCTGCTGTCGTGGAACACAGAAAACACCTCATCCCATCTTAGCCCGCTCTACGTCAACCAGACCTATTACTACGGCGTCCGGGCCGTGAAGACAGTCGATGGTGAAAAGATGTTCTCTGACTGGACATACATCTCGTTTACCTTCAAATAGAGCCTTCAAATAAAACTCTTGACAACCGGCCCATGATGGAGTAGAATACGACACATAGAAAAACTTCCGGCCGCCGGAAGAGATGGAGGAACCCTAATGTACGCTTCCAAGTCCATGATGATGAATATGTGTATGGCAGAGGACATGATGGTCATGTGCTCTATGTTCGTATGCATACAATCAAGTGGAAATCGGAAGGTCTTGTAGGGACAGTGCTTGCAGAGGAGTGCCGGATAGGCATACTATCTGTGTTGTGGATTTTAAGCCGCAGGTCTATAGGACTTGCGGCTTTTGCGCGTTTGAAGGAGGAAATATGGAGCAGCCGATTATACAGATTGAACATCTGGGAAAAGAGTTTCAGACAACGGAAGGAACGGTCCGGGCTTTAAACGACATTAACCTGGAGATTTGTCAGGGAGAGATCTTCGGCATCATCGGACTCAGCGGGGCGGGAAAAAGCACTCTTGTGCGGTGCGTCAATTATCTGGAGGTTCCCACGGAGGGGGATGTGATTTTTGAGGGCCGCCCCTTAAGGAATATGAGCCCGGCAGAGCTTCGGAAGGCGCGGCAGTCCATGGGGATGATCTTTCAGCAGTTCAATCTGCTGGCCCAGAGAAATGTGCTCCGCAACGTGTGCTTTCCCCTGGAATTGGTGGGTACGCCAAAAGCTGAGGCAAAGGCCAGGGCCATGGAACTTTTAAAGACCGTGGGCCTCGAGGACCGGGCAGGGGCTTATCCGGCCCAGCTCTCCGGCGGACAGAAGCAGAGGGTGGCTATTGCCAGGGCTTTGGCCACCAACCCCAAGGTGATCCTCTGCGACGAGGCCACCAGCGCCTTAGACCCCAACACCACCAAGTCCATCTTAGGGCTGCTTAAGGAGATCAACCAGACCATGGGCGTGACCATCATCGTGATCACCCACGAGATGGCGGTCATTGAGGCTATCTGCGACAGGGTGGCCATCATCGACCAGAGCCGGATCGCCGAATTCGGAAAAGTGTCGGAGATCTTCTCGGAGCCGAAATCCAAGATCGGGCGCCAGCTCATCCTGGGCGACGCGGCCCGGCAGGTCAAATTCGGAGGTTCCCGGCAGATCCGCATTATCTTTGACGGCAGGGAGTCCGGGGAGCCTGTGATCTCGAACCTGGTGCTGGCCTGCAAGGTTCCGGTAAACATTATGTATGCCCAGACCAGGGACGTGGGAGGCACTGCCATGGGGCAGATGATTATCCAGCTTCCCGAGGATGAGACAGAGGCAAACCGGGCTCTCCGCTATCTGGAGACCGTCAAGATTCCATACGAGGAGGTAAGCGAACATGACATTTGACATATCTACCTTAAAGATGCTGGGGACAGGCATCTGGGAAACCTTTTACATGGTCCTGTTGTCCTCCCTCTTTGCCTATATCATAGGACTTCCCCTGGGGATTATCCTGGTGACTACGGATTCCGACGGCATTCACCCGGTTCCATGGCTCCAGAAGATTTTGGGAACCGTGATCAATCTCCTTCGGTCTGTACCGTTTTTGATCCTTCTGTTCATCGTTCTCCCCCTGTCAAAGATGGTGATCGGGACCAGGATCGGCTCGCCGGCCATGGTGATCCCACTGACCATCGCGGCAGGGCCCTATGTGGCAAGGGTGGTGGAATCTTCCCTGCGGGAGATCGACGCCGGCGTCATTGAGGCAGCCAAGTCCATGGGGGCCTCGGACTGGCAGATCATCTGGAAGGTACTTCTTCCGGAGTGCAGGCCCTCCCTTCTGGTAGGCGGGGCCCTGGCAGTGACCACCATCTTAAGCTACTCGGCCATGGCCGGGTTCGTAGGCGGCGGCGGAGTTGGCGCCATTGCCATCAATTACGGCTATTACCGGTACGAGGCAGGGCTGATGTGGGTGTCCGTGGTTCTTCTGGTTGTCATGGTTCAGATTATCCAGGAGGTGGGGATGCGCTTCTCAAGAAAAGGGGACAAGCGGATCCGGTGACAGTTTGTTTTGATTATGAAGGTCCAGTACCTTTGTAATAGGAAGTGCGCTGATGCGCACGCAGGTCAGCACTCTGACGGGTGGTGACACTATATAAGAGATGTGCACGAAAATGCACTGCGGGCCTTTTGGCCTGACAATATCCTGAGAGGAGAGATGATTATGAAAAAAACATTGTTTGTAGTGGCGGCGGCGCTCATAGCAGGGAGCCTGGCAGGGTGCGGAGGAAGCAGTGCCGGGGAGACCAGCGGGGCTGCCGGAACAGAGACTACAGCGGCAGAAACAACAGCGGCGGGCGGGGAGACCAAAGCGGCAGATGCCCAGGCCACAACAGCGGCAGCCCCGTCCGGGGAGATGAAAAAGATCGTCATCGGAGCAAGCCCCGCGCCTCACGCCGAGATCCTTAAGGCGGCTGCTGAGGTTCTTGCCCAGAAGGGCTATGAGCTGGATATCAAAGAATATGTAGATTACATCCAACCGAACCTGGCCCTGGAATCAGGAGACCTGGATGCCAACTATTTCCAGCATCTTCCTTACCTGGAGTCCTTTAACCAGGAGAACAACACCAGCCTGGTATCCGCGGCAGCTATTCACTACGAGCCTTTCGGCATCTACGCCGGCAAGACAAAGTCTTTGGAAGAGCTGGCGGACGGCGCCACAGTGGCAGTTCCCAACGATACCAGCAATGAGGCCAGAGCCCTTCTCCTTCTGGAAGCCCAGGGACTGATCAAGCTGAAAGAGGGCGCGGGCCTGACTGCCACCAAGAACGATATTGTAGAGAATCCGAAGAACATCAAGCTGTTCGAGGTTGAGGCCGCCCAGATCCCCAGATCCATCGAGGATGTGGATGTAGCGGTTATCAACGGCAACTATGCCATCGACGCAGGCTTCAAGGTGTCCGACGCTCTTGCTGTGGAAGATTCCCAGTCCATCGCCGCCACCACTTACGGCAACGTCATCGCGGTCAGGGAGGGCCATGAGAACGATGAGGCCATCAAGGCTCTGGTGGAGGCTCTCCAGAGCGATGAAGTAAAAGCCTACATCGAGTCCACCTACGAGGGAGCCGTAGTTCCTTTATACTAAGCTTTTATCGGAAAAAAGAGGGAAATACATATGTATCAGGAACCATTTATGGATCAGAAGCTTGAGGAGCCCCGGGACAATCCCATGGGCCTGGCCTCCATGGTGACAGGGATTCTGTCCATCCTCACAGCCTGCTGCGCGTTCTCAGGTTTTTTCTTCGGAGGTCTGGCGGTTCTGTTTGCCGCCCTTTCAAGGGTGGAGACCAAGCTGAACAGACAGGCAAAGATAGGGCTTTTTTCCGGTCTGTCAGGGCTGGTTCTGGGAACCGCCGCCCTGGCATGGTGGCTGCATCTGATTATGTGACAGGAGGCGTATGGTGAACGAGAGAAGAAAAGAATTGAAACAAAAAGCCAGGAGAGCCCTGGCCGGGCGGTATTTCACGGCATCGGCATCTGTGGCCGTGTCCTGGGGCTTCACTGTGCTGCTCTTTATCATGGGCCAGATGTGCCTGTTGTTTTCCGGGATCCTGTCGCTTTTTCCCGGGAATGTGGAGAGGAGCGGCTTCACCGCGCTGGCAGTTTTCGGTTTCTGTACAGCGGCATTTTTCCTGTTCCGGTTTTTACTGCTTCCCGGCATGGCAAGCCTGTACCTTGCCATATGCCGGGGCCGGGAGACCGGCGTGGGGGAGATCTTCCGGGGGTTCCATGATCACACGGGAAAATTCCTGGGCATAGGAATCCTTGCGGTGATTCTCGCGGCAGTGCTGACAGCGCCTGTGACCGCCCTCACCGCTGCCGCGAAGATCACCGGAGACAGAGAATTTGCCAGTATATTCCTGCCCTGCTATTATCTCCTTCTCACAGGGGCCTGGCTCTATGTGAGATTAACCTATGGGCAGTTTTACATGATCCTGGCCGATGACCCGGAGAAATCCATTCTCCGGGCCCTTGAGGAAAGCCGGGAGATGATGACAGGCAGCCGCCTGAAATTTCTGGGTCTCAGGCTCAGCTTTCTGGGATGGATTCCGATTGTCCTTCTAACCATGGGAGTCTCCCTGCTGTGGCTGGTCCCCTATGTCTCCTGCTCCCAGGGATTCTTTTACCTGGGAGCAAAGGCCCGATGGAGCCTTGATCAGGAATTCTGTAATAAGACATGAAAAGATCCGCATAGACTACACCAAAACGTCAAGAGGTGGAGCTATGCGGATTTCTGAGTTAAAGCAGAAGGAGGTTATTAACGCGGAGGACTGCAGGCGTCTGGGATTTGTGGGAGATGTGGATTTTGACATGAAGGACGGCTGCATGGTGGCCATCATTGTGCCGGGCCCCGGGTGCTTCTGCGGATTTCTGGGGCGGGAGAAGGAGTTCGTCATCCCTTTTTGCGACATCTGTCAGGTGGGGGACGATATCATCCTGGTAAATGTTAAGAAAAAAGATGTAGAAGGCCCGTGTAAGCTATAAAATCCTAAATATGAAATATTTCTTGCGAATTTATGAAGGTTAGAGTAGAATAAAGGTTAAGAGGAGGAAGGCAAACGCGCAGCGTTTTCAGGATGCCTTCCGACGAACTGGCAGGTGACGCAAAGCGGCGCGTGCCGATACCGAAAGGAGGAAGGCAAACGCGCAGCGTTTTCAGGATGCCTTCCGACGAACTGGCAGGT
>CAMTAF010000082.1 GCA_947066955.1 uncultured Hungatella sp.
GGCGTGTTCTTCTGCTCCCGCACCTTCCGGCAGATCTCAAACCCATCCACCCCCGGCAGCATCAGATCCAGGATCAATAAGTCGAATTCCTCCTTAAGGGCCCGGTTCAGCCCGGACTCGCCGTCATTTTCAATCTCCACCTCAAAGCCGCTGAGCTCCAGATAATCCTTCTCCAGCTCCGCGATGCTCTCCTCGTCCTCAATGATCAAGATCCTCTTCATCATGTATAACCTCCTGGTATTTTCTCAGTACAAAATGGATCTCCGTGCCGATCCCCAGCTTGCTGGTGGCCCAGATCTTGCCCCCGTGGTCCTCCACGATCTTGCGGACAATGGACAGGCCGATGCCGCTGCCTCCCTTGGAAGAGTTGCGGGAGGAGTCGGTGCGGTAGAACCGGTCAAAGATATTAGGCAGGTCCTTGGCCGCGATGCCCCGGCCGTTGTCCTCGATCCCCACCTGGATAAAATCCCCCACATCCTTGATGCGGATATTGATGATCCCTTTCTTCTTGTCCAAGTATTTCACCGAGTTGCTGATAATGTTGTTCACCACCCGCTTCATCTGCTCCGCGTCGGCGATGACCACCACATCCTCGTCCACATAGTTAAAATAACCCAGCTCAATGTTGTTGGAGTCCAGCTCCAGCCCCACCTCCTCCACGCAGTCCCTGAAATACCTGGCCACATTGATCTTGGAAAAGGTGTAGGGGATCTTGTTGGTGTCGATCTTGGAATAGAAAGTCAGCTCATCGATCAGACGGTCCATGTCATTAGCCTTATTATATATGGTGCGGATATACTTATCAAGCTTTTCCGGCGAGGAAGCCACGCCGTCCAAAATCCCCTCCACATATCCCTTGATGGCGGTGATGGGGGTTTTCAGATCATGGGAAATGTTGCTGATCAGCTCCTTGCTCTCCTTGTCGTACTGGACCTTCTCCTCCGTAGTCTCCTTTAAGCGGATCCTCATCTCCTCGAAATCCTGGCACAGCTGGCTGATCTCGTCGCCGTTGTCCATGTCCACATCAAGGGTGAAATCCAGGTTGCCGTTCTTAATCTCATTGGTGGCCAGCTGAAGCTTGTTGAGGGGCGCCAGCAGAGACTTGTAGACCCAGCCCGTCAGCAGGACTCCTGCCAGCAGGATGATCATGATACTGGAAAATAAAATCTCCGCAAACATGGATTTGACCTCAGGGATAAAATCATCCAGGCTGGAGATGATGAACACGCTGCCATCCGAGCCGTCGCTGTACTGGAAATCTGCCTGCTTGATCAGGTGCTGGGTGTCTCCATCCAGATAGATTCCGCCTTCCATAAAGGTGTTTTCCCGTCCGTCATAGTCCGGAAGGTGCTGGTACAGTTCCGAATCCGCCAGCTCGATTCCGGAAAAAATGATCCGATCTCCCTTCCGCACAATGAGACACGCGTATTTATTTTTTAAATCCTGGTTTACTGCCTCTAAATATGTCAGGTCGGCAAAGCTGTCCGGGGAAGTCCTGATCTTCTCCTGTATGGCCCTCTGGCTGCTCTGGGTCAGGCGGTTGAATACCTGCATGGAATTTCCCGACAGCAGATCCACCTGCTCTGTCAGTCCGTAGGAATCACGAAAAGCCTTCATCTGATACCTGCTGAGAAGGCTGAAGGCCAGATAGATCAGCACCATGGGCACCAGGGTGATGGTGATAAACGCGATCCCCAGGCGGGTTTTTATCTTCATAGGGTGAGTCCTTTCTTTGTCAATTCCTGTTCACAGACACAGCCGTGAACACAACCTATGTTTTATTAAGTATACCACACTTCCTCTGCCCCGTTTCTAAAATCATTCTAAACTTTCTCTCCCTTATTTTTCCTTTGCAAATGCCGATATAATCCATATAAACCCAAATTTTATTATACTCAAAAGGAGGATATTATGAGAGTTGATCAGGATATGGCTATGAGAGTTTACAGCCAGCCCACACAGACCACATCTGCATCCGCTGTCTCCGCGGCAGCTGAGAAGCAGACCGCCGATGCTGCCGCCAGCGCTGAGAAACAGCCTGACGTAGACCGCGTTGAGCTTAGCAAGGATGCGAAAGCTGCCTCAAAGATGAGCGATTCCGAGAGAGCTTCCCTGGTTCAGAGCCTGAAGGATGACTTGAACAACCAGATGTCCCGTTTTACCAACATGATGGTCCAGAATTTCCAGAAGCAGGGAATCAATTTCTCCATGGCTAACGGAGATGATTTCTGGAAGATGATGGCCAGCGGCAACTTCACCGTAGATGAGAAGACCAAGGCTGAGGCTCAGCAGGCTATCTCCGAGGATGGCTACTGGGGCGTTAAGCAGACTTCCCAGAGGATCTTCGACTTTGCCTCCGCTCTGGCAGGCGATGACGTGGAGCTGATGAAGAAGTACCAGGCTGCTGTTGAGAAGGGCTTCGGCGAGGCCGAGAAGTCCTGGGGCGGTTCCCTTCCGTCCATCTGCGGCGACACCCATACCGCTGTAAACAAGCTGTTCGACGACTATTACGCTGAGCACAAATAAATCTCAAGCGGCCACATTACCTTTCCGCCCCGTGTGCATCAAAACAGGAGGATCGACATTCATGTCAGTCCTCCTGTTTTTTAATCCCACTGCCTTGAGCCGATCCGGGAGACTCCGCCTCACCGATGGCATCCGTGGTGTCCGCCCTGGCGGCATCCCGTATCTACATCCGCGCAGGAACCGTCGCAGTACCCGCTGCTGTGGTTATACCCGCAGTAGTCGTGACCGTCGTGGGTGTGCCGCCCTGTCTCTGTACAGCCCTCTACGGTGCATACCGGACAGCTGGTGTCCTCTGCTGTCACGCTTACCTGCCTGTGATGCCCGTGTCCGTGGGCCGCTGCCGGAAATACCGTCAGAGACGCCATGAGCATCCCCGCCGCCACGGCGACAGCAAACTTTTTATTTCCCATGTTTCTCTCCCCCTTTCTTTCTATTCTATTATATATCCCAAAGCCCTGTCTGTCTATATGAAACAGAAGTCACCTGACTTTTGGTTCATATGATGCCTCCATTTTCCCCAGAATCTCCTTTTCCTGGTCATCAAACAGCAGCTGTCTGTTATACCGGTAATATCTCTCACACTCATACTGCTGCAAGAACCGAAGGCTGTAAAATCCCGTATTCAGCCCGGTGACAAACACCACCATCTCCTGGCTGTCCCCGAAAGCCGCCTCCACAAAATCAAAGGCATGTTCCAGCTTCTCCCCCAACTGGTCAAACATGGAATCATAGGCCCCTGCCTCCTCGCCAAACACCTGGGACACCTTCTCCCACACCTCTTCGGCTGTGTGCCGGGACTCCGCCTTCACGGACTGCAAAGTCTCCTCCAGGGTCCGGATCACATCCTGATACAGCTGATCCTCCTGGCGGCTTAAAAGCTTGGATTCCATCTTATATTTCCGCTCCGCCTTCATCCCTGCCGTCAGACCCTCCAGCTGCTCCCGGGCGCTTCCGTACTCCCCTGTTCCCGGCTTCATGGCCCCAAAGGCCTGGCGCAGGCGCTCAAGCCGCTCCTCTTTCCTGGCTAAGTCCCGAAAACCGCTGTTTAACCTTGCCAGGATCAGGCTCATAACGCTTAAGCGCTCGTCAAAGGGCGCCCGCTCCAGCTTATGGTAGATGCCCTCCCTCACCCTGCCCTCCAGGATCTCGTCAACCTGGTAATCCTGCTGATATTTATAGTAGAGCTCCAGATAATTGGCAAAATCCTTTGCAATGGCCGGGTATTGGATGTACTGGAACACCACCTCCCGGTCCACGGTTTTCCCCAGCTTCTCATAGACCTCTATGAGTCTGGACAGATCCTCCCAGCCCCTGGGAGTAGCAAAAAGTTTGCCATCCACTGTGGTCTCGATCCGGCAGAAATTCTGCTGCTTCACCTCCAAGTACGCCGTGACAGCCGGGTGGATATTGACCTTCTGGGCATACTCCTTCCACACCCCGAAATCCGCCTCCACCGGGATCATCTTGATTCTGTCTAAGGTTACAATATCAAACTCCCTCACCGACTTGTTGTACTCCGGCGGGTTCCCCGCTGCCACGATAATCCACCCCTGGGGGATGCTGTGGTTGCCGAACGTCTTGCACTGGAGAAACTGCAGCATGGTGGGGGCCAGGGTCTCTGACACGCAGTTGATCTCGTCGATGAACAGGATCCCCTCCCTGAGCCCTGTGTCCGCGATCTTATCGTAGATGGCCGCCACGATCTCGCTCATGGTGTACTCTGTCACCGAGCACCGCCTGGAGTCATAGATCCGGTCCTGGATAAAGGGCAGGCCGATGGCGCTCTGCCGGGTGTGGTGGGTGATGGTGTAGGCCACCAGACCAATGCGGCACTCCTGGGAGATCTGCTCCATGATCTGAGTCTTGCCGATCCCCGGCGGCCCCATAAGCAGCACAGGCCTCTGCCGTATAGGCGGGATCTCATAGGCCCCATACTCATCCTTCAGCAGATAGGCCGCAATGGTATCTTTAATCTCTTCCTTCGCCCTTTTTATGTTCAATATCATCTCCCCCTTTCCCGGTCAGACCAGTTCCCTGATCTCCGCCTCCTCCAGAATCACCTTCATGGCCCAGGCCGGAACCCACATATCCTCATACTGATCCTGAATAAACACAAAAGCCGTATCATAAGGCGGCATTTTCACCGGATAAATTCCTTTCCCATCCGTAAAATACAAAAGCCCCCTCAGTTTCGTGAAAGCCCCCTGGTTCCTCAAGCTGTTCACATATTCAAAGGCAGGCCTGAAATCCGTCCCGCCGTTTCCCTGTATGGTAAAATTCTCCATATACTCCCTCAGCTGCTCCCTGCCGGTGATGACCACATCGGATTGCACCTGGTCGTCACACTGGATAATATGGACATTGATCTTCTTAAAATAGCTTTCCCCCTCAGAGAGAATCCCGTAGGTCTCCTCAAGAAACCTCCTCACCAGGTCGCCGGAACAGGACATGGACGTGTCGATCACCAGCACAAAGTCCTCGATCCGGTACACCTCCTTGGATTCCAGAGGCTCAATGAGAGGCATATTGCCGTACATTTTCAGCCCATAAGTATAGTAGATATAGTCAAAGGAATCCTGGTCTGCCTGCATCTCCTCCTTGAGGACAGAAAATTTCCTCAGAAATCTCCTGTAATCATACCTCTCCCGGTTCTCTGCCCGCACCTGCTCCAACAGGTCCTGATCCTCATGGCCTCCGGACTCATCCTGCCCCATGGACTCCATCTCCGTCTGCAGCTTCTCCCGGTTGTCATTCCACTTATTCTGCCTGGACATAAGGCTTCCCCGGGGCCCTTCCTCCTGCCACCGCTCATGGCTGTCCACGTAAAATTCCCGGACTAGCCTTTCATACTGCCCCTCATTTAAATTCATGTCCCTCAGCGCCTGGTAGATCCCCTCTGCCGTCAGCACCTTCAGCTCTCTCCCCAGCCGCAGATAGAGCTCTCTTCGGAAGGGGGACGGGGACACATGGACGCACTGCTTGCAGATCCCGTCGATCACAGACTCCATGGCAATGTCACAGGCCAGATTCCAGTATCCCTCTGCCCTCTTCTTTTGATTGTCCAGGTGGCAGAACAGGCAGTGGAACACCATGTGGAGAAATGCCCGGTTCACATACACTCTCCCCCTGCGGTAGAGGGCGCACAGATCATCCGGATTATACCAGATAACATACCCGTCCGTCCCCACTCCCCTCCTGGAAGGATCCGCCTCAAACCCCAGGCTGCTCAGAGAGAGATCCAAAAAATGCATATTCAAATACAGCTCATTCCTGGCATTGCCCAGAATCCGGACACACAGCTGAACCATGTCCAGCTCCTCCAGCTGCCTGTGCCTCACAGGATCTACCATCCCATCCGCCCCCTGATCTTTGTTTTTCTATAAATGTATGTCGCCCCCGTCGGTGTGCTGAACTGCGGGTGCATCGATGCACTTTCTATTTATACCATGTCATCACCCGTCAGGGTGTTGACATGCGTGCGCGTCAGCGCACTTCCTATTTATACATTGTCACCACCCGCCAGGGTGATGACCTGCGTGCGCATCAGCGCACTTCCTATTTTAGCAGAATCACAAATAAATATCCATAGTAATTCCCTTTTTGGAAAAAATGTGATAGAATAGGATGGCTTACAGGTGGCTCAAATCGCTGCCTGCCAATACCTAAAAAAGGAGGAAATGACTAAATGGGGAC
Source organism: uncultured Hungatella sp. (assembly GCA_947066955.1). Taxonomy (GTDB): domain Bacteria; phylum Bacillota; class Clostridia; order Lachnospirales; family Lachnospiraceae; genus UBA3402. The sequence continues at coordinate 6,220 of CAMTAF010000082.1, forward strand.
AAAATTTCGTTCGGCTAAGGTCGAACATCTGCCCTGGAAAGAGTGGAAACGCCGCCTGGCGCTGCTCCTGACGGTGACTCTCGTCACCAATCTGGGAGTCATCTCTCCCAAGGCAGAAGTCACAGAAAACAGCAGCGCTCTTGTGATCCAGGAGATCGAGGAGCTGCCGGAGGCTGTCCGTAAACAGCAGGTAACTTTCGGGACCAAGGAGGAGGACCTGGAGTTACCCAAGACCCTCAACGTACGGGTTGAGACAGATTCTGACACTGAGAAGGCCTCGGCTTCCAACACGCTGTTTGACATCATCATGGAAGACTGGCGTGAAGTTTCCGTTGACTGGGTATTTGAAAGCGCGGACAACGGAGAATTGATGTACAATGAAAATGAAGCAGGTGTTTACACCTTTGAAGCTGAACTCATAGACAATGATTACAGCACGGAATTCGTCACACTGCCTGTGGTGACGGTGGAGGTGCTGGAGGAGGTACTGGAAGACGGCGTAGTGGAGTGGGAATACAATATTGAACTGCCTTCCATTCAGACTTCTGCCCCCGCGCTGATGACCATGAGTCTGGACAACGGCCAGGTTGATTTGGCAAGCGGCAATCATGTCAAATGGATCGACCGTGTGGTTCTTCCCGATTATGCGGTGGATTTTTATAATACGCTGGCAGAAGGCTCTGACAACGACGGGATTGATGATGTCCTCATCAACGACCGGTATTTCTCAGAGTCCTCCGCCTTTACCTTGAACAGCAGCAAGGGAGCTTCCGTGTTTAACGCCATTATCGCCCGGGAGATCACCGGCCTTGATCATGAGCTCAGCGATAATGAACTGGCCTATACCGCCAATTCTATCTGGACTGCCTATGCTGCCTTTGACAGGGATCATCCCGAAATGTTCTGGTTCAGTGGCGAAGGCCGGCTGAAAATCGGCGGAAAGAAGACATCCTCCGGCGGCAAAACTACTTACGACTATGTAATTTATTATGTAACCCATTCCCACAGCGACCCGGATTCCTCATTTAAAAATTTTGATGTCCGCGACAGCCACTACTTAAAGGCCAGCGATATCAAATCCGACATCGTTCAGCGGGACTACAATGTGGACAAGATTTTAGATATCGCAGCCGTCACGAATGACCCCGTGGATCAGATCATACGGATTAACGACTGGCTCACCAAGCATAACGAATATAATTCTTATGTTGCCAATGGCAATGATAGCAGAGCGCCGAAATCTACCTGGAAGTGTACCAGTGCCCTGGATGGCCGAATCGGAACAGACGGTCCTGTATGTGAGGCTTACGCGCGCGCCTTTAAGGTACTGTGCGACAGGCTGGATATCCCCTGTGTCCTGGTAGACGGTAATGCCGCCAGCTATCCCGGCGGAGAGCCCGGACCTCATATGTGGAACTATGTATATCTGGAGCAGGAAGGCAAATGGTACGCTGTCGATGTCACTTGGAATGATCCCTACGATCCCAGCGAGCCGGGAGCTTTGTCCGGGTATGAAGGCGAAGACTGGCTGTTCCTGGGCGCGGATGCCATAGTAGGTCCGGATAACTGGACTTTCATCGACTCCCATCCCGTGAAGAATTCGGTATTTGAGGGCGGAGTACAGTTTATCAACGGCCCTGAACTGAGCAGTGAAAGCTATCTGTTGAAGCCGGCGTCCGTGATCACCTTCCGGCCCGCCCAGCAGACGGTTACCTATACTGGAGAGCCTGCCGTAATAACGGCCCCTGAGATGAGAATCGAGGGCGTTGCCGGAGATGCAGGCATCATCAATGTGGCTCCCGAATATTCTTACCGGCTTGAGAGCGCTTCCAGTGCCGAGTACACTCCCGGCCTTCCCACCGATGCGGGAGTCTATGTAGTCAAGGCCTCTATTCCGGCCGCGGATAACTACAGAGCGGGAGACGGCTACCTGACGCTGACCATTGAGAAGTCGCAGCCCACCCTGTCTGTCAGCGATACATATACGACTTCCAAGACATATGACGCCAGACCGTTCGCGGCGCCTGGCTCAGATGCCATAGCGGTTACCGGAACTACTTTTGATTCCGTGAAATTTACCTGGTACAAAGACAGAGTTTCCACTGCCAACTTACTGACAGAGGCTCCCCAGGATGCGGGAAATTATGTCATGAGAGCATCCGTAGAGGAGACTGACAACACCTACCCTGCAGCCGTGGACGTGAATATCGTTATTGAGAAACGTCCCGTCACCGTAACTGCGGACAATAAGAGCAAGACCTACGGCGCTGCTGATCCGGAGCTGACCTACACGGTTGACGCTTCCACTCCTCTTCCAAACGGAGGCAGCTTAAACGGCGCTCTTGCCAGAGAACAAGGCGAGGATGTAAAGGCCGGCGGCTATGCCATCAATCAGGGAACTTTAACTGATTCCGCCAACCCCAACTACAGGATCACTTTTAAACCTGGAATCTTTACCATTGAAAAAGCGGTCCTTATACTGGCTCCTGAGGCAGAGAGCATTACACAGCAGCAGATCACTCTGAAACGTGTCAATCTGACTTCTGCTTCCGGTGCTGTGGGAACCGTACAATACGGAATCAACCAGACCAACAGCAAAGACGGCATCAAATGGCAGACAAGCCCGACATTTTCCGGCTTAGAGCCCGGTGTCACCTATTATTTCTTCTTGAAGATCGAGGGCAACAGCAACTACGCGGATGGGATCTCCCAGGCTGCTGCTCTGACCACACTTAAGCTGAGGCTGGCAAAGCCAACGCTCAAAGCAGGAAAAACTTATGTTTATACCGGAGAGACGATCTCTGTGGAATTAGACGGCGTTGATAACACACTGATGAATGTCAGCGGGAACTTAACTGGCGTCAATGCCGGGGATTACACTGTAACGGTTTCTCTTAAAGATCCCGCAAGATATGCTTGGGATGAAAACAGTGAAACCGAAAGCAGCGCTCCCATCTCCATCAATTGGCAGATCCAGAAAGCCGATCAGGCAGCCGTGACCATAGAAGCAGTAAGCGCCAAGACCTACGGCGATCCTGCCTTTAAGCTGACAGCATCCGGCGGAACCGGTGACGGACAGATCGTATTTTCTGTTCCTGCAAACAGCAAGGTTCTCTCCATCAGCGGAGACCAGGCTTCCATCATCGGAGCGGGAACTGTTGTAGTGAGCGCCGTGAAACAGGGCGACGCGAACCACAAGGACAGTGCGGCTGCTTCTGCGGAAATAGCAGTTGCCAAAAAGGCCGTAACCGTGAAAGCCGCTGACAAGAGCAAATTTGTAGGCAAGGATAACCCTGAACTCACTCTTGAGACTCCTGCGGCAGGCGTCCTTGTAGGAAACGATGGAATTGACGCTCTTGGAGTTACGTTAACTACCACTGCTGGAAAGGATTCCGAGGTGGGAACCTACCCGATTACAGGTACTGCCTCCTCTGACAATTATGATGTGACCGTTCTTCCGGGAACACTGACCATCGCTCCTACACCAGAGTACAGGACAGAGCGTCAGGAAGGCATCACCGAAGTACCGGAAGCTTTGAAAAACAATCCGAATCTGAACACTCCTGAGAAGATTGAGGAAGCTATGAAGCAGAGTATACGGGATCGTTTAACCGGCATCTCCGCAAATAACGTGATCGTATATGACATAACCCTCATGTACAGCCCGGATAACGGCGCAACCTGGCTTGAGGCCACAGAGGACTCGTTCCCGGAGGAGGGAATCACCGTCACTCTGCCTTATCCGTCAGGAACCAATTCGACCAGATATAATTTTGTCGTAACTCACATGTTCGCCACAGGCGATCACGCCGGTGAGATCGAGGCCCCCGAGTTACAGCTCACCTCAAACGGGATCCTGTTGAAGGTTTACAGCCTTTCTCCGTTCGCTGTGGGATATAAGGCTAAATCCAGCGGCGGCAGCTCTGGCGGCGGTGGCGGCTCCAGCTCCGGTGGCGGCGGTGGTTCCAGCTCCGGCGGCGGTGGCGGTTCCAGTTCCGGCGGCAGCTCCAGCAGCGGCGGCCCTGGCGGCGGTTCCAGCTCCAGCTCTGGCAGCAGCAACGCAGGAGCCTGGATCCAGGATAACGGCAGATGGTGGTATCGCTATTCCAACGGCAGCTACCCGGCCGGATCTACCTCAGCTGGCCAGGAATACATCACCTGGGTAATGATCAACAACGCCTGGTGGGCATTTGGCGCTGACGGTTATGCCAAGAGCGGCTGGGTACTGGATGCCAGAACAGGTCTCTGGTACAACATTGACATCAACTCCGGAATGAGGGTTGGCTGGTACCAGGATACTGACGGACGCTGGTACTACTTAGATCCTGCCAACGGAAACATGCTGGTAGGGTGGCTCCAGATCGGCGGCGTCTGGTATTACTTAAGTCCTGCATCCGGCGCCGGAAGGCCCTTTGGCTCCATGTACTGCAATGAGACCACTCCTGACGGATACTTTGTAAACGCAAGCGGAGGCTGGACCAGGTAGCAGACTGTAACAGATTTTTCCGTATCTGTTAAGAAGTGCGCTAATGCACACACAGATCAGCACCCTGACGGGTGGTGATATTGCACAAATCGAGTAGGGGAGGCTTTTCCCCTACTCATTGCGCTGGGGCGAGGCGGGGCCGCACAGACGATCATATTTCCTTCCGCCCCGTACCCATACAAATCCCCCGCAGAACAGGAAATCTGTCTTGTCCTGCGGGGGATTTGCATCCTTTCTTTAAACAGTATTTCGTCACCGAACCCATAGCGCAGGCCATGGTCTGTCGGCAGACGCCATCAGCCCTGGCACTATCCTTTCATTTCATCTTTATCTTTCAGAAGGTATGAACCATAAATTATCGAATAAAAACGATTCCCATGCTTCCCCCGAAAGTTTTTTTATGATAAAATGAGATTATAATACTAAATCAACAATAGAAACAAGCCGGGAGGGATCAACCATTGGCTGAACATACGGTAGACCGTGAATACAAAAATAATGTGTTCTGCGATTTGTTTTCTGAGAAAAGCAACGCGCTTTCTCTTTACAACGCGCTTAACCATACCGATTACCAAAATACGGAAGAGCTGGAAATTGTCACTCTTTCCGATGTCATTTATATGCAGCAGAAAAATGATGTTTCCATCATGTTTCAAAATGAATTAGTTCTGTGGGAACACCAAAGTACCCTTAATTTTAACATGCCTCTCCGGGGATTGATTTATTTTGCCCATAACATTGACGGGGTTTTAAAATCTAAGGGGATTACTTTGTACGGAAAGAAAATTGTAAAAATCCCTGCCCCGGATTATTATGTGCTCTACAACGGAAGGGACGAGGCGCCGGACTGGCAGGATTTAAGGCTCCCGGATTCCTTTATAACACCAAAAGAAGGATACGAATGGACAGCTCATATGCTGAACATTAACGCAGGGCATAACCAGAAGCTATTGGACACTTGTCCGCCGCTAAAAGGCTATGCCCTTCTGGTTCAATACATCCGTGAATTCCAGGCAATGGGCTGTGAATTAAAAGAAGCTGTTGAAAAAGCTATTGACCGCTGTATCCAGGAAAACCATCTAAAAAGTTATCTCTTAAAGAAGAAAGCTGAGGTGAGTCTCATGTTATTGACCGAATTTAACCAAGAGGCATTTGTCCGGGTAATACGGAATGAGGGGATTGAGGAGGGAATTGAGCAAGGGGAAGGGCGAGTGAATCAACTCAATTCTTATCTCATTTCGGATAAGCGTTTTGATGATTTGACACGGGCTACAAAGGATAAACAATATCAGGCGCAGCTGTATAAAGAATATGGTTTATAACTATAGGAAAGTTTATAGATAGAAACAAGCCGGGAGGGATCAACCATTGACTGAACACACGGTAGATCGTGAATACAAAAATAATGTCTTTTGCGATTTGTTTTCTGAGAAAAGCAATGCGCTTTCTCTTTACAACGCGCTCAACCATACCGATTACCAAAATACGGAAGAAGTGGAAATTGTCACACTTTCCGATGTCATTTATATGCAGCAGAAAAATGATGTTTCCATCATGTTCCAAAATGAATTAGTTTTGTGGGAACACCAAAGTACCCTTAATTTTAACATGCCTCTCCGGGGATTGATTTATTTTGCTCATAACATTGACGGGGTTTTAAAATCTAAGGGGATTACTTTGTATGGAAAGAATATTGACCGCTGTATCCAGGAAAACCATCTAAAAAGTTATCTCTTAAAGAAGAAAGCTGAGGTGAGTCTCATGTTGTTGACCGAATTTAACCAGGAGGCATTTGTCCGGGTAATACGGAATGAGGGAATTGAAGAGGGAATTGAGCAAGGGGAAGGACGAGTGAATCAACTCAATTCTTACCTTATTTCTGATAAGCGTTTTGACGATTTGACACGGGCCACAAAGGATAAGCAATACCAGGCGCTGCTGTATAAAGAATATGGTTTATGACCTTTACTCTCAAGCATTCTGTACGAAAGGAATACAATATGGATCGACAAAAACTCACTGAGATCATTCTCGCCTGCAAAGAGGCCTCTGATTCAGAGGGGATTTCCTGTTATCTCCCCAACGAGCTTCCTGAAAAAATGTGTCAGACTCTCCTTAAGAAATGCGCCCCGGACGTGGCCCGGGAGGATGTTCTTGCGTTCTTCGCAACATTTGTCCTCACTGAAAACGCCCTGCACGGAGGAGGTCTGGAATCCCCCCTTCCCCTGGACGGTTCGTGGAGGGCAGTCCCCATCTACGAGGGGGAGGAGCTCACAAGCGCTCTCATCATATTCCAGGACAAAACACTATGTGAGAGCACTTCCCTGAGCCATATCCTGCCCCTGCTAAACCGCCTGTCCGCAGCATTTGGTCAGGAGGAAGCGCCCGCCAGGCCCAAGGTGGATCCTGCCAAGCTCCACAGCCTCTATGGCCCTGAGATCCGCCGCCAGCTGGAACAGGCCGTAAATGACAGCTCCGGTGAGTGGGACCGTCTCTATCTGCGGGACAGCTTTTCAGACGACAAAATACAAAAGGCTATCCGGCTTTGCCGGGCAGACATACAGCCTGCTGACGTCATTGCCATGGAGGATGTGAACCTCTTGACAGTAAAGATCGTCTATCTGCTCACAGAGTACGGGCTTTACGCCGCATACAACAAGAAACCTCAGGCGCCTATTCTTTTCGACGGCCTGAAGGAGATCCGCTGCGGCACCAAATATGTTCTGTACTTTTTATATGAGGACGGCCACGGCGCCTCGGCCATACCCAGGGAAGCTCCTGTTGAAAAATTTCTCCGCCGGGTGCTCTCGGTCTATGACCATGTCCGGGAAGATTACCTTCACCGGGAAGCGGCTGGCGGCGGTTCCGATGATGGAGTAAGTCCTGACACTGTATTCTCCCCTGCTGCGGATTCCCTTGCCACCGGGAGGCAGGACGCTGCCTGTAACTGCCACATAACCGGAAGCACTGATAAAGGCACATCGGATTCCGCGGCTCAGGACGCTGTTTGGGCGGAGTATGAAGAACGTATCGCCCGCTGGGAGGCCGCTGTCCGGGAGGAGGGCGCTGACGCCCTGGCAGAGCGTTTTATTGATGGCAGTTCCGATTCCTTAGCCGATTACATTGACACATGGTTAAGCGCGGCAGCGCTCCTCAATCAGATGGACGGAGCCTCACACAATGTGCAGGCGGCCCGGCTGTATCAGAAGGCGCTGGAACTCAGTGAATTAATTGTGCAGAAAGAAAAATCGGAGAAAACCTATCTTCGCCTGATGGTCTCCCTCCAAAAAGCCATGGAGGCCAACCCCAGGGTGTACAGGGCTTTTCAAACTGATGTCAGCAGCCGGAGCGTGGAGGTGGCAGGAATTCTCTATGAGATGACTGGCAATCCCGACTACAAAGATGAGATGAAGGCCTTAAAAAAATGGAATCTGGTGAAGAAGACAGGGAAAAAATTTATGGATCTTACGGGGTTATAAATACAATGAGGTCAATGGATAGCATTCTCAAAAGCTGGGAATACTATCCATATCCTGTGGACCGGCCCTGACAATGCTCAGTACACCGTTGCTTTAATTAACAAGTAATATTTATTGCAGCCCTTGTTATAATACCTGAATCTATTCGTTCCATCCTTTCAAAATTTACCAGAAGCAGAACCTTTTCAGCTGGTCAGGTACAGCATGCAAAGAAAATTCTTTTAGCTATAGATGACCTCCTCAATAACATGCAGATATCGAAAACCAGGTAGGCAGTAAATGGCGGAGCCGCTTCCTTAAAAAATTTTCTCTCTTGTGGGAGGATGCCGAAAAAGGCTCTTCCAGTCTGGACAAGGCTGTCTCCGCCTGTGCCTATGTGTCTCACTTCACTTCCGTTATGCTTTCTCCACAAGCTGGATCTGCGTCTTTCATTCTTACGCTGAACACTAACACAGCTTTTAAACATCAATTCCACATCCACAACTTGATCTGTATTTAACCCCTTAATGTGCATACTTATCAAAACGATATTTTCCGTCAATAAATTGGAACCATTACTTTATAAAAAGAACTCTTGTAATTGATTTTATCTTCTCGTCCTGCCCTTCTCCTCCAAAAAAGGCGACACCCTTTAGCTCTCTTTTCTTTGTATAGGCAATATTCCCCTCAGGACAATCTGGTACGGTAAAACTATCCACAGAACCGGAATCCGCTACATAGAATATCCCGGTATTCGCGTCATAGTTGGTTAAAAGGGCCGCATGAGGTGTAGGATGCCCTATCGCATCCCAGATGACGATCCCTTCTGGATGTTCCGCAAGTATAGACTTCAACATCTCCTTTTTCTGATCCAAAGAAAGCTCCTGAATCCTGACATAATTCGTATTTGTTGGTGACCAGTAGTCTCCCTCATTCACAATGTAATCTCTTTTTCCTGCGTCATCCATAAGGGATATCGTAATAGGGCGCGCCGCTAATCCTTCACTTGTCCACGCATGCGATGTGGTCCCTTCGTTAATCAACATATAATTTCGGTTTTCAAGAAACGCTTTGCTTCTTACCAAATTGATCGTCGCGAACAGGGTACAGTTGTAATCTAATGTCTGATGCAGATAAAACACTTCTGGAAATTGCCTCTGACTGGTCTCCTGTGCCGCGGGGGTAGTGAAATACCCAACTTCTGACTTGTACTCTGCCCCGTCAACAATACCGAAAAACTGGAATTGGTATTCGGTTCCCGGCTGTAAAGTCCCATACCATTTATTAGAATCATACCATATATCTGTTACCGTATTGTTATTAACTCCTTCTTCGATCCTTTTTATATTTCCTATGCCTGCCAAATATGCCCCGGCTGCTCCAACTGTACTGTTGCCTTTCTCTCCAAAATATACACCTGCCGTTGTCACCGTCTTTCCATAAGGATTATTGATCTTAGCGGAAACTCTGACACCGGTCTGGGTCAAGTTGCTGATACCCACATTATAAAAGCTAAGCACCGGCTGAGGTGATGCAGTTGTAAACGACTGGGTTTCTGCCTTATATTCCACCCCGTCGGCAACCACAAAAAATTGATAATAATAGGTAGTCCCTGGCTGTAAGGTTCCGTACCACTTTCCCGTATCATACCACATGTCCGTTATGGTTCGATTATTGGCTGCTTCTTCAATTTTTTTCATATCTCCTTCAGGCCCAAAATATACACCTGCTGTTGTCATAAACCTTCTTGATGGATTTTGAATCTTTGCGGAAATCCGGGCGCTGGTCTCCGTAACATTTGTAACTTTTACATTATAGATTGTGATTCCCGCGGCGTACACACAAAATGAGCAGGCCAACGTCAACGCCAATATCAGCATAACAAAAAGTGAATTGAATTTCCAATTTTTCTTCATACTTCTTTTCTCCTTTAAAAGCTTTAATGTTTCAGGTTTTCCTTTCAGGCAAAAGAATCTATTCAAATCGGGCGTCTTTCAATATGATAGATTCTGGATTAGGTTGGCTATGTTCCCCTACACATACAATATTAACCATATCGCAATTCGATATATCTACAGCTATATCAAAAATACTGGTTTTATAGGTAATCTCACCTGAGCGGTATAAAAGTTTATCATCTCCGTATATTTCAAGATACAGATAATCATCCTCATCCCACGCATTCTTTTTCTCTGGTGCAACACTGGCTCTTAATGAATTATATTTTTTTCCAGCGTAATACTCCATATTCGAGGTTCCGTCGTAGTAGGAGGGAAAAAAAGTGAGCACTTTTATCCATTTTTCATTTTCTTTATTTGTCTGGCTATCTGTATCGCTATAGGAAGAATTTTGGGCTACCGGGGTCTGATCATATAACACAAGCGGTGTGGTGATATTTGTGGCAGATTCATTTTGGCCTGATTGAATCTGTACGCCTTGATTCGAGCTAACATTTTGTGTTTGAGCCGTACCTGAATTTTCAAACCGAGCATCTTTCAATATAATAGATTCCGGATTAGGTTGGCTATGTTCCCCTATACATACAATATTAACCATATCGCAATTTGATATATCGACAGCTATATCGAAAATGCTGGTTTTATAATTAATCCCCTCTGACCGGTATAAAAGTTTATCATCTCCGTATATTTCAAGATACAGATACTCATCCTCATACCACTCATCCTTTTTCTTCGGCGCAACGCTGGCTTTTAGTGAATTATACTTTTTGCCAGCATAATACTCCCTATTTGAGGTTCCATCATAGTAGGAGGGAAAAAAGCCGAGCACTTTTATCCATTTTTCATGCTCCTTATTTGTCTGGCCATCTGGGTTGCTATAAGAAGAATTTTGGGCTACCGGCTCCTGATCATACAACATAAGTGGTGAAGTGATATCCGTGGCAGATTTAGTCTCTTTTAAGTGCCCGTTTTCATCAAAACTGTACAGCGTCCCATCGATCACCTGGGAACCGTTGCAGACATAAGAGCCATCGGCATTCTGATACCACCAGTAGCCATCCGCCCAGATCCAACCTGTTTCACAGTAGCCGCTTGCGTCAAAATGATACCAGATCTGGTTGAGTTCCAGCCAGTCATTTCGGACATAAGATCCGTCCTCCCGTTTATATTGATAACCCCTGCTATCTTGAGTCCATCCAGCCAGAACAGTGAGTGAACTGCTCATAGATAATACAGCTCAAACTTCCCACATCAAAAATGGGATTCGCACCTTGAAAAATCAATACTTTAG
>CAMTAF010000083.1 GCA_947066955.1 uncultured Hungatella sp.
CCGATCTGTATGTATTTGGCGTAATTGCATTCTACCTGGCTGCCGTGCTCATTTCCGGTAAAGGAGATCACCGCGTCGCCCAGGGTCTCGATCACGGCCGGATCGGTCATATTGGCCCATCCGCCTGCCGCGCCGTTGTCATCCCAGGGGAGCATGGCCTGCAGAAACCGGATATCGTACACCTCATCGTCGGTCTGGTTCCAGTAGAGGGTGGCTTTGATCACCGCATCCTGGAGAGAAGCCTGGTCTTTGGTGTAGATTCCATAAGAGGTGGCGCTGACGATCTTCTTGTCATCCGGAAATACAATTGGCTGAATCTCGTAGACAGCCGCCTGGGTCTCCTCCGGCTCTTCGTAGGGATTGGCCTCTGGGTACAGAGCGTTGAGAACCGCTGCCATGGCCCCCTGGCTGGTCACAGTGGCGCCTGAGACGCCGTCAATGTCCGCCCCCTTGGCCTGGGAAAATTGTTTTGCCAGCTCTTCCAGGGCAGCGCCGCCGATTCCCGGAGTCTCATCAGGTCCTTCCAGCGCCACCTCTGTGATAATTCCGTCCACAGTGGTCACATGGGCGGTGATGGTCCCCCCGAACCCCCGGCCTTTTCCCGTCAGCTCCTCAACGGCTCCTTCGCCGCTCTCCTCCTCAGCCTGCGTGGTTTCGGCCTCGGTCTCCTCGCTGCTTAACTCCTGGGTCTGGGCCGCTGTAGTCTCCGCCGGCGCCGCGGTGGTTTCCGTATTTGCCTGAGAAGAGCAGCCGGAGACAACGGCTGCACAAAGAACCGTTGCTGCAAAAATTTGTTTCTTTTTCATCACTTGTCCTCCATTTCTGTGGGTGTTTATTGACACCATCCCATATGGGCAATGGCCTTTTGGGCCCATTTTTCCTTGTCGTACAGTCGTACGATTCTGATAAAATCATAACATACTGCGGAGAATTTGGCAAGTGCTTATTTATGTAGCCTATTTATGCTGAAAAAACGTTGAAATAGAACATAAGTTCTGGTATAATAAAAAGTACACAGCTGCGCGCACAGATCTTTTAAAAATCAACACAGTGCATATATCCCACCCCCGGCACACAAACCAGAACAGGAGCTGACCATCCATGACGCCTGACAGGCTTATCTATCTATCCATTGACTTAAAATCATTTTATGCCTCCGTGGAGTGCAGGGAGCGGGGGCTAGACCCTCTCACCACCAACCTGGTGGTTGCCGACAAGAGCCGCACGGAAAAGACCATCTGCCTCGCTGTCTCCCCCTCCCTGAAAGCCTACGGAATTCCCGGGCGTCCAAGGCTTTTTCAGGTAATCCGGCAGGTGGAGGAAGTCAACGCCAGGAGAAAAACCCTGGCCCCGGGCCAGGTCCTCACCGGCAGCTCCTGGGACGACAGGGAGCTGAGAGCCTGCCCGGGTCTGGCTGTATCCTACATCACAGCGCCGCCCCGGATGTCCCTGTACATGGAATACAGCGCCAGGATCTACAGCATTTATCTAAAGTATATTGCACCCGACGATATCCACGTATATTCCATAGACGAGGTCTTCATAGATGCCTCCTCCTACTTAGATGCCTATAAGCTTACTGCCCGGGAGCTGGCGAAAAAGATGATACAGGAGATTTTCCAGGTCACGGGGATCACCGCCACGGCCGGGATCGGCGAGAATCTTTACTTGGCCAAGGTGGCTATGGACATTGTGGCAAAACATGTCACGCCGGACCCTGACGGCGTTCGGATCGCCTTGCTGGACGAGGGAGAGTACCGCAGGCTTCTGTGGTCTCACCGTCCCCTCACGGACTTCTGGAGAGTGGGGAAGGGCTACGCAAAGAAGCTGGAGGAGCACGGCCTGTTCACCATGGGCGACGTAGCCAGATGTTCCCTGGGGAAACCCACGGATTACCACAGCGAAGAACTGCTGTACAAGCTTTTCGGCATCAACGCGGAGCTGCTCATCGACCACGCCTGGGGATGGGAGCCCTGCACCATGGCTGATGTGAAGGCCTACAAGCCAGACACCAGCAGCATCGGCTCCGGCCAGGTCCTTCAGTGCGGCTACGACTATGAGAAGGCCAAGCTCATTGTGCGGGAGATGGCGGACTTGTTGGCTTTAGACCTGGTGGACAGGGGGCTTGTGACAGACCAGATCGTGCTGACCGTGGGCTATGAGAAAGACAGTGGATACAGGGGCCCTGCCACCACAGACCGCTATGGCCGCCAGGTCCCCAGACACGCCCACGGCACCGCCAACCTGCCCCGCCCCACCTCCTCAGGAAAAGCCATAACCGGCGCAGCCATGGAATTGTATGAAAAGATTGTGGACAGAACTCTGCTGGTTCGCAGAGTCTACCTTACCGCCAACCGGGTGGCGGGCGAGAATATGGCAAATAAATCAGAGACCTTTGAGCAGTTAGATCTCTTTACAGACTACGAGGCCTTGGAAAAACAGCAGGAAGAGGAGGACGCGGTTCTGGAGAAAGAAAAGAAGATGCAGAAAGCCATGCTGGACATTAAAAAGAAGTTCGGGAAAAACGCGATTCTCAAAGGCATGAACCTTGAGGAGGGAGCCACGACCGTGGAGAGAAATAAGCAGATCGGAGGGCATAAAGCATGAAAAATAAGTATGACGATATCATCGGACTTCCCCATCACGTCTCCTCGGTCCATCCCCAGATGGCCTGGTCCGACCGGGCGGCCCAGTTCTCCCCCTTCGCGGCGCTCACCGGCTATGAGAAGGTGATCCAGGAGACAGGGCGGGTGACCTATGAAAAGATCGAATTAGATGACGACGCCAGGAGCATCCTGGATGAAAAGCTCAGGATGCTCCTGGCACAGAAAGGAGGCTCCCCCAAGGCCGCCATCACCTTTTTTCAGCCTGACGCAAAAAAAGAGGGGGGAGCCTATCTCACCGTCACGGGGCTGGTGAAAAAGATCGACCCGTATGACCGAACTTTGGTTATGAAGGAGGGGAAGCGGATTCCTCTGGACGATATTATCCAGGTGGAGGCAGAGCCTTCTCTGCCCGGAACCCGCTTTGAAACCAATTTCAGATAGACCCGCGCGCTGACCGTATGGCATGGTGCCTCTTGGGCAAAATATAGCGGCCGGATGGCATCTGCCCTGCCGCCAGGGGCTTTTGCTTACTCCTCGCTCTCCTTCAGCATACACTCTTTCTCATACTGACGCCAGAAGGGCAGATAGATAACCACCCCGATGGCCAGGGAAATGAACGGAATCAGCGCTGTCTTAATATCCCCGGTTCCCACAGGCCCCAGGATAAAGGGCGGCGTAGCCCACGGCACCATGGCATAGAACTTTCCAAACAGCGGGGTAGCCATCAAAAGATACCCTACAGCGGCGGATACGGTAGTGCTCAGCAAAAACGGCACAATCAAAAATGGATTCAGCGCCAGGGGCGTCAAAAACGGAAGCAGAGCCTTGCCGCTACTCCCTACCACGGGAGAACCCAGCACATATAAGATCAAAAATATAGATCCCACGATCAGAATCGGCATACAGGCTACCAGTCCATCCTGGATAGCGGCAATTGACGGAAGCCCGGACAGCTTAGCCAGATGTTCCGATATCTTCATAACTTGTTCTGTCAGTTTATCTGTAAAACCGCGTTTTGTTTTTTCCATGTGTAATCTCCTCATACATCCTATCATGCCACCACCCGTCAGGGTGCTGACCTGCGTGTCTCCTCACTTCTTTTTTCGGGCACGAAGACAGAGATACAACATATTCAGCAGGTAATCCAACGATATGATCCGGGCCAGGGGATTGACTGTGGCATCATCCGCGAATATATACAGACTCTCACCACAGGTAAGCTCCAGCATATGTTCCTGGCTGCTGGTGAGGGCGATGGTGGAAATGCCCCGCCTGCGCAGCTCATAAGCCGCGTTTAACATGGCCGGGTTTTTTCCGCTGTGGCTTACCACCACTCCCGCGCAGTCTTTCGGCGAGAGCCTGTTGGTATAATACTCATTCAAAGCATTATACGCGTGAGCCGAAATGCCGATTCCGCTCAACTGGATGCACATCTTCTGGAGGCTTAAGTAATTGAGATCACTTCCATAGAAGTCAATCTTCTCAGCCCTCTGCAAAATCGCCATGACTCTCTGAAGCTTATATTTTGAGTTGAGTCTCATGGTCTCTTTGATCACATACTCATACAGACCCAAAGTATGATCCGCGGCCTCTGCTACGGAGATGGACTTAAACCCTTCCCAATTCGTGCCTGTATCCAGCTGTCCATACTCCTCTATGAAAGCAAGCTGGAACTGGGAGTAGCCGGCATATCCCAGCTTTTTGCAGAATCTCGTCACCGTGGACGGGCTGGTCAGGGCCGCGGCTGCCAGTTCTTTGGCATTCATGGTTCGGATATCCCGGGGATTGCCCAGGATATATCCGGCAATCCCCTGTTCCTGGTAGGTCATCTGAGACGTGTTTTTCAGCTGCTGCATAATCATGCCCATTTCCTCCTCAAGAATACATTTTTTTCTCTATTGTACCCAAAAAAGAAAAGGAAGAAATTATCGTTTTCTATAAATCTGCAGCAAATACCACTCCGGCATCTCGCCTTGCCTCTGTCTGGATCTCCATGGTGATCCGGGAGATTTCCTGCATCTTCTCTGAGGTCTCAAAATCCAGTTCCCGAATCATCTTCTCAAAGGCCACGAATTCATGGTACATGCGGTGTCTTCCCTCATTGTCATTGCACAGGGTCCCCTCTCCCTTTTCACTGTTGAGCAAAACCCTGTAATCCGCCAGCACATTGAGGGAGGAGGTGGTCACGATGCAGCCCTGGTCGCCCTGGATAGAGGTCATCAGGGGAGCACGGCAGTCCTTTGAGCCGACGCAGACGCACTGAAAATCAGGATATTTCATTGTCAGGATTCCGGACGTGTCGATTCCCTTCTGGACATTGGCCTGGTAGTGGACCTCAAGAGGCTTCCCAAAGAGCAGCACAGCGAAATTGATATTGTAAATGTTCAGATCCATAAGAGCCCCTCCGGACATCTTGGGATCAAAGGCCGGGAGAACCTTCCCCTCCTTAAACGCGTTGTAGCGGGAAGAGTACTGGGAATAGTTCATGGAGACAATGCGGATGTTCCCCAATTCCGGCAGCTTTTCCCTGATCTTTAAGGCATTGGGCATGTACAGCGTGGACACGGCCTCCACCATGATCCGGCCCGCCTCCTTTGCCAGCCCGATGAGTTCCTCCATCTCCCTGGCATTGGAGGTAAAGGGCTTCTCACAGATCACATGCTTGCCTGCCTTGAGAGCGGCCTTAGTATAAGCGTAGTGAAGGTGGTTTGGCACTGCCACATAGATTGTGTCAATATCCTCCCTGCCAAGCAGCTCATCTACATCCGTATACCATGCGGGAATTCCCTGCTCTTTACAGATTTTTTCCAGCTTCTCCTCGCTGCCCTTTCTCGCGCAGATTCCCTCCAGGGTGATCCCCTCTACCTCGTGAATGAAGCGGAACAGATCATTTACAATCATGCCTGCCCCGATAATCCCCATCTTCATCTTGCTTACTTTGCCTCCTTTGCTTTCTGGATCCCCTGCTCGATGATCCTGAGCACGGCAACCACTTCCTCATCCTTCACAACCTTTTGGGCGCCGTTTGTCAACATGTCCTCGATATTGTCGTAGATCATGCCGTAATCACACTGCTCTAAGGGCACCTTCATGGTCACGTCTTTTCCGTCTTTATCTATGTAAGAAAGGGTTCCCCACTTTTCCTCGGGATAATCTGCCTTCTCAAGAACTATTGGGCCTGGTTTTCTCTTTATGTCAGAATTATGTCCCAGGGGCGGCATGAGGAAGCTTCCTTTGGTTCCATGGGCAATGAAGCGGGGATAGTCCAGCTTCACATAAAAGCTTGTCTTCACAATAGCTTTAAACCTGTCATAAAACAGATCAAGGTCATAATAGCTGTCAGACTCCCCGGGATTGGCAATGCTTCGGCAGTCATAAACCACTTTTTTCGGAACGCCGAACTGGCCGATCATCTGGTCGATGGGATGAACCCCAAGTCCGTAAAGCATGTGGAAGCCCTTTACCTGTATGTCCCGCTCAGGACGGAAATAATCGTAGTGGGATTCCACTTCCACCAGATCGCCCAGAACCCCGGATTCCAGCACCTTGCGCAGCGTCCTCATGTCTGCGTCAAATCTGCGGTTCTGGTTAGCCATAGCCAGGAGACCTTTTTCTTTCGCCAGGGCGAACACCTCCTGAGCCTCATCGGCGCTCATGGCAAAAGGTTTCTCACACAGAACATTCTTTCCGTTCTCCAGAGCCAGCTTTGTGTAGGACACATGGAAAGCGTCGGGGGTGTTGACAACCACCAGATTCACCTCAGGATCCTTCATCACCTGGTCAATATCAGAGGTGAAGGTGATATCCGGATACCAGGACTCTCGCTCCGTATCTCCCACCCGGTCCTCTTCTCTCCGGTAAATATATTTCACCTTAATAAAATCCCTGTCCGCCACGTAGGGCAGATGATATACACAGACACTGTTTCCAAACCCAATATAGGCAACCACTAACATATTCCATCTTCTCCTTATTCTGTTTTTGAGGAACTGTTCCGCGGCGTTCAGTTCGTTTTATGGAGTCGTTAACTCTATGGTCAGAATATATCACAGGCCTAAGTCTAAGTCTATAAAACAGGAAGACATTGGAAGCCGATTTCAGACAACTTGGTTTAAGGATGAAATTCAATTTCATAATCAGCGCAATCTTATGGTTTCCAGTAATTTCCAACAAAAAAAATCCTATGCTTCTCACAAAATTCCCATTTTCTTACAAAAATATATTGTGTATAATAGAATTATTATGTAACTTGCACAAACGCAGAAAGGAGAACACTATGAAGAAGAAGTTCCTCACAGTTATGCTGAGCGCAGCCATGGTTTTGGGGCTGACGTCCTCAAGCGCCCTGGCTCAGACCTACGAAAAGACAGAAGATATCCCCATCGGAGCGCCTGATGAAAATGTAGTCAGGGTCCCGTGGGCGGACCGCCTGGTAGAGACGCCCGAATTGCAGGTCCCTGCCAGCCAGGAGATGTGGGAAGTCCAGCGGGCCAATATCCGGGACATGGTCATCGATACCCTCGGCAACCTGCCCCCAAGGCCGGAGACCGTGCAGTGCCGGACCTACGAGACCGGAGATACGCCTGCATTGACTTATGAGAAATTTTATCTGGACAACGGATACGGGGACATGGTTCCCGGCACCATCTACATTCCCAAGGGCCTGACAGAGAAAGCCCCGGCTATCCTCTATCTCCATTACCACGGTGACGAGTTCGAGACCGGGCAGAATGAACTTCTCTTCTCCTGGCCATTGGCTGAGAGCGGACAGCCCCTTGTGGACAAATTCATTGAGCGGGGCTACGTAGTCATGGCCATTGACGCCTACGCCTTCACCACCCGCAGCGGCATGGGCCCCGGCTATGTGCCCGGCACTGACGAAAAAGAGACCGGCCTGGCAGAGGAGGCTTCCCTATATAAATACTTAACCGTGCAGGGCATCTCCTACATGGGCATGATCATCCGGGATGACCAGATTGCCCTGGACTATCTCACCACCCGCCCGGAGATCGACCCGGAGCGCATCGGCATCACCGGCATGAGCATGGGCGGCACCCGGGCCAACTGGCTGGCCGCCTTGGACGAGAGGGTAAAAGTCACTGTCAGCGTGGCCTGCCTGACCCGCATGCAGGACTTTATCCGCACAGGAAACATCAAATGGCACGCATTCTTCAACTGGGTCCCCGGCATGCTGGCTAAGTTTGACACCGAGTCCGTGGTCAGCCTCATCGCTCCCCGCCCCTATATGCAGCTCATGGGGGACAGCGATATCGGAAGCCCCGTGGAAGGCGTCCGCTATATCCAGCAGAAGATGGAACAGGTGTATGCCCTTTACGGCGCTTCCGATAAACTGGAATTTCACTATTATGAAGGGCTGGATCACGACTACCTGCCAGAGGAATTTGAGTTGATGCTGTCCTATTTTGACAGTCATCTGTAGTTTGGAAGGTGTGGGAAACCTGGCAACTTTTCGGATAGCGAGAAGCTTTAGGACAGGGAGATGAAATAGAACATGGCAGATAATATGAAATTTGAACTGTTGGCAGACAGCATAAAAGAAATAAATGTCAAAGCCGGCAATGCTGCAAAAAGCGCGGTCAATCAGCTGATGACGCTTCGGAACTGGGCAATCGGATACTATATTGTGGAGTATGAGCAAGGCGGAAGTGACCGGGCGGAATATGGAACACGTTTATTAAAAAATTTAGAGGAACAGATTTCTGAAAAAGGAATGAATTCCACGCTTTTTAAATGGTGCCGGCAATTTTATCTCCGATATCCTCAAATTGGTGCGACAGTGTCGCACCAATTTAAAATGCCCTATTTCAAAAAAAGTGCGACACCGTTGCACCAATTCATGACGAATCCGGAAACACTTGTGAATCATCTGTCCTTTTCCCATATCAGGGAGATTATGGTAATCGATGATGAATTTGAAAGATTTTTTTACGAAACGGAATGTATGAAATGCAACTGGAGTGTTCGGGAACTTCGCCGTCAGATTAAAACCAATCTTTTTGTTCGGGCTGGAATCAGCAAAAAACCGGAACTGTTGCTTCAGAACTCCGTGGATAATGCGAACGGCACTGTGCTTTCCATAAAAGACCCATTTACGTTTGAGTTTCTGGGGTTGAACGCAAGAAATGCGGTATCGGAATCTGATCTGGAACAGGCGCTTATGGATCATTTGCAGGAATTTCTCCTGGAACTTGGACAAGGATTCTGTTTTGAAGCAAGGCAAAAACGGATTATTATTGATGATAAATACTGCTTCATTGATCTGGTTTTTTATAATCGTTTACTGCACTGCAACGTGATTATCGAACTAAAAAATGACGAGTTTCGCCATGAGGACCTGGGACAGTTAAATGCGTATGTGAGCTATTATAAAAAGAACGAGATGTCTGAGGGAGATAACCCTCCTGTCGGAATCCTGCTTTGTACGGATAAGGGATCGCAGATGGTTGAATATGCCTTATCAGGAATGGACAATCAATTATTTGTATCTACCTATTTACTACATTTGCCGGATAAGAAGAAACTGGAAGAATTTATGTTGAAAGAAATGCGGGAAATGGGAATATAGGAACATAGATTTTCATCAAGAAGTTTGCCCTACAAAATAATCAGCAGAGCCGATAGGCAGGTTTACTTAATCTTGACATTGCCCTGGATTTTCCGTATAATCTATACGTTATCAGACACTTTATTCACCGTCTATTGAACCTATTTTGTAGACAGAAGTAAATTTAGCAAAGGCAGACCTTTTACATGACAGAGAAAAATAATCAACACGCTACCCGTCTCCCAGGCGGCACAACCGGAATCTTCCGTCCGGACACAAAATACAAAGTATTCTTCTTCTCCATGATGACCTTTGGATTGGCATACGGATTATATAAAGGGGTCTTTGACAACTATCTGGCGGAGATCGTCTCCATGTCAGCATTTGACAAGGGGGTCTCGGAGTTTTTCAGAGAATTGCCGGGGCTGGCCCTTGTCTTTATCCTTGCGGCGCTGTACACCATGTCGGCTGAGAAGATCTACAAGATCGGCGCGCTGTTTTCCCTGATGGGCATGGTCATGCACGCCGTTGTCCCCGTGAACCGGGTTCTGGTCATACTGCCTATCCTTATCTTTTCCCTGGGCGAGCACATGCAGCTGGGCATGAGAAACACCCTGTCCCTGGAATATTCCACAGAAGGGCGCGGCGGCTCGGCCCTTGGGATCCAGAACGCGGTTTACCAGATGGGCACTCTTGCGGGGTATCTCATAGTTATTCTGATCTTTGCCGTGTTTGACAGCACTCTCGGGCTGTTTCGCTCCGTATTCTGGCTGAGCGCGGGGGTGATTTTCCTGGGATTCCTCTCCTGCCTGGGGATGTCCGGAAACAGTGAGACAGATAAAGCCAAGCGCCGTTTTTATTTCAGAAAGAAATACAAAAAATACTATATGCTGGAGCTGTTTTACGGGGCCAGAAAGCAGATCTTTTTCACATTCGGCCCCTATGTGCTGGTGCTGTTCTACGGGGCCAACGCCATGGTGATCAGCATGCTGTTTGCCGTATCGTCCATCTGCTGTTTTTTCGCGTCACCTGCTGTGGGCAGGATCATCGACCGGTTCGGTTATCGAATTGTGATGATCACAGACACCTTGATCCTGGTTATTGTTTGCTTTTTCTACGGTTTTGCCCATCACATCTTTCCGATGCAGACCGCCTTTGTCATATGCTGTGTCAATTATGTGCTGGATTCCGTGATCTCCCTGGCATCCATGGCTTCCAACGTATATGTCCAGGATCTCTCGGAAAATGACGACGAAGTGAGGGCAACCATATCAACCGGCGTGTCGGTGAATCACTTTATCACCATCCTGATCGCGCTGTTCGGCGGATGGATCTGGAAGACCCTGGGCATTGAGACTTTGTTTATCTTGTCTGCGGTTTTAGGGCTGTGCAACAGCGCTTACGCGGCAACAGTCACAGGGCGCAGGGCCAGAGGGAATCAGAGAGCAGGGGGGCTGGGGGCTTAACGCTGATGCCCCCGCTCTCTCACTGCCCTTGCCGCGATCTCATGCTGCTCATCAAAAAGCGCTTTTACCGGCTCTGTCCTTCTGTCCAGGCTTGAGTATTCATGGAGGCGCTTTCCCCCGCAGGGCAGGTTCAGACAATCATCCAGATACCAGAAGTCATAATACTCTTCCCTCCCAAACCCGTCGTCATCGGCCCCGTCGTCGCTGACCCAGGTACTCACCTCCACCACCCCATCCTGGTCTTTTCCTTCAAGGCTGTAATAGGTCCCTTCTTTAAAAAAGAAAAATCCCAGGGCCCTCAAGGCTTCGCCGTCCGCTGATCCCCGCAGTTTCTCTGAAAGAAAAGGGGAAGCCATACGTGTATTCTCCCCGTTTTCACGAAACCAGTGTTCCAGATACTCTCTGGCCTTTTCACTGCCCTGCCTGTAAGCCTGATAGATCCAGAACTGGGAAGCGCATAGATAAAAGATTGTTTCCGGATCCTCTTCTGCCATTTTGTGAAAATACTCTGCCATCTCCTCCATTGCTTCCATTTTTCCCAGGCCGCATTGTCTGGCCAGCATACGGAAATTCAGGCTGGACCAGTGCTTTTTCTTCGGCAGTTCCATATCATAAGCTACAAGAAACCTCCAGTCCCTCACCCTGAACAAGTCCAGCCTGGCCCTTACCAGATCATCCCCGTTGTCCCACTGGATATGCGCCAGTTTTCTGCAGAAGTAAAAAGCCCCTGTCTCAATTGTCTCCACACTGCCCGGGATGTCCACCTCTGTAATGCCGCAGCTGAAAAATGCATGGGAGCGGATCACCTGAAGCCCCTCTGGCAGTTCTACTTTCTTAAGATCCTCAAGATCCATAAATGCCTGGACGCCAATCTCCTTAACGCCATCCGGTACCCTGTAGACGCTGCCTGCCGCTTCTTTGGGGCAGTAGATCAGCCTGTCTCCCGACGCGCTGAGCACAGGTTCCTTCACCTCGCTGTGACAAAAATCCCACCCTCTGACATCCTTCACACTGTCAGGGATCCTCACCGATCTTAAGGCCTTGCAGCCAGTGAACACACCAGATTCCATAGAGAGCAGCCCTTCTTCCAGGATCACTTCCTCCAGATTCTCACAATCCGCAAATGCCCGCGACTCAATCTTTTTTACGGTTCCGGGAACCCGGACTCGAACCAGGAGGGCTTCCCCTTCATAGGCCCCTTCTTTTATGACCTCCACCTCCCGGGGAATCGTAAGAACTCCTCCGTTGATCCATAATTTCAGTTTCTTTTGCAGCTTTTCCCTTTTATAATCCATATGTCTGCCTTCCTCAGAAATGGCTGTTATTGTTCAAGCTTCGTAAGCAGAAACTGCTCTTCATCCACATTGAGCCGCTCTCCATTTACCATCTTAACCGCGATTCCCCTTGCCTTTTCCTGTTTCATTGCTTTAACAGGGGAGTAGTAAGCGCTCAAATTTCCTATGGTGTCCAAAACTTCTTGAATAATATCACGGTTAATCTCGGAAAAATATTTTCTTTGATCACAGATCCAGCCCAGCGCCAGGAGGCAGCAGGTTAACTCCTCACTGGACAGCCTTCCCGACTGAATAACCTCACACAACCTGCCTGCAATCTTCCCTTCTGCCTCTGCTGACAAAATACTGTTTTCTGCCCCTTCTTTTCTCAGCGCGACTCCTATAGCATAGGAGCTGAACTGGATACTATTATTCAGACCCTTGAAAGACTTCTGGGCATCCTTTTCAAACTCATCCTGAAGCCACTGGAGATCTGACTTTGTCTTTGCGTGTGTATACAGACATGCCTGATGATATCTTGTGTTATCATGAAGCACGGATAATTTTGTAAGCTGATCCATGCTCGCGCAGATGCTCAGTGTGTAAATCGCCTGGATATTTGTGGAAACCTTCGGGCCTCCTGTGGAAAACCCGCTGATATCAGCGCTGATCTGGCTCATGCAGGCCATTGCCAGCTTCCGTCTTTCAGAGTCATTCCACTCAATTCCGATTTTTCTTGCTATTGTAAACAGCCTCTGTCTCGACTCCTCGGAGGAAACCCTTGACAAAGCGTCCAGTATACTTGCCGCGAACTCCTCCTTGTTGCCTGCATTGCAAATACTGTTTACACAGGCAGCGATCCGTTTCGCGATGTTGCTCTTTTCCTGCTTGTTCTTACATCTCTCATAGTTCTGGCACAGCTGAAGCATATTGTTAATCTCAGACTTTGGCTGCAGTTTACTCCCGCTGGGGGCCATAACCTTTGTTTTGATTTTAGATTTCTCGCTGTTGTCAACAGCGATCTCCGCGAATCCCTCCTCGATCTTTTGGTTTCCGGCAACATCCTTGCTGGTCCAGGCCTTCATGTTGATAACCTTGTTGCTGCCCATATAAATCCGGAAGGCCACAAACGCGCCGTTGGGATAATTTTTCCTAAAAGAAATATTTCCATTGGCGATAATCCGGTAAGTTCCATCCAGATTTTGGCTCTTAATGGGAATCGCGATCATATTCTGTCCAGGTTCAACCTTAAATCCTGTCATAACCGAGGACATATAGGGAAGTTCAGCGCCAGTGGGCACGATCTCATGGACAGCGCCGTTTTTTACCCCGAGATAAAGGCAGTCATTGAGAATATTGTTCCCCCACTGAATTGCCATATTGGGAATAACAGGCTTTGACAATTCCCTGTCCACAGTCCCGCCTGCATTTCCTAAAAGCTTCATATCATCCTGCATTTCCTCATATTTATGCAGATAATAATGATAAACAGCGGCTCCGCGAGCAACGGACTGATCCGGGTCCAACGCCACAATGGGATCAAATCCAAAAAATGCTTTTAATCGGTCTATAACCATGTAAAACTTTGACATTCCGCCATTTACAATGACCGCGTCCACCACAATATTGTCAGTGTCAAGTTTCTTTGCCGCCTTTCTCAATACATCCAGTATTGGATAAATAATATTCCTTGTCTCCGAGATTCTGTCGATCCGCTTATAATCTTCATATGTAAGACCGGAGGCCATAAAAACCGACAGAATGTCCTCAACCTCTTCTTTGGTAAATGTATCATCATACGAGTAGCCGATTCCACCCATGTTTCCGCCGGTTGGAATCTCGATCTCATCATCCGGATCATCCCATCCGGAATCATAATCATCGCCGCAGCGCTCATTTAATTCAAGCTTTAAATGCTCCGCGTAGACCCTGAGCTGCGGCATAATTACTTTTTCCTCTTTCCGAAGCTTTGAAACAACTTCCGGATGATTCATGAATTGTTTCAAGTATCTTCCATACATTGCCCTGGCGATCTCTTCATCAAAATCGTCTCCTCCCAGCAATGTATATCTGTTTGTGGCAATCTCATCAACTTTTAAAATCTCCGGGTTATCTTCTCTTCTCTTAATCTCGTGCATGGTGATATCCAGCGTTCCGCCGCCGAGATCAAAGACAAGGACCCGCTTCTTTTCACTTAAATCCAGTATCCTGCTTGAGATCTCGCCGTTGTGGATCTGGTTGATCAAATCATAGATAACCGCATTAGGCTCTGACAGCAGAACCGGCCTCTCGCTCCCGTCAGCATTTTTCACTTTGATTCCCGCAAGCTCGGCAGCGTCCCGCGTGGCCTTGCACATGGCTGAATCAAAGTTGGCGGGAACCGTAATCACTGCGTCATTGATCTCACACCGATAAACCTTTGACGCTTCTCTCAACATATGTTTGAGAATCCTTGACGATATCTGCGCCGGCGTTTTGTCCGGAATATCCGAGGACAATCCTTCCGCCAGCGGCCTTCCCATCTGACTCTTAATAGATTTCGCCACAAGATGAGACCTGAGGGGATACTGCATTTTAGCAAAATCCCCCACCAACGGCTCATAATTTTTCTCCTGCCTGTAATAGATACAGGAAGGCAGAGTGGGCTTTTTCATAGTGGTCAGCTTGGCCTCCCCGGACATGGCATTGTACATATCCACGCCTCGGGAGATTTCAACAACCTTACTCACCACATCGCCGTTGGGCTTCTCGTTAATGGTGGCAAGCACGGAATTCGTGGTGCCAAGGTCGATCCCCACACAGAGATCATTGTGGTCTTGCAGTTTTATTCCCATTATATTTCCTCCTCCTTTTTGTGTTGGCACGCGCCGCTTCGCGTCACCTGCCAGTTCGTCGGAACGCATTCCAATTGTGAAACTGCGTTTCACAAGCGTTCCTCCTCCTTTACCTTTGGCCTGGAAATCTGGAGTTCTTTATCTTTATATACCCATCCCGGAGACACTACCTTTACATTTTTCTTCTCATCCAGGGTTTTAAAGGGCGTTCCCTCGTAATTGCAGAACTCCACATCAGACGCCATTACCTCTTTTACAGAATTGATCTTCATCATGGGCTCGATATGGCTGTCACGGACAAACTGGATCAGCTTCTTCACCATGATCAGCAGGCCGTTAATCTCTATGGGAATCTCAAAATTATTCTTCCTGAGCTCGTCAACGCCCTTGCGCACAACCAGCAGCTCGTCAAGAATACAGCCGTATTTCTCGGAATTAAGCCTTGCGAAAAAATCCGCCAGCTCCTTTACCTTGCTGATCTCCAGCTGTTCCTCAAACTCATCCTGTAAATCCTGGAGCATGGTGTTGGTCCTCTCCAGCATTCTTTCAAGCTGCTCTACCCTTCTGAGGGCCTGTTCATAGGTCAGCTTGCCTCCTGTGTCTTTCTCTGCCAGCTTCTTCTTGCTGTCCCTGTACACCGGAAAACCGTACACCTCGCTGATGGCATCCGAAATATCATAAAAATGATATTTTGCCAGGGTATTTCCCAAAAGGCGCAGATTTTCCATGTCGCCAAACAGATCAATCTCCGGGTATCTCTCATAAATCATAATCGTGGCGATTCGGTTCTGAGAGTCGTGCTTCCGCCCGTTTTTCAGGGCCGGATCTTTTCTTATCTTTTCAAATTTGTCATAGGCCTCCCTCTTTCCCTGGATCGCTCCTGAAAAATATTCAGCCACATGGTCCGCCCACTGCAACAGCTCTTTTCTCTCGTTTGGGTTAGCCATCCTCCTGTTTCGGAAAATCTGGATAACCTCGTCCCCTGTCATATCATACCCATATTTATCATTCATAAGGACCGCCGTCTTCGTAGGCCCCAAATCAAAATCGCCGCAGAGAATCGAAAAAATCCGATTTTCCATAACAATATCTTCCTTAATCTGGCTTCCCCTTTTCACCTTTCTCTGCATTGCCTCGTGCATCTTCTGCAGCACTTCTTTTACCTTTGGATCAGCGACTTTAATCATCTTCATTTCCCCTTTTCCTACAACCTATAGATTTCCTTTTCTTCAGCAAAAATAAACTGTGTCCTGCACTCTCCATCCAGCATCATTTCCTGTTCAATGGTATCATCCAGCACGGATTTTTCCTTTCCGCAGTGGACGACCACAGCCTGTCTCGGATTAACCTTTTTAATAAATTCCCTCATCTCCCCGAAATCCTCGTGTAAAGAAAAATCCACCCTGACACAATGGTAAGACCCCCGGCCGCCACCTCCTTCCGCGGTGATATATACATGGGGTTCCCTTGGAACAAAGCTTCCCTTAATACGGTTCCCTGGCTTTAAAACAGGCACAGACAGCTTCTCCATCTTCTCGATCATGCTCATCACTGAGCCGTCCAGATACACAGGCACCTGGGAAGTATTCCATTCATTTAATACCTTTAAAAATTCGATCCCCTTGCTTAACTGGGATATGCGGCACAGAACTGACTGCCTCCCGGTTTCCACACAGTGCAGGACCTCTCTCACCTGCTGATACATGGCATCTGTTTTCTTTGAATACCACGGATGCTTCGCGTGAAGCCCGCACAGAATCACGGTATCAATATCCAGTCCCTCCGGCAGAAAACACCCCTGTGTCAGCATGGTGCCGTTCAGCGAATAATCCCCGGTATATAGAATCCTCCTCCTTCCAGTTTCAAACAACATCATCACAGCGCCGGGAATATGCCCCGCCGGATAGAAAGTAACCTTGTATTTTCCAAAATTTAATGTCTGCAAATAGCTTACCGGCGCAATATTCTCCAAAAGCCTCTGTGCCGCCAGCCTTGTATCCTCGTCGCTGGCCCTGTTCCCAATAAATGCCCTGTCGTATAGCTGGTAGGCCGACAAAACCTTTGTGATCTCGGTCATGTAAACCGACGCGTGTTTCGTCTGGCTCATCAGTTTCAGCAGGTACCCAATATGATCCATGTGGGCATGGGATATAAAGATCTGGCTGATCTGGCTCATGGACTGAACAAACGGCGAGGTAACCAGAGAATAAAAATCCGGTTCAAACTCCATGCCGGATTCTATGCCAATTCCGGCATCGAGTATCACATTTGATTCTCCGATCCGCAGATAATAGCAGCTGGCGCCAACCCTCTGGCCTCCGCCAAGAGGGATAAAGATTATTTCCTGTTTCATTTGACTCTCTCTTCCTGTAGATTTACGGCTGACTCCTTAAATTATACACCAAAAATGGTTTATGCGCTATTTTTATTGTACAAAATTACAAAAATTACAGAAAGTTCTGCTTACTGTGAAAGCTCAGCGCTTCTGCGATGAGCTGTGCGAAAACGGGGCCGCGAAGCCCGTGCGCAATCAAGTAGGGGAGACCTTTCCCCCTACTCGCTGCGCTGGGGCGGGGCCGCGCAAGCGGCCACATTTCCTTTCCGCCCCATGTGCAATTAAGTAGGGGAGATTTTCTCTCCCCTCTCACACCACCAGTACGTGCC
>CAMTAF010000084.1 GCA_947066955.1 uncultured Hungatella sp.
GACGGGCAGACGGTAGTTTACCGGGTTCCGGTGATCCTGGCGCAGGATTACACAGTGAGCGGAATTTTCGAAAAGAGGCTTTTGCTGCTGCTGCCGTATCACATTTTAAGGTACGAGAGATTTTTGAGATCGAATCGGGAGAACCCGGGAAAGATGGAGAGGCTGCTGTCTGATTATCGGGAGATCAGCCGCCGGCTGTCGGAACTGCGGGACAGCGGGGAGAAGTCGGGGCTTTACGTGGATTTGATTGAGCTGATCAACAGGATCGCGGATTATGTAATCCCAAAAGAGAATCCGTCAAGGGAAAGGATGGGTGAGGTTATGGGTGGACAGATTTTGAAATTAAGATCAGAGGAACTTCGGGAGGAAGGTCTAGAAAAAGGTCTAGAGAAGGGTCGAGAGGAAGGAGAGGCAAAAGGCCGGACTCTTGAGATCTATTCTATGGTTGAGGATGGGGATATATCTCCAGAGCTAGCGGCAAAAAGGCTGGGGGTTGCCATACCGGTCCTGAGGGAGAGGATGACGGAATCTGGATATCGGTACCCGGAAGACCACGGTATCTCCTAGCCTGTTGGCGGACTCCAGCAGCCGACCAAGGGAAAATTTTTTGCCGCATGTACAAAGGAGGTCTTTTCATTGGAATTAATATGTAAAACCCAGGGAAACTCAGATTCAAAGGGAAAGCCCAAAGTTTATTTCTCTGCCCATCCCGACGATTACGCGCTTTATTTTGAGGCAATCGCCAGCGATATCTTCGCGACACAGAATTGCGCGATCTATTACGACCCACGGCCTGACCAGGAGTATGACCGGGAGGAACTTTACTTTCAGCTGGGGATGATGCAGCTTTTTGTCTTCCCGGTTACCACCCGCTTTCTCTGTCAGCCAAACAGAGCGCGGGAGGTAGAATTGCCTTTTGCCCTGGAGCGCCATATCCCTCTGCTCCCCCTTATGCAGGAGTCCGGACTTGAAGAACTTTTTAATAAAACCTGCGGTTCCATTCAGATCCTGGGACGGGATGAGGTAATGGATGCAAAATCTATAGCAGGCAATGTGTTAAGCTACCCGGAGAAACTAAAACATTTCCTTAATTCGGTGCTCATAGGAGATGAACTTGCCGCCCAAGTGCGGTCGGCTTTTGATGCGTATGTGTTCTTAAGCTACCGAAAAAAAGACAGAATCTATGCTCAAAAACTGATGCGTCTGATCCATCAAGATGATTTTTGCCGTGACATTGCCATCTGGTACGACGAATTCTTAACCCCTGGGGAAGATTTTAACGCTGCCATCTCCAAAGCCCTGGAAAAAAGCAATATTTTTGCCCTCACAGTGACTCCCGGCCTTCTGGAGGATGAAAATTATGTCATGACTCAAGAGTATCCTATGGCCAAAAGTACCGGCAAGCCTGTCCTGCCCGTGGAGATGGTTCCCACAGAGCAAAATAAACTCAAAGCGGACTATCAGGGGATCGACGGCTGTATCGATGCCGGCGATCAGGCTGCTCTGCTGGATTTTTTCAAAAAAAATCTGCGGGATATTGCCGTGAGGGAGAATGGTCAGGATCCTGAGCATAATTTCTTTATCGGGCTTGCTTATCTTGGCGGCATTGACATGGAGGTGGATTTTAAAAAGGCCGCCTCCCTCATAACCGGGGCTGCCCAGGCCGGTCTGCCTGAAGCCATGGAGCGTCTGACACAAATGTACAAAAACGGCATGGGCGTGGAGAGAAATTACCGCAAGGCCGCCCAGTGGCAGGAAAAACTGGCAGAGTGCTGGAAATCCCGGCACAATGACGAAGAGCGGGCCAAAGCCTTGATGCAGCTGGGAGACGATTGGTATGAAATTCGGGAACTGGCCTGCGCCCAAGAGGCTTATGAAGAGCTGCAGCAAGCGGTGAACAGTGCAGGGAAGGAAGAACTCAGCGATCAGTATCAGCCCTATATCTGGGCCCGCTTGGGGGACGTATACCGCGAGAGCGGGATGCCCGACAAGGCCCTGTCCCGATATCGTTTCGCGGCTCCCTATCAGCACAAAAGGCCTGAGATTGCCTGCTATATTCATGACCGTATGGGCGACATCTACATAGAAAAAGGAGATTTCGAGAACGCCGGGCGAATCTGCCAAGAAAATCTGGAAATTTGTAAAGAAAGGATGAGCCGGGAGACGTCCATAGAGTGCTATAAGTCTCTTGTCAACGCCTTCCTGAAGGCAGGCGACGTCTTGCTGGCACAGGAACATATATCCGAAGCAAGGGAGCACTACAATCAGGCGCTCCTGACTGCCCGTCAGATGTCCAAAGAAATCCGCCAGGACATCCACAGTCCGGAGATTCTCCGCAGCTTAGCCCTCTGTCTTTGTAAGCTGGGCGACGCGGCGGCCCCTGAGAATTCGGACGTGGCAGAGTCCTTTTACAGACAAAGCCTTGATTATGCCAGGCGTCTTGAACAGCAGACCCAGAGCATACGCTCCAGGGAAGAACTCTCCTACACCCTTGGCAGACTGGGCGATATTCTGAAAAGAAAAGGCGCCCTGACAGAGGCTGCGGACTGTTATAGGCAGAGCATGGAGATCTGCAAAGGACTGGCCATAGAGACCCGGACCATAACCAACAGAACCGCCCTGGCCCGCTGCTATGAGCGCGCCGCGTCCATGGACGAGGAATTGGGACACACAGAGGAGGCCGCTCTTTTTTACAGTTTAGCCGAAGAAATCAGACAAGGGCTGCCCCGGGACGGCCGTGAAGCCCATGAATTCTCCAAGGAACCGGCGGAAGACAGGCAGCCCTCACCCGCCCATTCTGCTCAAGACGACACACAAGAGTCAGACCCGGTGACCATATGGGTCTCCTCCGCGGATTATCTTCACACCGGTGATTTAAAGAGTGCGGTCAGGCTCTGGTATCAGGAAAACTCGATTCCCTCACCTCTGGAGGAAGGCAGCGCGGACGGTCTCGATCAGGCCTATTCCCTATACCAATCCGCTTTCCGGTATCATGCCGCCGGAAACACCGAGGCAGCCAAAGGGGCACTGCTGAAAAGCATTGATCTTTACTCCCCATATACCCGGCTCCATTACAGCGGCATCGACGAGGCCCATTCCCATGCCTGTGTCCTTTTGGGAGATCTGTTTGATGAGGAAGACGAAATCCTGGCAGCCATGCCCTTTTACGAAAAGGCCTTACTTCTTGTTCTGTCCTACGAACAGGAAAGTCCCTCTGAATTACAGCTTTTTGAAATCGCGCAGGCTGCCGCCAATCTATGCCGCGCCTACATGGCCGTATATCCATCCGCCGCGATGATTCTTGGAAAAAAAGCCGCAGGCTTGTTCCAGGCGCTCCTTGGACATCTGGGGGAAGAAAATGATGTTGAGATACATAAATCCCTTTCCGCCACATGGCACAATATAGGTGAAATTGCGGAAAGATCCGGAGATTTGGAGACCGCCATATCCGGCTTCATTGAATCTCTCCGCCATTCCGAGACGTATTACGCCGCAGCCGGCGACCCGAAGATTCTCTTCGACATCGTGGAGGACCATCATAATGTAGGAAAATGCTTCCAGCGCTTGGACAATTATCCCGAGGCCAGAAAGCAGGAGGCTCATTGCCTTACGGTCAGCCTCTTCCAGGTGGAGGCAGGGTTCTCGAATCACAAGGAGGCGCCCCACTGGCTTCCCCTCCTG
This sequence comes from uncultured Hungatella sp., assembly GCA_947066955.1. GTDB lineage: Bacteria > Bacillota > Clostridia > Lachnospirales > Lachnospiraceae > UBA3402. The sequence continues at coordinate 3,682 of CAMTAF010000084.1, forward strand.
TTTGAGTCGATCCAGGCTATGGTATCCTACTGCGCTAAGATGGGAGATGGGGAGGCACAGGAAGGGTATTTTAATCTTCTTGGCCTGGTGGGAAATCAGCAGATGCGTCAGGACTGGGAAGCCGTTGTCGCCCACGTATGCCATTACACAAGCGTGGATTTTTTCAGGCTGGGTTTGACGGAGCTTGCTAACGAACACTTATTAAAAGATATCGACTACACCGTGAAAATTCTGGATAGAAACCCTCTGAACGCTTTTTGGAGGGAGAGACTGGGGGAGGCATGGAAAAATCTTGCTGTACTGGAATACACGAACCACAACCTGGAGCGTGAAAAGAAATGTTATGAGATCGCTGCCGACCAGTATCTCCAGCTGCTTCGGCTCACCGGGGAGGCACGTTTCGGTCAAATCCTGTCCAAACTGCTGACCAATATTTTCCACATCTGTAAGGAACTGAAGGATGAAGAGGGTATGGCGTATTATTGGAACATATATCAGACTCTCTTTCCCCGGAACTAAAGACCGGCCCCCGGCCTTTTGTGCGCACGGGGCGGAAAGGAAATGCGGCCGCCTGCGCGGCCTCCGCTCCGGCGCAGCAGGCAGGGGGAAAACGGTATCCTGAATATAGGCAGCAAAATATGACAAAAAAGCAGCAGTTTATGCACAGCGGCCAGGGGGCCGCTTATTTTATGCTATACTTGTTACAGATTTTTCAGAGAAGGAAGGCAAACGCGCAGCGCTTTTAGGATGCCTTCCGACGACCTGGCAGGTGCCGCGAAAGCGGTGCGTGCCGACACCAAAAAGGAGGAAGGCAAACGCGCTCCGACGACCTGGCAGGTGCCGTGAAAGGGGCGCGTGCCGACACCAAAAAGGAGGTATTTAGCATGAAAAAACGCGCCATATCCCTGCTGGTCTGCTTAAGTCTGGTATTGGCTATGCTGCCGGCATTGACTCTGTCCACATCCGCCTCTACTAAGGGCCACACCCAGGCGGAGGCGGTTGCCTGGGCTAAAAAGAAGGTTGGCAAAAAACTGGATTACGACAATTTTCCGGCGGACAATCCCTACCAGTGTTGGGACCTGGTCAAGTATTACTATGTCTATCTCGGCAACGGGGGATATGCCAGGGGCAACGCCGAAGCTTTTGTAAAGAATAAGCTCCCATCCGGGTGGAATCGGGTTACGTCAGATCCCAAGCCCGGCGATATTGTCGTCTGGGGCTCCAACACCATGGTCACGAAAGGCTGGAATACAGGCAAGTATGGCCATCTGGGGATCGTAGTGGGTGTCAATGGCGGGAAGATGACGACTGTGGAGCAGAACACTGACGGAAAAGGCGCTGCCTGCAAAACATCGACCCGGGATGTCTCCTCCGCCACCTGCTTCATCCGCCCGGACTTTAAGGCTGAAAAGCTCCTGACCATCAGCTACAATACCAACGGGGGGACGATAGACTCCGCCACATATCAGATGACTGCCGACGGCATGGTCCAGAAAAAGGGGAAAGATGTCATCACCGCGTGGGGGTACGGAACAGGGAATGACAAGAAAGGTCTTTACAACGCCTCATCTTTCGGCCTGATACGGGATGGCTATGCTTTCGCGGGCTGGTCCCTGTCTCAGGACGGCTCCACCACTATTTTCGACCAGGACGATACCTCCCTCAAGGCGGAGACAGTCTACCCCCAGGTGAAGGACGGCAGCGCCAGCGTGACGCTGTACGCCATCTGGAGGCCTGCGGAATATACCCTGCGCTGTTATTACAACGCCAGCGGGAAGAACTATCTCTATGGCGCCGATTTCTCGGGCAGTGCAGACCCCAACTGGTGGCAGAGCCGCGACACTGCCGTGGCAACCATCTCTGTCGACAGCGAGGAGCGGCACAATGGCTATAATTCCCTGAAGATCGTGAACACAAGTGCCGGTTCCAGCGGAAAGGATCTGGCCATCCAGACCATGACCCAAGGCAACCAGAAAGATAATAAATATGTGGGCGACAACAAGCCCATGACCCTCAGCTTCTGGGCCAAGAGTTCCAATGATGGAACCAATATTTTCTTCCGCTGGGGCCACGAGAGTCTGGAGAGCTACCGCTGTGTAACGCTGACGACAAACTGGGAATACTACACGGTTTCCATGGACAAAACAGAGGCCTGCGGCCAGTGGTTCCACCCTTACGCAGACTCCGCCGGGACGGTCTGGCTGTCTGAGCTCCAGCTGGAGGATGGCAGCGCGGGGACAGATTTTGTTCCTGAGACCGGCGGGATGTACACCTCTGTTACCCAGCGCGCTCAGGCCGGTTATGACCTGCCCGAAGCGCCGTTCCGCGACGGATATACCTTCAGCGGTTGGTACACTGCGGTCAACGGCGGGGAGGAGATCACCGCCTCCACCCCGGTCAGAAACGGCAATTTTGCCGTATACGCGCGCTGGAGCGAAGGCCATGCCCATTCCTATACCACCCAGGTGACGGCTCCCACCTGCACGGAGGACGGCTTCACCACATATACCTGTGACTCCTGCGGCAGCAGCTATGAAAGTGACCGCGTTCCTGCCCTTGGCCATAGCTATGAAGGCGGCGTGTGCGTCCGCTGCGGCGAAATCGATGAAAGCTTTATTGGTATCATTGAGGACATCATGGAAGACATAGAAGGGCTGCCTGTGCTGCCCGTGGATGGAGCCTAAGCCTGCGTGATCGTTTTGTCTCTGATGAAAGGAAAATATAAGGTCAGCGGAATCGGAAGTTTTCTGTCCTGCCTTGGAACGATTTTCATACTTAAGCTAATGATTCAGATCAAGTTTTGGATCGGCATAGGTTTCCTTATCGCAGGACTTCCTTTTTCTCTTCTTTTAGGAGGTTCCGCGCTTCTGATTTTAGTATCTGAAAGGACGTCCTGAATAAATCATAAATTCTCAAACGAGTCAGTAAGGGGCTGTCGGTTAATGACATTTTCTAGACCAGATAGGGTGGAATCTTACTTTTTAAGATTCCACCCTATGCTTTGGCAGCTAGTTTTTTTAACAGCCCTATATTTTGACGAAATCTCAGCAAAAGTTTCTGATTCTTCAATTATTGCCCCAACACAAAGCCTTTTATGGATATAGAAAGTGAAAATGCACAAAAATAGAGTTAAAATTTAATATAAATGTACAAATTATAAAAAACGATTGACAACCCGTCATAAATATAATATTATAATAACAGATATAACGTTATATAACAATTTATAATATTTTTAAGCGGAGGTTTATTATGAAGCAAGAACACATTGATCAGATCAACGTCGCGGTGAAGGCTGTTGCGGAGAAGAAGAGTATCAATCATTTTTATTTCGTGGCCTGCGGCGGCTCTCAGGCGTTTATGATGCCGGCACAGTACATGTTCGACAGGGAGATCGCCACTCCTGCCAGCATCTACACTTCCAATGAGTTTGTACATAGAGCTCCCAAGGCCCTGGGGCCGGATTCCGTGGTGATCACCTGCTCTCATTCGGGCAACACGCCGGAGACCGTGAAGGCCACCGAGATCGCGAGGGAAAAGGGCGCTACCACCATTGCCCTGTCGAACCTGGTGGACTCCCCCCTGTGGAAGGCTGCCCAGTATCCCATCCACTATGACTGGGGGAAAGAGGCGGATGCCAGCGATTTGAATAAGGCTGTGCTCTACTCCCTGATTTTCCGGATCCTCAACGTGGTGGCTCCCTGCGAGAAATATGAGAAGGGCATTGCTTCTGTAGAGAATATCAATGATGTAATCGAGAAAGCGAAAGCTCAGTATGGGGATACAGTGAAGGCCTGGGGCAAGAAATATAAGAGAGAGAAACTGATCTACACCATGGGCAGCGGCGCGTGCTACGGAGAGGCTTATTCCTTTGCCATCTGCCTGCTGATGGAGATGCAGTGGATCCACTCGAACTGTATCCATTCCGGCGAGTATTTCCACGGGCCGTTTGAGGTTACGGACTTTGATGTGCCGTTTATCATTGTGAAAGGTTTAGGCGCCACAAGGCCTCTTGATGAGAGAGCCCACAATTTCTGCCAGAAGTATTCTGACAGCATTATGCTGGTGGACTGTGAGACCTTCGATATGACCGGCATCGACGAGGAAGTGAGAGAGTATTTCGCTCCCCTGGTGGCAGGCGCTGTTCTTCGTTCTCTGGCTGACGCCTTCGCCTACGAGAGAGGCCATGATCTGGGCGTTCGCCGCTATATGTGGAAGATGGAGTACTAATCAGCGCTGTTGAGTAAAGAGATGAGGACGACGGGGTTCTGGCGGCAGGGAAGGGCTTGAATTCCGTCGTTTTCTATAAAATCGCAACCAGAGCGCGTTCCCCCGGCCCGGCAGGGCGGAGCGTGCCGATACCATAAAAAAGGAGGAGGAAACGGTAATGAAGATGAAACGAGCGGCAGCATTGGCACTTGCGGCAGTGATGAGTCTGTCTTTAACAGCATGCGGGGGCAGCGATTCAGGGAATCAGACGGCAGGGGGAGGAAACCAGGAAGCAGGAGGAAATACGGCCGGAGGAGGGAACCAGGCGGCTCCCGCAGGCGGGGATCAGGTTGTCATCAACTTTTTCCACCGCTGGCCCAACGACCCGAAGAACTCCATGTTCAAGGAATTGATTGAACAGTACATGGCGGAGAACCCCAACGTGACCATCAACATGGACTGTATCTTAAATGACCAGTACAAGGAGAAGATCCGCATGGTGGTCAGCACCGATGAGGTGCCGGATATCTTCTCTTCCTGGTCAGGGACCTTTGCCCAGGAGATGATCGCTTCCGGCAATGTGGCGCCTCTCAACGACATGTTTGAGGCAGATAAAGAGTGGTCGGGAAAAATCGCCCAGGCCAGCGTTGACGGGTTTACCTTTGACGGCCAGATCTACGGCGTGCCCTGGTCCCAGGATGGCAAGGTATTTTTTTACAACAAGAAGATCTTCGCGGACAATAACATCCAGATTCCGGCTACCTGGAACGAGTTTATCGGCGTTTTGGACACGCTGAAAGCCGCGGGGTATGAGACTCCCATCGTGGAGGGACTTTCTGACAGCTGGGCGATCCTTCATTATCTGGGAACCATGAACCAGAGGATGCTGGATCCCCAGGTTCTTGCAAAGGACTACGACGCTGCCACGGGAGAATTTACCGATCCGGTTTATGTGGAAGTCTTAAATAAATGGCAGCAGCTTGTCTCCTATATGGGCGACACCTGCGTGGCCATTGACCATGAGACGGCCAGAAACACGTATTTCGCCACAGGGGAAGCTCCCATTATGTACCTGCAGCTGGCGGAGATCCCCCATGTGGAGAAGGTAGTTCCGGAAGATTTCGAGTACGGGTTCTTCAACTTCCCGGCATTTGAGGAAGGCAAAGGCGATACAAAAGCTTTGACAGGAGCTCCCGAGGGCTTTATGATAAGCAATAAGACAAAATACCCGGAAGAGTGCCAGAAGTTCTTAAAGTGGCTGGTGAGCAAAAACGGCGGCGAGGCTCTGACGACCAAGTGCGGCGATATCTCCAGCGTGGACGGCGCTGTGGACGAGACCAACGCCCTTCCGGCACAGCTGGAAGCCATGGATATTATCAAATCAGCCTCCTCCCTGGCTCCCTGGTTTGACAATGCCTGCGACGCGTCTGTCTACACCGTGTACAGCCAGGGCGCTCAGGCCATTGCCACAGGCGACGAGACACCGGAGAGCGTCATGAAACAGGTTCAAGAAGCAGCGGCTTCCATTCACTAGGAGGGATGCCTTCCGACGACTTGGCAGGTGACGCGCAGCGGCGCGTGCCGATACCAGAAGAGGAAGGCAAACGCGCAAGCGTTTCTAGGATGCCTTCCGATGACCTGGCAGGTGACGCGAAGCGGCGCGTGCCGATACCACAAGAATCGCGAACTTGACGGCAGGGGGAGTGGAGGAGAAGCCGCTCCCCCATTTGGCTAAAAGATGGGATGGGTTTAGATTGAAGAAAAGAAGAAATTTGGAAGCGCTGGCATTCACGGTGCCGGCTCTGGTGATATTGGGAGTGTTTGTGTTTTATCCCCTGGTGAGGAATATTATCTACAGCTTTCAGTCCTTTACCTTGTCCTCTGTGACAAAGGAGTGGGTAGGGCTTAAGAATTACGCTGCCCTTCTGTCAGATAAGATTATTCTGACCTGTTTAAAAAACAATATTTTGTATGCCCTGATCTCCATCGTGATCCAGGTGGGGTTCGGGCTGGTGCTGGCGGCGGTTCTGGAGGACGTGGCTTTCCGGAAGCTTGCCCCGGCCCTGAGAAGCATCTATTTTATTCCCACTGTGATCTCCATGACTGTAGTATGTCTGCTGTTTGATTTTGTGTACAATCCCCAGATGGGCCTGCTCAACAGTTTTCTCGAGATGATTGGTCTGGAGAACCTGACAAGGATATGGCTGGGAAGCAAGAAGACAGCCATGTACGCGGTGATCGCCGTGTCCCAGTGGCAGAGCACCGGCTACGTAGCCATGCTCTTTATTGTGGCCATCCAGAAGATTCCCCGGGATCTCTATGAGGCGGCGGAAGTGGACGGCGCCAGCAAGATCAAGCGGTTCTTTTATATTACGGTCCCCCAGGTGCGGCAGATGTTCTTTGTGACCATGATCCTGACGGTTTCCGGCGCGTTTACGGTGTTTAACGAGCCCTATATCCTCACAAGCGGAGGGCCGGGAACCGCCACCATGGTACTGTCCCTGCACATGTATCAGACAGGATTTGTGAAGAATAACATGGGCTATGCGTCAACCATCGCCATGCTGATCTTCGTGATCACGGCGGTTCTGTCCTCGGTCCAGTTCTTCAGCTTTGGGGCAGAAAAGGAGGAGCGGTGATGAATAAGGGAAAAGCAAGAAAACGCAGAATGTACGGTCCGGGTGAGATCCTGTGGCTTGTGATCCTGTTTGCGCTGGCGGCGCTGATCATCTACCCTCTGTTCTGGATTCTCATGTCCTCCTTTAAGGACTACAACGGAATCTACGGGGATGTGTGGGGGCTGCCGGAAGTCTGGCATGTGGAAAATTATCTGACAGCCTGGAACAAGGGGATTTCCCAGTATTTTATTAACAGCGCCATTGTGACCGTGACCACGGTTGTGGGTGTGGTGTTTACGGCCTCTTTTGCGGCCTTCGGCATCTGCCAGACCATGGGCGTGCTGGGAAACGCTATTTTTCTCCTGTGTATGTGCGGACTGCTTCTGTCGCCCCAGGTGTGTCTTCTGCCGCTGTTTATGCTGTTGCGGGCTTTGAAGCTTAAAAATACGCTGTGGGCCATGATTCTGCCCTACATCGCTTTCCGGCTTCCGGTATCCATCATGATGATCCGCTCGTTTTTTGTGGGGATATCCAAGGAGCTGGAGGAGGCGGCCACCATTGACGGGGCTTCCCTGTTTCAGATCTACAGGACCATCTATCTGCCCCTGTCCAAACCCATCCTGTCCACAGTGGTGATTATGACAGCCTATTATGGATGGAACGAGTTTATGTTTGCCACCATCCTGGTGGACAGCTCCAAGCTTCGGACCATCCCCGTGGGCCTTATGACATTCCGTGACGGCCTTATGACAGAGTGGGGAGTGGTTCTGGCCGGTATGGTGATCGCCTGCCTGCCGATTATGACATTATTTCTGCTGATGCAGAAAAGCTTTGTCCGGGGCATGACCGCCGGATCAGTGAAAGGATAGTGAAAGGACAATCATGAGATTAATAGCCATAGGGGACAATGTGACAGACTGCTACGTGGATGAGGGAATCTATTTTCCCGGAGGAAACGCGGTCAATGTGGCGGTAAACTGCAAAAGAAACGGGGCTGAGAGGGTAAATTACATCGGCGTCTTCGGCGACGACGACAGGGCGGATTATATTAAGGAGTGCCTGACAAAAGAAGGGGTGGAGTTTAAGCGTTCCAGAAAAGTGTGCGCCCACACGGCCCAGCCCAGGGTGTACCTAAAAGACGGAGACCGGGTTTTTGGTCCGGGACCCAGGGACAGCTGCCAGCATCTCTTTGCCATCCGGATCGTGGACGAGGACATGGAGGTGATCCGGGACTTTGACATCTGCCACACAAGCTGCTTTTCCAACTTAGAGTACGAACTTCCGGCTCTTGGCCGGCTCTGCCAGGTGTCTTTTGACTTTTCCGAGAGGCGGGAGGAGGAGTATCTGAAAAGAACCTGCCCCTATCTCACCTTTGCCTTTTTCTCCGGGTCGGATCTGGAGGAGAGTGAATGCGAGGATCTTTTGAAAAAGGTTCACGGTCTGGGCACAAAGGTGGTGGGGATTACCCGGGGCTCGAAAGGAGCTGTCTTCTACGACGGGGAGAAGATTTACCGTCAGGGGATTAAACCGGTGGAGCCGGTGGACACCATGGGAGCCGGGGACAGCTTTATCGCGGGATTTCTGACAGCTTACGGTGACGGGAAAACCATGGAAGAGGCACTGGACTACGCGGCGGAGCGCTCGGCTCTCACCTGTATGGTAAGAGGAGGATTCGGGTATCCCCATAGAGCGTAGACGCCTCAAGGCGGGGCGCGGTATTGTCCTGGGGAGGAGCAGGAAACAGGTTCCTTTCCCGGGACTTTTTCTATATACCGCACATCCTTAATTTTCGAAACCGCGGACCAGTTGATTATTGATTGGAGAGGTTTTCCGATATATAATAATAAGAAAGACAGGAGCGAAGGGGGTATTTGAGTATGATTGAGGAAGATTATCATGTACATTGTCTCAACTCCCCGGACAGCAGAGAACCTCTGGAGGAGATCTGTGAGGGAGCTGTCCAGGCGGGAATCAGGGAGATCATGGTTACAGACCATTATGAGATGTTCAGGGATTCGGTGAAACACGAACCCTACCGCCGGGAGTATTTAGACACATGCGCCCGGACCGTGAGGGAGTGCGGGGAGAGATTCCGGGGCCGGGTATATGTGGGACTGGGAATTGAGCTGGGGCAGTGGCATTTACAGCCGGAGGCTGCCGCCCGGGTGGTGAGGGATTACGATTTTGACTATGTCATCGGCTCCTTCCACAAGATGGATGACGTGGATCTGAAATTTTTTGACTACAGAGAACTTGACACGAAAAAGCTTCTGCGCCGGTATCTGGAGGAGCTGCTGCTCATTGCGGGGCAGGGGGATTTTGACTGCATGGCTCATCTGGATCTGATCAAACGGTACGCTGGAGAGCAGGGAGTGGCCATACGGGCGGAGGATGAGGAGGAACTGGTGAGGGAGATTCTGAGAACCCTGGCAGCCAGGGGGAAAGGGCTGGAGATCAACACTTCCGGTCTGCGCCAGGCAGTGAAGGAGACATTTCCGTCGCCTGCGATCCTGCGGTGGTACAGGGAAGCGGGGGGCGATATCGTGACAGTGGGTTCCGATGCTCACCGGCGTCAGGATGTGGGGGCCGGATTTAAGGAGGCCGGGGAGCTTCTTTTGTCTCTTGGATTCCGGTATGTGAGTCATTTTCGCCAGAGGAGACCGACTCAACAGAAAATAGAATAGGAGAGGGGAACTATGTTGGATCAGAACGCGGCAACCCCGCTGTACGAACAGCTGAAGCAGGCCATCAAGGATGGGATCCAGTCAGGAGAATATCGGCCCGGCAGCAGGATGCCCAGCGAGGCGGAGTTGGAAAAGCTGTACGATGTTAGCCGGATCACGGTGCGCAGAGCGGTGAAGGAGCTGTGCCAGGAGGAGATCCTGGCAAAGAAACAGGGTAAGGGCACTTTTGTCCTGAATCCGGCCAATGTCAGTTACAACCGGCTGGACCGCACCGTAGGCGGCTTTCACGATTCTCTGGCCAGAAGCGGAAAAGAGGCCATGGTGGATATTCTGGAGAAATCGGTTATCCATGTAAGCCCCTCCTATGCCAGAGATTTAAATATAAAACCAGAGGATGATGTGGTTTATCTGAAAAGGCTGATGTATGCCAACGGGGTTCCGGTGATGATCGATACGGCCTATATCCCGGAAAAAAGGTTTCCGGGTATCTATGACAGGCTGGTGGGCAATGTGGCCCTGTTCCGGCTTATGGAGCAGGAGTATGGGGTGAAGCTGGAGCGGTACTACAAGGTGTTAAAAGTGCGGAAGGCCACAGAGGACATGGCCCGCCTCCTCAACTGCCAGACCGGGGACCCGATGTTTGACCTGTTCAAGATTACATACAACGAGGCGGGAGTCCCTCAGAACATCTCTGTCTCTATCCTGAAAGGCGACGATACTTACTATGTGATCACCAGCGAGGAGGAGGACCAGGTGAACCACAGCGGGCTCAGTTGGAAGTTGTAGAGTCTGGATGAAGAGCGGGGGGGGGCTTCCCCCCTGCTCTTAAATGCACACGGCCCCTGGGAAGAAATGGATCCGGCGGGGCGCGGGAACAGGGGGAAAGGACGTCTGCACGGGAGGCAGAATATGACAAAAAGACAGCAGTTGGTGCATGACAGCCCATGGGCTGTTTTTTTTGTGCTAGACTCCTTATATTAAGATAAAGGAGGTCAATAATTGAGAATGAGGAAAAAGCTAAAAAAGAGGCTTGCCCAGACACTGACCGCGGCGCTGGTGGCGTCGTTATTAACACCGTCCGGCGGGATCGCTTTTGCCGCTGTGGGGGATGGCCTGGGCCGGCTGGAAAAGACGGGAGGCCTGGAGAGAGGTAAGGCTCCTTTGGAGTCCGGCGTCAGAGAGAATACGGATCAGGAAGACCGGGGCCAGGAAGATCTTGAAGAAGTTGGTTTTGAAGAGGGGGAGCGGATTACCGAGATCAACAAAGATGCGGAGAACTCAGGAACCTGTGGAGACCAGCTGACATGGAATCTTAAGGGCGGGATTTTGACGATCCGGGGAACGGGGATGATGAAATCCTATGGTCCCACGGAAGCGCCTTGGTATGAGAACAGGGACGAGATTATAGAGGTTATCGTAGAAGACGACCCTGATGGCAAGAGTATTGGGAGCAACGCGTTTAACGGCTGCGTCAATTTAACGACCGTAAAGCTCCCGGATCATCTTTATTCCATTGGAAGAGGCGCGTTTCAAGACTGCAGAAGTTTAACAAGGATTGAGATTCCACCGGGGGTTCCAACGAATACTGGTACCTCCGTTAACTGCATTTATGAGAAAACGTTTTCCGGATGCAGCAGCTTAACGGATATATCTCTGCCGTCTGACCTTCGCACCATCCAAACATCGGCGTTTGAAGGATGCAGCAGCTTAAAGAACATAGAGATCCCGTCCGGTGTTACTTTCATTGGAAATAAAGCGTTTTATGGCTGCAGCGGTTTGACGGACCTAACGATTCCAGAGGGGATTACTTCTATTAACACAGAAGTATTTAGAGATTGCAGCAGCTTGACGGGCCTGACCCTGCCGTCCGGCGTTACTTCCATTGAAGGATGGGCATTTGCCGGGTGCAGCGGTTTGACAGACATAACGATCCCAAAGGGTGTTACTGCCATTAAGGAGAGCACCTTTAATGGCTGCAGCAGCCTGACAGGCATCACGCTGATGGCTGATATTACAGCCATTGAAGACTATGCGTTTCGAGACTGCAGCAGCTTAAAGGACATAACCCTGCCAGAGGGTGTTACTGCTATTGGAGAGGGAGCGTTTTATGGGTGCGGCAGCTTGACGGACATAACCGTGCCAGAGGGTGTTGATGCCATTGAAGATGATACGTTTTATGAATGCAGCGGTTTAACAAGCATAACATTTCCGGAGAATCTTATTTCCCTTGGGACGAATGCTTTTTTAGGGTGCAGCGGCTTGACCAGCATAACCCTGTCAGAGGGTATTACTGACATTGGATTAGGTGTGTTTTCTGGATGCAGCGGCTTGACGAGCGTAACCCTGCCGGAGGATTTTACCGCTGTTGGGGAGGGGATGTTTTCAGGGTGCAGCAGCTTGACGGGTATAGCGCTGCCGGAAGATGTTACCGACATTGGAGCGAGCGCGTTTCATGGGTGCAGCAGCTTGACGGGCATAATGATTCCAGAAGGCGTTACTTCCATTGAAGACGGCGTGTTTTACGGATGCAGCAGCTTAACGGATATTGTGATTCCAGAGGGTGTTACCTACATTGGAAGCGCCGCGTTTGCTGATTGCAGCGGTTTAACCGGGATAACCATTCCGGTTAACGTTACGGACATTGAATGGGACGCGTTTGCCGGCAGCGGCTTGACCAGCATGAATTGGCCGGATAATATTACAACGATTAAGAGCGCTATGTTTTCTGGCTGCAAGAGCCTGACGAGCGTAACGATCCCAGAAAGTGTTACTGTCATTGAAGATAGTGTGTTTGCTAACTGCAGCAGCTTAACGGACATAACGCTGCCGGGCAAGATTACTGCTATTCAAGAGAATACGTTTGAGGAATGCGGCTTAACGAGCATAGCGATCTCGGAGAAAGTTACAGTCATTGGAGAGAATGCGTTTTTTGGCTGCGGCGGCTTAAAGAGTGTGGCTGTTCCGAAGTCTGTCGTCCGTGTTGAGAGGGGGGCTTTCGCGGGATGCGAAGGGCTGGCGGATGTGTATTATGAGGGAAATGAAAATGACTGGTCCGCTATCTCCATAGGGGAGTGGAATGAACCGCTTCTCTGGGCCAGACGGTACTACAACGGCCAGCGCCCGGACCCGTCAGAGGATGTCGTGGCAATTGATATGAACCTCCTCGGCGACGCGGTTTTGTATGTGCCTTACTCGGGAGCAATCCGGGTGGACAACAGAGGTGAGGAAACCACGGCTGCCTTTAAGATTGTGGAGGGCGCGCTGCCCGACGGCCTTCAGATGGATGCAAATTCTGGGGAGATCTGGGGAACGCCCAAGGTGTCGGGAAGCTTTCCGATCACAGTGGAGGCGGTGCTGACCGCCCAGGGAAAAGAGCCTGTTTCCCTGCAGGGCAAACCCGTCCTCACGGTACGGGAGAATAGCGATCTCAATGTGTCGGGATCAACAGATGAGGGGTATGAGCTGGAACAGTACATCGGTGAGAAGACAGACAAGGGATACGTGCTGAGGGAGTACGGCGACCAGGTGCTGGCTTCCGCCGGAAAGCTTGAGCAGTTTACAGCCCTCTGGCTCAATGGAGAGAAACTGGCTCAGGAGGATTACACGACAGAAGGTGAAAATACCAAAATCACGGTGAAAAAGCAGACCTTTGAGAACAAGGCAAAATCCGGCCTCAACACAATCTCGGCGGAGTTTTGTGATGAGAACGGAGAGATGAAGAGAGCTTGTCAGAATTTTACCGTGGATGTGGACAATTCGGGTGATACTCCCGGGGCCGGAGACGATCCGGGAAGCGGAGATAATCCTGGGGCCGGAGAGAACCCGGGAACAGGGGACAACCCTGGAACTGGAGAGAATCCAGGAACTGGAGAGAACCCTGGAACTGGAGAGAATCCGGGAAGCGGAGACAATCCCGGGACCGGAGAGAATCCGGGAAGCGGAGAGAATCCTGGGACTGGAGAGAATCCTGGAAGTGGAGATAACCCGGGGAGCGGAGATAATCCCGGGACCGGAGAGAATCCGGGAAGCGGAGAGAATCCTGGGACTGGAGATAATCCGGGAACTGGAGAGAATCCTGGAAGTGGAGATAACCCGGGGAGCGGAGATAATCCCGGGA
>CAMTAF010000085.1 GCA_947066955.1 uncultured Hungatella sp.
CGCAGGCCCAGTCCTTGCCGTTGATGCTGGCATTGGACCACAGCCCTTCTGTCTCCGTGCCCCCGGCAAGCTCCCAGCCGCTCTCATCCCACTGGTATTCACACACCCCGTCCGATGCCTCCGGAAGCCCTTCCCAGATCTTGTCGTCGCTGGTGTACACGATCTCAAACTTGTTGGAAATGTTCTTCGCGTTTACCTTGTCGAGAGTCAGGTTCAAGTACTTAGCCTCATTGGCCAGAACCATGTAGGCACTCTCTACGGTCTTCTCCTGGCCCAGATCCACTGCCCAGAACAGGGCGGAGGGCTCGTAGACATCCTTGTAGACCCCCTTGCCGCTGTGCTTCCAGTAGTGGATTCCGTCTCCCATGAGGGCGTCTGTCCCCGGATACTCCGGGTCCTCTGAGCTGACCTTCACATTGGTCCTGTCCGGCTTAAACTCTGATTCATCCAAAAGATCCCTGACCTGGATCTCGTCTTTTACCGCCGCTTCTGTCTGAAGGGGGGTAAGCCAGCTTCCGATTCCCATCACCACCGCCAGGGCCATGGCTGCCCTGCGGCGGAGATTTCCCATATTCAATCTCATATGATTCTCCCTCTTTAATTTATTTTCCGATACCTAATCTCCCACTCCACCTGGATCTCGCCCTCATGGGGCCGGACTTTTGCTGTCCGCTTCACCTGGGTCTTCAGCCTCCCTCTGGGAGTGTCAAAGCTTCCGTCCTCAGGCGCAGGCAGCACCTGGCAGGAGTCATATCCCAGGGCCTTAAGCCCCGTGACAACGCCCTGCTCAAAGGTCACCGTCTCCCCGTCCTCACAGACCTTTCCGCCCTGGGAGTACACCATCTGGGTAAGGCGGATCTCCCGGATGCCCACGCCCGGCGTCGCAAGAAAACGGTCCCTCCTTCTGATGCAGCCGGAGGTCAGCTCGTAGACGGTTACGGATTTTATGCCCTCTGCCTTCTCCGGCTCCTCCCCGCCCATGAGGCAGAGCTCATCCTGAAAACAGGTGATGATGAACGCTTCCCCCTCCTGGCGGGCGTCGATCTTTTTGATAAACGAGACAGGCCTTGCCACTCTCCCGTCCTCCAGCACCAGTTCCGGCACCAGGTTGCCGTGGCTCTCATCCGGGGTCTGGTCCAGCACCAGGTTCTCCTGAGGTATGGGGAGATAAGGATCCGTGGCATAATATTTCTTTCCCCCGTTGATGAAGGGGATGGACCAAACATGTCCCTTGTCCCGCACAATAGCCAGGGCTCTCTCATATTCCCCCTGGGAAAAGGGGACAAAGAAATGGCTGTCTATGCCCTCAAGAAGCTCCCCGTAATCCGGCGCTGTCTCTTTGTCTCCCCAGCCCGCCCTGTCCCAGTGTTCGTAGGAATTTACCATCTGCATGAACAGGCTCATGTTCTCTCCCAGGATCCGGTTCTTGTTCCTGTAACCGTCTGTCCGGCGTCCCTTGTCCCACATATTGACGGACCCCATCTCCTCATCGTACCAGAAATCCATCATGTTCCCTAAAAGCTTCACGCTGTAGCCGTAAGCCAGGTCCTGCTGCCTGCCTTCATAGATCCCCCCGGCCTCTGCCGCCGCGGACAAAACTTCCAGTGCTGCCGTGTCCCCGTAGGCCCCGATACTGCGGCCATAGGCAAAGCCCAGCCCCCTGTCGTCCGCAAGCTGCAAAAAAATATTTGCGGAATTTTTAAGCATCCGGCGGATCTTCTCCGGAACCTCCACCCCGGTGGCCATGATCAGGGAAATGACCTCGCTGGGGATCAGGATGCTGTAGCGGTCAAACCTCCCGCTGCCCGCAGTCTCATCCATGTAGCTTAAGTCCCCGGAGTACTGGTCAATGTGGCGGATCAGCCGGTCCAAAAGCACAGAGCTGTGGCGTTCCCTCTCCCAGCCCAAAAGTTCCCTGTACCTGGCAATGCCAAAGGCGACGCCGTAGTAGTTGGTGGGTTTTCCTATGAGCCGGTAGTCATCATCCACATCCACAAAGGTCCGCCAGTCCAGGGACTTTTTCAGGGTTTCCAAGGTCTCCCGGTCCACTGTCTGCTCCAGAAGGCCTGCCTTTTGAAGCCGGTAGAGCCCTGTGATCCCGTTTAAGATTCCCCAGGTCTCCATGGGAAGGTCTGACGCCCAGGAGGTGAGATGTCCCAGGGCTTTCAGCCCGGCCTCAAATTCTTCCGTGCCTTTTAAAAATTTCAGCACCACGTAACAGCTTAAGTTTATGACCTTCCCGCCCACGAACTGGGCCTTATCATTGTAGACCGGCACCCCCTCCATGACAAAGTCGCGCCCGCCCTCATAAGTCCGCCAGAACAGGGACACCATCTTGGGCCGCAGTTCCTCCTGGACCAGATCTCTCATGCTGCTTCTCTTGTGTTCCATATGCCTTTCCTCTCTTTTTCCCCTACCAGATCATAAACCCTTTGCCCATAAGCCTTAAAATCCCTTCCACAAAAAAGTAATCTCCGTAGATGATGGGGATGTGGGTGCCCTCCGGGCTTTTGTAGGCCTCAGTGCCGTTCTGCACCATGGAGTCCCTGTCAGGGTCCCAGCAACAGTGTTTCTCCTCCAGGGCCATGAGCATGCTCACCGCCCCATCGTGGTAGAGGGGCTTTTCCAGCTCCGGCACATGTTCACTGATCTCCAGCAGTCCACAGGCCCCGCAGGCCGTGGCAGTGGTATCCCAGTACACTGGCTCCTTGGGCGCCCTGAAGTCGCACAGGGTCACAAAGCCGGTGGAGGCCGCGTTGGCTATAAAATAGTGGGCCGTCCTTTTCGCCGCGTCCAGGTATTCTTTCTTCCCTGTGTGCCTGTAGGCCAGGGCAAACCCGTAGAGAGCCCAGGCCTGGCCCCTGGACCAGGAGGAGCCGGGACCGTAGCCCTGGCCTCCCGGAAGGTCCAGAAGCTCCCCGGTTGCGGGGTCAAAGATGGCGATATGGTTGCAGGACCCATCCTCCCGCGCCAGAACCTTTAAGGCCGTGTGGGCGTGGCTGTCGGCGATCCAGGCAAACCTGGGGTCCTTCAGCTCCTCCCCTGCCCAGTACAGCAGAGGAATGTTCATCAGGCAGTCCACGATCATCCAGCCGGGCATATCCTTGTTCCAGGCGCGGATATAATTTCCCGCCCCGTTGAACCTGCCCGCCAGCAGGGAAGCCCCGTGGAGTCCTCTGACCCTGGACTTCTCATTGCCTGTGAGCCGGTAATCCGCCACAGCGGTGTGAAGAAACTGAAATCCCACATCGTGGTGCAGCCCCTCAAACCTGTCCAGAGCTTTGTCAAAAGCCTCCTCCGAGTACTCCGCTGTCCGGCGGTACAGCTCCTTTCCCGTGGCATGGTACATCTGCCAGAGCATGCCTGCCCAGAAGCCGTTGGTCCACCAGGACAGATTCTCCTGCCGCATATCGGTCTGATAAAAGCCATCCCTCGTGGTGTAGGGGATCTTCTCCCCCACCCGCCCGCACTGGGCTGTAAGCTTTGTGTCAATCTTTCCAAAAATCTCTTCCAGCCGCTCTCTCATTTTCCTACTCCTTCACTGCCCCCACCATGGTGCCCTTGGTAAAATACTTCTGGAGGAAGGGGTACACGCACAGGATGGGAACCGTGGCTACCATGATGGTGGCGTATTTGATGGTCATGCCAATGGCCTCCGTGTCCATGGCGCTGGTTCCCGCTGTCATGGAGCTGACGTCGTTCTGCATCAGGATCTCCCTCAGGATGATCTGCAGCGGGTACATCTCCCTGTTGCGGATAATGGCAGATGCCCAGAACCAGGAGTTCCATATGCTCACCCCGTAGTAGAGCACCATAACCGCCAGGATCGCCTTGGACAGGGGAAGCACCACCTGGGCCAGGATAGTGATATGCCCCGCCCCGTCGATCTGGGCCGCCTCGATCAAGCTGTCCGGTATGCTCTCAAAGGAGGTCCGCAGGATGATCATGTTGTAAGTGCTGATCATAAAGGGGATGATTAAGCCCCATCTTGTTCCGGTCAAGTGCAGCTCCCGGAGATTTAAGTAGAAGGGGATCATGCCTCCTGAGAAAAACATGGTAAAGATGATCACCATCATAATGGGCTTTTTGAACATCACCCTTTTTCTGGACAGGAAGTAAGCCCCCAGGGAGGTCATGATCAGGTCGAGAATCACGCCCACAACCAGGATAAAGATGGTGTTCATGTAGCCCTTCATGATCATGGGATTCTGAAATACCTTTTTGTAGGCATCAAAACTAAGCCCCAGGGGTTTTAAGAGAAGCCCCATGTGCTGGGTCAGCAGGTTGCTGTCGCTGAAAGACGCTGCCATGACATACCACACCGGGTACAGGCATATGAGCATGATCACTGACAGGAAAAAATAGTTGAACACCTCAAAGATTCTTTCCCCTCTGGAACGTTTTACTTTCATATCAGGCAACCTCCTTTTACCACAAACTGGTCTCGCTGTAACGTTTGGATATCTTGTTGGTGATAATAAGAAGTCCAAAGTTAATGACAGAATTGAACAAACCGATGGCTGTAGAATAACTCCAGTCCTGATCCAGCAGGCCGATCCTGTAGATGTGGGAGGAGATGATATCCGCTGTCTCATAGGTTGACGGATTGTACAGCAAAATGGTCTTCTCATAGCCCATATTCATCAGAGAGCCCATTTTCATGATCAGCATGATGATGATGGTGGGCGCGATGGCGGGCATGGTCACATGGATGAGCTGTTTCCATTTTCCCGCTCCGTCGATCTGGGCTGCCTCGTAGAGCTGGCTGTCCACGCCGGCCAAAGCGGAAAGATAGATGATGGACCCCCAGCCCACCTCCTGCCAGATGGATGAAGCCACATAGATGGTCCGGTACAGCTTGGGATCCTGGAGGAGAGGCGAACGCTCTCCTCCGAAAAAGGCAATGATGTCGTTAAACAGCCCTGTGGTCATGCTGAAGTTGGTCAGCATTCCGGTCACCACGATCAGGGATATGAAATGGGGCAGGTAGGTGATGGTCTGGGTGATGCTCTTAAACTTCTTATTTCTCACCTCGTTCAGCAGCAGCGCCAGGATAATGGGGGCCGGGAATCCGAAGATCAGGTTGTAGACGCTGAGCAATATGGTATTCTTAATCAGCCGTCCAAAATAGACGCTCTTAAAAAATCTGGTAAAGTTGGCAAATCCCACCCACGGGCTTTTCGCCACCCCCAGGGCCGGGGTATAATCCTTAAAAGCAATGATTGCCCCGTACATAGGCTTGTAGTGGAACAGGAAATAAAAGATCAATACGGGGATCACCAGGAAATACAAGGAACGGTTGCGGATCCAGTCCTTTCTCACCCGGCTGCCGAAGCTCTCATGGATTCCCTTTTCTTTCATACCTATAAACTCCTTCCCTGTTTCTAACGGGCATTGTATCTATCCAATGCCGCGTTCTGAATCTCCAGCGCCCGGGAAAGCCCCATGTTCTCGATGTTCTTTACATACTCGTCAAACTTGTCAAGGCTCTCTGTGCCGAAGATGAATTTCAGCGTCATCTCATCCCGGTATGTATTGATCTCGTTCATAATGGTGGAGAACTCCCGGCTCTCGTCAGAGGTGGGGGTCACCGGAGGCATCACATGGGCCGCGCCGTTGGAGTCGCCCCAGACCGCTCCTGTCTCCTTCTGCTCATCCAGAGTGTAGTACTGCTCAAGATACCGGATATCCTGGATAAAGGGACCGTTGTAATTGCCTCTGATGTACGCGGACATTGCCTGGGATACCGGAAGGCCGTCGGGATTTTTCATAATAAGGTCTGTGTAGGTAGGGTAGCCGTCAACCATGTTGTAGGATTCTCCCTCTGTGCCGAAGTTAAAATACAAGTGTCCTTCGTCGCTGTACGCCCAGTCCATAAGCCTTGCCGCTCTCTCCACGTCTTTGCAGGAGGTGGTGATGGCCACGCTGGCCCTTCCGGAATACTGGTTCTCGATCTGTCCGAACTCTGCCTTGGCTCCTTTTTCCAGTGTTGGCGGGGGAGCGGCCTTCAGCTTAAAGGCAGGGTTGCTGCTTCTGGCGGCTGTGGTCCAGGTTCCCATGCGGCTTCCCGCCTGACCCTTGGAAGCCCCCGCTGTGCCGTTGGTGATCTTGGCGCTGACCTGGTCATTTCCCAGGGTAGCCAGATCCGGGTCAATGAGTCCTTCCTGGTACCACTGAGCCATGGTAGTCAGGAAATCCTTGTAGTTCTCCTCCGCGGCTCCAAAGTGAGCTTTGCCGTCGCTTCCTAAATAGAAAGAGCGGCTTGTCTCAAAGGCAAAGGCGAAGGGATCGTTGGTGAGGTACTGGCCATTGGTGTACTCAAAGCAGTACGGGGCAGCGGCGCCTTTCTTCTCTTTAAAAGCAGTGAGAACCGTGTGCCACTCATCGATGGTGGTGGGAACCTCCAGATTCAGCTCCTCCAGCCAATCCCCTCTCAGCATCAGGCCGATGGTGTTGCACAATTTCTTTTCTCCCCGGATAAACGGGAATACATAATAGTGGCCCTCATCAGTCTTGATCATCTTGTCAATGTCCGGGTTCTCTGCCAGATACGCGGTGATATTGGGGCAGTACTGTTCAAAAATGTCATTTAACGGAAGGATCACCCCGTCTTTGATAGCCTTCTCCGGCCCCCCGGGGTAATCGGTCATCCAGTTGTACTCCATGAGATCCGGAAGGTTGCCGTCTGCCAGGATCAGGCTGAACTGTTCCTTTAACTGTCCTGTGGGCGGGTGCAGGAATTCGATCTGGGCTCCTGTCTCTTCCTGCCAGCCTTTGCTGAAAGGCGTGTCGCCCAGGCTGGCGTAGTTGGCGGCTACTGTGGTGGTCAGTTCACACCAGTAGGTAAGTTTGTCTCCCGCTGCCATGGGATAAGAAAATTCTGCCGTCCCCTCTGCCTGCGCCGGAGCCTGGGAACCAGCTGCCGCTGTTGTCCCTCCTGCTGCCCCTCCGTTATTATTGGCCTGTGCCGTGGAAGCCTCCTGGGCTGTGCCGCCTCCGCCCCCGCACCCTGCCAGGGCCGTGGCCGTCATGGCCGCTGTAAGAAGTAATGATAAGCTTCTTTTCTTCATTGCTGCTCCTCCTTTAATTGTTTATTGTGATTTCGCGTTTCGCTGATGGCCTTATGATACCGTAAATTTTCACCAAATGATATAAAAAAAACACAAACTCAATTGACAAAAACGCCAATTTTTATTTGTGTTTTTTTAAGTCAATCCTCAAAAACCGAAAAATGCCTAAAATTTCTTCTTAAATTGCCCCGGAGTCACTCCGGTTTTCTTCTTAAAAGCCCGGATAAAGCTCCCGCTGTCGCGAAACCCTGACATGGGCGCCGCCTCCACCACGCTGCACCCCTGCTCCAAAAGCTCCTGGGCCCGGCTGATCCTCATGGTGTTGATGTAGTCCAGAAGGCTTCTCCCGGTCTGCTTCTTATAAATAGAAGAAAGATAGGCCGGGGTGATGCCGAAATGCTGGCTGGTGATGGAGATGTTCAGATCCGGATCCTGAAAATTTTCCTGGATATAGGCTTCGATCTTCCTGCTTAAGGACTTGTCCTGATCTGTCTCTTTCTTGATCTCAAGGACTCTCCCGCAGATCTGGTCCAAAAGCGCCGCGAACCGCTGTTTCAGCTCCGGCACAGGCAGTCTTTTCATGGAAAATCCGTCCGGAAAGTCCAGCTCCCTTGCCGCCCCGGTGTATCCCCCTCTTCCGGCTCCCCGGACCAGGGTTCCCACCATATCGTAGACCAGGTAGCGGCAGCTGTCCGCGGACACCTTGCCTGAGAGGTTGTGGTCAAAGACCTGCATCACCAACTGCCCCGCCTGTCTGCTGTCCCCGGCCTCTATGGCATTGATGATCTTTTGTTCTGTCTCAAGGGGATAATCGTACTGAAGCTGAAGATTTTTCACATCATCGTACACAATCAGGTCCGTTTCCAGAAGGACCGTATACTGCTCCAGCTCACAGGCCTGTAAGTAGGAGGCATGGATCCCTTCCAGTCCCCGGCATATAGCCCCCATAAAGGCTGCGCAGGAGAACTTAAAGGGCGTTCCTGCCATGGACTGAAGATTCTCGATCTTTTCCTTTAAGATATCCACATACTCCGAGGAAGGCTGGGGAAGGTTGACAATAGCCGCCACCCGCTCTCCCATCTCCGCCATCTCCACATTAAAGTGATCCTGGCACATCTCCTCGAACACATTCATAATGATGAACCGCTGCAGCACCAGCTCCTTCTGGTCTTCCTTCTCCGCCGGCTCAAACAAAATCACCAGATTATATTCAGAGCTCAGATGAATCCCATACTTCTCCAGCTCCTGGCTGTCTCCGCCGTAATAATTCTGGAGGAGCTGGAACAGGTAATAATTTTTCAGGCTCTTGCGGTTGGCGTCAATGAGCCGGTTGGCATCCACATGTTTCTTAAAAAATTCATCCATCTGGTGGTTCAGCCACAGATACACATTGTCGTGCTCCCCGATCTGGCTGTCCCCATGTTTTTTGAAAGTGTCCACCAGGCTTTTTAAAGGATTATAATTCTTCTCTGTAAGGTAATAGGAGACACCGAACCCCAGGATTCCGCACCCGAACAGGCAGATCCCGGTGATCATCTGGATCTTCTCCGCGCTTTTTTCGATAAGGGCCATGGGAAGGAGGGCCACATACCTCCAGTTGACTACCCTGGAAGCCAGGGCGGAAATCATGTACCGCCTGCCCCGCCGTCCGGACACCATATGGTTTCCTTCTTCCAGCTCCTTAAAGTCCACGCCCTCTGTCTCGCCTGCCTCTCCGGAACAGATCCGCCCGTTATCGCCATCCACAATCATTGCCTCCATGGCGTCGTCCCATTTCATAGACTCCAGACGCCGCTCCAGCTCCGAAAAACGGATCCCGATCCCCACTGTGGCTGAACTTTCCCCCACATAGGAGTTTAAGGTGGTCATAGTAAAGAGGAGGATATCATCCCCGTCCTCCCTCTCGATTTTCAGGACATCATTGTAGTGGGGACTGCCCATATATTCCCGGAACTGCTCTAAAGAATACTCTTTATTGCGGTAGTACAGGTCATAAAACAACTCTGCGGACATATTTCCGTTGATCCCGCACACAGCCTGGGTGTTATTAAAATAGACAAAGGCATCGCTGACAAAATCCTCTGACATCACCAGGGCCTGTAAATCATTGTACAGATAATATAGGGACATCCGATCCTCAGTGCCAAAGCTCCCTTTTACCTTTGACAGCATCTGAACGCCGGTATCCATGGCCAGCCTGGCTGCCAGCTTCTGCACGTCGCTGACCTGCTGGTCGATGTCACGCTGGATCATCTCCAGGAGATTGTCGTTCATCCTCTCTATCTGTTCCCGAATCACCTGGCTGCTGTAGCCGTAGATCACCGCTGCCGCCGCTACCGGGATTGCCAGCATCCCCAAGTAGGACAAGAACATCTGCAGAAATAATCTGCCTTTTTTCACTCTTTTCTCCATATTCTCCCCTCCGCCCTGTTGTCTGCTCATAATCATTTTACAAAATCTATGGGAAGTTTGCAAAGTCTTTAGATGATTTGCCTATGGATTTTAGTTTTTGACAATTGTCTTTAAATGTTGTGCATAGTAGGATTGTGGCAGATTACCAGACTTTTGATCTTGAACAGGAGGAACCTATGATACACTTTGAAAAAAATTACCGCATCTTCCCGGTCTTTGACAACGAACCCTGGGTCATAAAAAAGGCAGAAGAAGCCCTTGAGGCCTCTCCCCTCCACATCACCGATGCCACTGCCCCTGCCAGCGAAGGGGGCATCCACGACTATTATTCCAACGGCGATTACTGGTGGCCCAACCCGGATACTGCTGATGGGCTTCCCTATATCAGGAGAGACGGACTGAGCAATCCCAACAATTTTGACGCCCACCGCCGCATCCTGCGACGGATGCGGACCCTGACCGTCCATCTGGCCTGCGCCTGGAAGCTCACGGGAAAAGAGAAGTATGCCCGCCAGGGGGTAAGATTTTTAAAAGAATTTTTTCTTGACCCGGAAACCCGCATGAACCCCAGCCTGACCTACGCCCAGGCCATCCCCGGAGTATGCCCGGGCAGGGGGATCGGCATCATCGACACCCTTCATCTGGCCGATATCCCTTTTGCCGCCTCCTGCCTTGCCTCATCCGCCTCCATGACAGAGGAAGTGTTATCCGGCCTTGTAACCTGGTTTTCCCGGTACCTGTCCTGGATGCTTGACAGCCCAAACGGCAGGGATGAGAGGAATACCCGGAACAATCACAGCGTCTGCTTCTTTATGCAGGCTGCCGCCTTTGCCCTGTTTACAGACAATGAGGAGGTTCTCCGGCTGTGCCGGGGCTGCTTTAAAACCCGGCTTCTGGGACAGATGGCCCCTGACGGATCGTTTCCCCTGGAACTGGCGCGGACCAAGCCCTACAGCTATTCCATCTTTGTGCTGGACAACATGGTATCCCTCTGCCACCTGCTCTCCACTCCCCAGGAAGATCTGTGGGAATATGAGACAGAAAAAGGCCAGGGGATCCCAAAGGCAGTAGAATTTTTGATGCCCTACCTTCTCCGCAGATCCTCCTGGCCTTATGCCCGGGATGTGGAGCACTTTGATTCCTTTCCCGCCCGGGCCTCCTTTATGATGTTCGCCGGGTGCCGGTACGGAATCCGGGAACTGGTGGACTTGTTCCACAGCCTTCCCTTTGAGTCCCAGGATGAGGAGGTCAGGCGCAATGTGGCGGTGCGGGAACCTATGCTGTGGATGTAGGGGGAGGGCCAGTGTGCCCCCCTCAGCCGCCTCCTGCCGGGCATCCCATCCTCCCTTTACTCCTCCTCCCCTGCCTTAAAATTGTACACCGGCTTGATCACCCTCTCGATAACAGCCGTGTCCCCGATATTTTCCACAATATCCTCCATCCCTTTGTAGGCCATGGGGCATTCGTCCAAGGTCTGGGCATTGACCGAGGTGGTAAAAATCCCTGCCATCTCCTTCTTAAACTGGGATACTGTGTAGGATTCCCGGGCCTTTCTTCTGGACATGAGCCGTCCGGCTCCGTGGGGGGCGGAATAATTCCAATCCTCGTTTCCCTTGCCCACACAGATGAGGGAGCCGTCCCTCATGTTGATAGGGATCAGCAGCTTCTCCCCTGCCCTGGCGGAAACCGCCCCCTTCCTCAGGATCATGGCGTCGGTGTCAATATAATTGTGGATGGTTGTGAACTCCTCCTCCACCTTAAGTTTCATTCCCCGCACCAGCTCATCCATCATGGCCTTCCGGTTGAGCATGGCGAAACGCTGGATGATCTTCATGTCATGGATATAGTCCTCCATCAACTCTCCCTGGCAGTAGGCCAGGGCCCTGGGAACATCGGCGTCCTCCCGGGCCTTCACGGCCGCCACCGCTGCCTCGATCTCCGTTTCCTTTCCCCTTCTCTTATAATCCTCAATCAGTTTTTGGATATCCTTCCTGGACGCCCCGCTTAAGGACTTCCAGGCCTGGTCCTGATAGTACTGGGCCACCTCCAGGCCAAGATGGCGGGAGCCGGAGTGGATCACCAGATAAAGGGTTCCCTCCTCATCTCTGTCCACCTCGATAAAGTGGTTCCCTCCCCCCAGTGTCCCCAGAGACCTCACCGCCCGGTCCACGTTGATCAGACCAGGCCTCAGGCACCGAAGCTGCCCCAGATCGATCTCGTCGGTGAGGCGGTGCTCCTTTTCCCGGATGGCAAAGCCTGACGGGATCTTCTCGTAGATCAGCTTGTCTAATTTTCCCAGCTCCACATGCCTGTTTTTCAGCTTTACGGTCTCCATGCCGCAGCCAATGTCCACCCCCACCAAGTTGGGCACCACCGCATCCTTGATGGTCATGGTGGTCCCGATGGTGCAGCCTGCCCCGGCGTGGACATCCGGCATGACGCGGATCCTGGAATCTTTGGCAAACGCCTGGTCGCACAATGCCTTGATCTGGGCAAGGGCCCCGTCTTCCACCACATCTGTGTACACTTTCGCGGTGTTGTAAATTCCCTCTACAATCTTCATTCCTCTCTCATCTCCCTTTTTCTGATTCCTTCCAGTTTCTTCTTTTTCTGATTCATATGCCGGACCCTGGCTCTGGGCATATACTGATCGCACTTCTGGCAGTAGCGCTGGTGGGAGGCTTCCCGCCCCTTCTTACACTGGCCTGCCGCCACATAATAAATACACACGGTTTCTCTGTAATGTGCCATGGTGTTTCTCCCTATTTAAATAAGTATCGGCACGCGCCGCTCCTGGGCACCTGCCATGTCGTCGGAATCTCCTCTCAGGACCCATATGCGCAAAAAGAGCCGACCATCCCGGTATCTCCACCGGAAAAATCGGCTCTGTCTATCTACCGTCCCGCCCTGCCGCTGACCCGTCTGACGCCGGAACAGGGCATGAAAGAGGCTTCTTCTCATCGCCGACCGCATAACATGACCTCATTATGCCGCCGGACAAAATCGAACAGGGGAGGCCTTCCCCCCTGCTCGCTGTGCCGGGGCGAGGCCGCGCAAGCGGCCGTATTTCCTTTTCGCCCCGTGTACACAAAAAATTTTGTCAGTGAACCCTTGGCTCACTGGCTGTCACGCAAAGGGATTCCTGTCTGAAACCGCCTCGGCGCTCCGCTGCAGGCATAATGATCTTTCTTCCTCAAATCTTTCTGTATCTTTCTCCTTGGCTGCTTCATGACAATCCTCCTTTCTTAATAGGCAGCGGCACGCTCTGCTGCGCAAAGCCTGCCAAAATCACTCTGGTTACTTCTGGAAATCATACCACATTTTTTTCTGTCGGTAAAGAACTTTTTCTTTACGCAACTCTTACCTTATCCTTAACTGTAACAGTTCAGATGATCCTTGAACTGTTACGGCATCTGCCATAAAAATCGCTGCGCGATGGGGCAGATGCCATCCGGCCACTATGTTTTCGTACGGTCAGCGCAGCAAGTGCGCAGACCTATCTGAACTGTTACCCTTAACTTCCGAAATTCTGTTTCAGACTCTACAGGTTCAGCCAGGTTTTTACAGTCTCCACGTCGTAACCTACGCCTTCTGCGACCTGCTCCACCTTTAGCCCCATCTTATAAAAATTCCGGGCACTTCTCTGGGCAGACTTCAATTTCTCCCGCTGTGCGCCGATCCTCTTACCTCTTTTTTCTCCTATCCGCTCACCGATCTTCTTGCCTCTCTTCTCCCCTATCTGTTCCGACTCCTGCCGCATCTCCTGAATCGCCTGACACATATCAACTCTCATCTCCTTCTCGTCATACTTCAATCCCGTATTCGTAACCACCTCAATCACGTCTGCCGCCCTCCGCTCCAGATCACGGAACCGCCCTTCATTCCTTTTCAGGATCTCGTCGATCTTTTCCTTATCTTTCGAGTATTTTATGAACAGCAAAACTTCCCGGAGATTGGACTGCAGTTTCATGATCTCCTCGTCCGGCATCAGAGCCGGAGCGATCAGCCTTACATGGTAATTGTCCATGTGGGAAAGAATCCTGGCATCTGTCACATCCATCATATCAAACAGGCTCAGCGGGCCATCCCACTCATCGGCTCCGAAATAAACCGTTACCGTCACCGACGGGATCAGCCTGTCTTCCTTCCAGAAGCCCCCGAGAAATTCCCCTGTACTCACTTTTTTTCCGGAGATCTTACCCTCCTTTTAAGGTAGCGGCACGCGCCGCTTTGCGTCACCTGCCAAGACGTCGGAAGGCATCCTGAAAACGCTCCGCGTTTGCCTTCCTCCTCCTTCCTGTCCTTTCGATGAGATCGGGCAGCCTCCTCCACCTGCGCGGCATAGTCCAACGCATCATACAGGTTGTTCTTTACTGCCATGGCATAATGGATGGAACTCTGATTTTCCACGCCATAAAGAACGTATTCTGTCTTCCCGTCGGTCATGGCGGTGTACAGCTTTTGTACATCTCGAAATCTCTGAACCGGAACCGCCTCGCCATCTGATCCGTAAGGCAGCGCGATTCCTCCGGGATCCCGCTCCACCAGATGCTCCGGGAGAATCACCTGCTCCCCGCCGTAGATGTAATAATTGAATACATCCGCGAATACATTTGTTTCTGACATAAAATCTTTTGTAACCGTATCTGCCTTCAAGGGCACCGCCTTTCTGACTCTCCAATACTTTTATTATACTAAAGAGCTGGGCGGTTCGCAAGGGGTAGTTTGGGGTGAAGCATTTTCCAATGCCGTCAAAGTCCGCCCTTCCCCACCATATGCATACTGCGTATTTCCCTAATAACCTCCCCATAAGGCCTGCCTTTGTCAAAAAGCATGGTGGTTCCCAGCACGAACCCATCCATCCCCATAGGGGCAAACTTACGGATCTTGTCCGGGCCGCAGGCTCCGTCCCAATAGGCCTTGAAGTTCATCTCCTCCTTCATGGACAGCAGCCTCTCAATCTTCTTTCCCACATAAGGAAGGTACATCTGTCCCGCATTGCCGGGATTTACCGACATTACCAAAACCTTTTTTACGATCCGGAGCATCTCATAGACATTCTCTATACTGGTCCCGGGATTGATGGCAATCCCGGGGATCATGCCTGCATTGATAATCTTCTGGAGGGTGGTAGACGGGTGGTATTCCGCCTCCGGGTGGATGTAGACCGTATCCCCCTTCCGCAGTTTCTGCAAAAAAATCTCGATGTTGTTGTTGGGATGTTCGATCATCAGATGTACATCCAGAGGCTTTCTTGTCGCTGAGGCAATGTAGGCCATATCATTTAAGGACATGGCAAAATTGGGCACATAGCGCCCGTCCATGATGTCGATATGGAACGAGTCGATGCCTCCCTCCTCCAATTCCCTCACTTCTCTCTCCAGGTTGCCGTAACCGGCACACATCATGGAGGCTGTCAATTCAAATTTCATTCCCGTCCCTCCTGAATTTGCAGCGGAACCCATTCCAGTTGCGGAACTTATGTTCCACAAGCGTTCCGCCTGCTCCATTATATCTTTTACTGTTGAAAAATGCACAAAAAATCCTGATATAAGTCTGTCAGCATTTGCTTTCATACTTATATCAGGATTTCAGAATTCACTTTCTGTTTCAGATCTACAGGTTCAACCACTCTTTTACAGTCTCCACGTCGTAACCTATGCCTTCGGCGATCTGCTCCACCTTCAGCCCCATCTTATAAAAACTTCGGGCGCTTCTCTGGGCGGACTTCAATTCTCCCTGCTGTTCACCGATCTCCTTGCCTCTCTTTTCTCCTATCCGCTCACCGATCTTCTTGCCTCTCTTTTCTCCTATCCGCTCGCCGATCTTCTTGCCTCTCTTTTCCCCTATCTGTTCTGACTCCTGCCGCATCTCCTGAATCGCCTGACACATATCAACTCTCATCTCCTTCTCGTCATACTTCAATCCCGTATTCGTAACCACCTCAATCACGTCTGCCGCCCTCCGCTCCAGATCACGGAACCGCCCTTCATTCCTTTTCAGGATCTCGTCGATCTTTTCCTTATCTTTCGAGTATTTTATGAACAGCAAAACTTCCCGGAGATTGGACTGCAGTTTCATGATCTCCTCGTCCGGCATCAGAGCCGGAGCGATCAGCCTTACATGGTAATTGTCCATGTGGGAAAGAATCCTGGCATCTGTCACATCCATCATATCAAACAGGCTCAGCGGGCCATCCCACTCATCGGCTCCGAAATAAACCGTTACCGTCACCGACGGGATCAACCGATCCTCCTTCCAGAAACCCCCGAGAAATTCCCCCGAACTCACCTTCTTCCCGAGGATCCTGCCCTCCTTCCTGTCCTTTCGATGAGATCGGGCAGTCTCCTCCACCTGCGCGGCATAGTCCAATGCGTCGTACAGGTCGTTCTTTACTGCCATGGCATAATGGATGGAGCTCTGGTTTTCCACGCCGTAAAGAACGTATTCCGTCTTACCGTCGGTCATGGCCGCGTACAGCTTTTGTACATCCCGAAATCTCTGAACCGGAACCGTCCTCTCATCCGACCCATAGGGCAACGCGATTTCTCCGGGGTCCCGCTCCACCAGACATTCCGGGAGGATCACCTGTTCTCCGCCGTAGACGTAATAATTGAATACATCCGCGAAGACACTTGTGTCTGACATAAAATCTTTTGTAACCGTATCTGCCTTCAAGGGCACCGCCTTTCTGACTCTCCAATATTATTATACTAAAGAGATGGGAGGTTCGCAAGGGGCGTTTGGGATCATTTAGTCATAAGCCGCTTGAAGGTGGAAACGCTTTACAGAACAGGGGGAATCCCTGATATAAGTGTGAAATTGTCAAAGTCCTGGCAAGCAATTTAAACATCTGTGTTTTGGATCATTATGGGTTTTCCGGTCTGCTGGTACAGCCACACGATGGAACTGTGATCTCCGTAGTAAGCGTCACTTATAGCGATGGCTCTGTCCATGTCAGGGGTATCGTCATAGATGCCCCATCCCGCTGCCTTATATTCCTGTACAATGTTGTCATATTCCTCCACAAGCTGGGGACGCATGGAGGCGAGGGTGGCTTCGGTCAGGGGGTGGGGTCTCCACAGGAGAGTTACCTCCTCACGGTTCTCCTCAAAGATCCGGAGGTTCCGCCGAATCTTTTGGAGCATGGCCTCGCCGTTTTTCAAAAGAGCGCCTACGCTGGTATTATAGAAAATCACTTTTCTTTTGCTTCCGTCTTTTTTTCGGATCCGCTCTTCCCACTCTTTAGGAATCTCAAAATCCCGGTCTTTTAACTGGTTCACCCGGTCCATCTTTGGAGAGCCAAGCCCCAGGATCTTCTTTTGCCAGTAGGAGCGGTTCTCCTCGCCTGTATGCTTTGTGAGAACATCTACATAGATTTTAGCCATGGCTTCCGACTGTACGATCACATGGTCCGCGTTGATCACCCCTGCCGTGGTACAGAAATGTTCCATCCCTTTGACAGCCTCACTGTCGGAGGGGTCGATCTCCCGCAGGACAAAATACGGGATATAGATGAGATCGTCGGTGTACTGTTTCAAGTTTTTTGAGTAGAAAAACGGGTGGACGCTGGTGACGTAATTCCCGTCGTCATAGGGATTGTGGATGAAAATCTTATCCGGGTGGCGGGCCTGGAAATCATATTCTTCATAGTGGATGACTGGCACGTCCTCTGGGTATAAATTGCCCTCATAATGCATTTCCCGGTAGTGTAAAATAGTTTGTGTCTTTGGAAAAAAATGGCTCCTTTTAGGTAAG
>CAMTAF010000086.1 GCA_947066955.1 uncultured Hungatella sp.
GTCGCCGTCTTGTTTTTTTTATTTCCAAAATTCCCCAAGTAAAGTTACACTGTCTTTTAAACCGGACTTTTCATTCTCAAAAGAATCTCCCGGACATGCTCCACATAGATCTTTCGGACTGCCTCCAGTTCCCCAAGTCCCCGGATTCGGCACTGGGTCTCATAGCCTTCCCCCATAAGAGCCCTTTTCCAGGAACCCTCCCCGTCTCCTGCCATATCGTTGTTGGCGTGGTCCCCCGCCACCAGCATCAGCGGACTTAAGACCACTTTTGTGTAGATCCCTCTCTCCCTGAGAGCCGCCACCACCTCCGCTATGCCGGGCTTTGCCTCCACTGTGCCCATGTAACAATGGTCCGCTCCTTCCGCTTCAAAGGTTCTCTGCAGCTTTTCATAAACCCGGTTGGATTTTGCCGCTGTGCCGTGGCCCAGGAACACCAGGGCAGTCCGACCGTCGTCGCAGAGCTTTGTATCGTCAATCACCGCCCGGGCCACGGCCTTAAAGTCCCCGTCGCCGGACAGCAGGGGTCTTCCCACCGAGATCTGCTCAAAAAGCTTCCTCCGCTCTTCCACCTGCCGGACCACGTCGTGGTACTCAAAGCCGTCCATCAAGTGGGTAGGCTGTACTGCCACCTTCCGGAACCCATCCGCCGCCGCCCTGTCCAAGGCCCGAGCCACATCATCGATCTCGATCCCCTCCCTGTCTCTCAGGATCTTTATAATAGTGGGGGAGGTAAATGCCCGGCGCACCGGGTACTCCGGGAATGCCTGTTCAATGGCCCTCTCCACCGCCTCTATGGCAAGCCTGCGGCCGTCAGGGTAGCTTGTGCCGAAACTTACCGCCAAAATAGCTGTATCGGATGATCTGTGTCCCGTCTTCATAAAAATATCTCCTTATCTTGTATCGGCACGCGCCGCTTTGCGTCACCTGCCAGGTCGTCGGAAGGCATCCTAGAAACGCTTACGCGTTTGCCTTCCTCCTCACTCCGTGGTCAGCGCATAGCTGGCGTTTCCCCAGAATCCGTGCTTCTCAAAATTCTCCTTATCCCACTCTGCCGTAAATTCGTAGATCTTATCTTTCTCCAGCCCCGCTATGGGTATGACGTAGTAGAGAATGGTGATGCTCTCCTCCTCTGCCTCCATACGGCCTGCATCGGATGCTTTCCACTGGCGGATAACCAGCCGGTCCGGGTCAATGACCGTGGAAAATGTATAAAAAACCTTGTCCATCTTATTGTAGACCGGCAGCTTAAGCTTTGCCCTGTCCTTTAGCATCCTCTCGTCAAGGGGGGCTGACCCGCAGGCCACGATCTCCTTAGCCTCCCCGCTTTCATCCAGTTCCCCCCACTTGTAATTTCCCGGCTGGACCTCAAAGGGCTCGTACCGACTGGACAGCGCATCGGTCAGGGTCAGCGGGGGAGGCGAGGTGAGAAGGACATCCACCTGCGCTCTCTCCTCCTCATGGGAAAGAGCCACAAGCTCCTTTCCCGCAAATCTGCGGAGACCGTCCGCCTCCTCTTCCCCTGTATCCTCCATGAGGACAAACACAGAGGTTCCGCCTTTTAACTCTTCCTCCCCAGCCAGTTCCCGAAGGCCTGTGACCCAGAAGACTCCGGGAAATTGGTCTGTGTCAGAACTGATTAGGGCCGCGTCCCCCTTTACCTCCTTGATGTGTCCCCGGATTCCCACATACTCCGCCCTTTTCCCCTGATCTTTGCCGGCCGCAGCCGTCTCCTCAGAGGACTCTCTGGCGGAAATCTCCTGCACCTTGGCCTTTTCTTCGGCTTTCCTTTTCTCCCCGTCAGTGGTCTCCAGTGCTGCCCCGATCTCCCTGCCGCCCCTGGTTTCCTCCACGGTCTCTGTCTCAATCTCCCCCTCCTGCATCCGGGGAGAAGAGCCGCACCCGGACAGGACCGCTAAAACAACTGTTAAGAGAACCGCTGATCTCCATTTCATAAATATTTCCTCCATATCCAAAGATTTTATCAAAGTATACCATACTCCCCACAAAAATACGGTACATTTTTTCTTACAATCCTATGAAAGTTTGCCAAAACCTCCCATTTGCTGTATAATACTGAACAGTTGCTAAGAGGCTTACATATCAAGGGAGGGAAAAAACATATGACATACACGGTAAAAGAACTTGCAGAGAAAATGGGCGTGACCCAGCACACGGTCCGCTATTACACGGATCAAGGCCTGCTTCCCTGTAAAAGAGACAAAAACAACCACAGGGTCTTTGACGATGAGTCGGTAAACTGGCTTCAGGGGATCCAGTGCCTCCGCCGGTGCGGCATCTCCATCGGGGACATTCACACCTACTGCGATCTGTGCTGCGAGGGAGACTCCCGGCTTTCAGACCGGTATCAGTTTATACTTAATCAGCGGGAGCTGGCCTACCAGCGTCTGCGGGAGGTTCAGGAGACCGTGGAATATATGGAAAAAAAAGTCCGGCATTACCAGGACATCATGTCCCACGCAATACCGGACGATACCAATCTGGCTTCAAAAAAGAACACCCTTACGCCAGGGCAGCCGCCCCTTTCACCAGCTCATCCCGAATGTGGATGTGCTGAGGACATACCTGCTCGCACTTGCCGCACTTGATGCACTGATCCGCCCTCTTTCTCCCGTGGCCTTCCACCATCCAGTTCTCCTGATGCTTGGCGGCCTCCAAGTCCCCATAGAGGGTTAAGTAGTTCATGGCCGTGAAGGTGCCGGAGATGCCGATGTCCTTGGGACACACTTTGGCGCAGTAGTTGCAGGTGGTGCAGGGGATCAGCGGAATCCTGGCCAGGGCTTCTCTTGCCTTCTTTAGGGTCTTCTGCTGACTGTCTGACAGGGAGGTAAAATCCTTCATGTAAGAGAGATTGTCCTCCATCTGCTCTACGTTGCTCATGCCGGACAGCACCGTGATCACACCCTCTAAGCCTGCGGCAAAGCGGATGGCCCAGGAGGCGCAGGAGGACTCCGGCTCCGCGTTCTTGAAGATCCGGGCCACTTCCTCAGGCGGGTTCGCCAGCATCCCGCCTTTCACCGGCTCCATGATCACCACTGGCTTTCCGTACTTTCTCGCCGTCTCATAGCAGGCTCTTGACTGGATAGCCGGGTTCTCCCAGTCGCCGTAGTTGATCTGAAGCTGAACGAATTCAGCCTCCGGATGGGCTTTTAAGATCTCCTCCAGCTCCTCAGGCGTGGAGTGGAAGGAAAATCCCACATGACGGATGAGGCCTTCCCTCTTCTTCTCCTGGACAAAATCCCACATATGAAACTCGTCAAAGAAATGGGTTCTGGACTCTCCCAGATTGTGAAGCAGATAGAAATCAAAGTATCCGGCCCCTGTCTGCTTCAGGGAGGTGTCAAACTGCGCCTCTGCATCTTCTCTTGTCTTGCAGTTGATCCAGGCCGCGTTCTTGGTTGCCAGCTGGAAGGATTCTCTTGGATAACGCTCCACCAAAGCCTGGCGGATAGCGTCCTCGCTTCCGGCATAAGCCCATGCCGTGTCAAAATAAGTAAATCCCGCCGCCATAAAGCGGTCCACCATCTCCTTGGTCTGATCCACGTCAATGACGCCGTCCTTCATGGGCAGGCGCATCAGGCCGAATCCCAATTTTTTGATCTCTTCGCCCAAATAAGCCATATTCTTCATCCTCCTTTTTGTATCGGCACGCGCCGCGACCCGTCACCTGCCAAGTGGCCGGAAAACATCTTAAAAACGCTGCGCGTTTGCCTTCCTCCTGGGAACCCTGTCCTGCCGGGTAAGGCCTCTGCCTTCTGTCCTCCGGACACAGGATCCTGATGTATGACTAATGTAATACATTCGAGTTGGACGAAGTCAATACTTATTTTTCCCCCAGAGCTCCGCTGCTTACTTTTCCCACGGAAATATATCCGCCAAAAACTGCCGCCATATCGGTGCCTTCCTGCGCATTGGTCTGCAGGACGCTGGAAATCCTCAGCTTTACGGCCTCTCCCTGTTTTTCCTGCAAGGTATACACGGTCTCATAGGCAGACTTGGGGCAGATCATCCGTTCCTCCAGGATCCCCTTGACCTTCCTGGGATCTCCGGAAGGAAAATTAATGTTCCAGATCTGATTTTCCCCAATCTCCCGGCTCAGCAGATCCCTGACCAGAGGGATCAGATAATGGTCCGGAACTCTTCTGTCTGTGTTGTCGTCGCTGGAGAACGCCATGGCCGGGATTTTGTTCACCAGCGCCTCCATGGCGGCTCCCACGGTGCCGGAGTACAAAATATCCACCCCCACATTGTATCCGTGGTTAATGCCGGAAAATACGAGATCCGGCTTCTTCGGCATAAGATACTCCAGCGCCACCTTCACGCAGTCCGCAGGCGTGCCTCCGATCCGGTATGCTCTCACACCTTCTACAGGAAAATCGTTCTCTTTTTTTACATCTATGGTGCCGTATACAGAGATGCGGTGGGACATGGCGCTGCACTGGCTGTCAGGAGCCGCTACCCAGACCTCTCCTAGCTGTGTCGCTAAGTCTGCCAGGCAGCAGATCCCGGCAGAATCGATCCCGTCGTCGTTGACAACCAGTATTCTCATGGCCGTTCCTCTTCCCCGATATCGATGATATCTCCCGGCCTCAGCACCTGCTGGAATCTCCCGGCCTCTCCGTTTACTTTCAGGGTCACCGCGCCCTTGGGATGGTCTAAATCGATTCCGGAATACTGGATCAGGTCCATCAGATAATAAGGACGTCCGTCTTCTTTTTGGGGAAGCCGCAGGGGAGACCCGTTAAGCTGAAACACGATCATGGGTCTCTCGGGAACTGGATCCGGCTCCGGTGCCCCGACTCCACTTCCGCCCGCGCTGAGGACCGCCTCCGTCCCCTGCGTCTGCTCCTGTGTCTGTGCAGACTCCTGCCCCTCTGCCCGCTCTGGCGCCTTTGCAGGCTCCTGTGCCGGTACAGATTCCGGCCTCAAAGGCATTCCGGCCTCTGCCGTCTCCTCTGCCGCGGCCTCCGCCTTCTGCGCAAGGGCCACTCTGCCTCCCAGCCTCCCAAGCCTTGTCATGACAGTTCCACTGCTGGTTCCCTCTGCCCCGCTCTCCGGCTGTGTCTGGCTCACGGGCTCTACAGGTTCCGCCTGGATCTCTTCCGGGACTGCCCCTCTGTCTTCAGAAATCTCTCTCTCCGGCTGCCCGCCTTCACCTGGGGAATCTTCCTCCTGGTTTTTGGGCGCCCGCACCGTGATCACGTCCCCGTTTTTCAGCATGGTCTTTAAGGAAGCCTGCATCCCGTTGAGCGTTACCTCCGCATCAATGGACACTCCCTCCACATCCCCCAGACGGGCTTTGGCGTCCACCCCCGGGACAGCTGGTATAAATTCGATGAAATCCCCGGCATGGATCACATCGGAAAGCTTTCCTTCCTTTTGATTGATCACGAGGGAAGCCGGGTCCGAGGCAGTGCCGTAAAACACCTTTCTCCTGCCGTTGACCGTCACGTTCAGGTTCATTCCTGCCCTCCCCATAATATCCCGGAAATTGTAGCCGTTCATCATCAGCAGGTTCAGGGCAGTGAAGGTACCGCTGCGGAACAGCTTCGCGGGCCTCCCGTTCAAGGTCACCCGGAAGCTGTCATTGATCATGTTCAACCCCGAGGACACGGCGATTCCCAGGGGTGTGGCGTACTCCGGATTATTTAAATCGTACTCGTCGGAAAAAGCGGTGGTCTGGAAATAATTTCCCGCAACAGCCACGCGGCTGGCATCCATGCCCAGAGCCTCTGTGATCCCGTCTTTCATCCCCGCCAGCTTGCTTCCTCCCCCTGCCAAAAACAGGGCCGAGGGAGCTGTTCCGTTGATCTCCACCACCTTGTCCGCGATCTCCTTGGATAGGGCCTCCACGGTTCCCTGTATGCATTTTAACAGTTCTGCCCTGGAAAGGGTCTGCTCCATGCCCAGGATATTGGAAAACCGGATCTCCTCCTCCTTATCCAGCTGGGCCTTTATGATCTCGGCTGTGGGAAAATCCACCAGGTACTGCTTCATAATGGTCTCTGTGATCTCGTCTCCCGCCATGGTGGCCATGGTGTAGCCGGTGACGCTTCCTCCGGTGCAGGCGGCGATATCCGAGGTCCCTGCGCCGATGTCCACCAGGACTAAGTTCAGCAGCCGGATATTCTCCGGGATTGCGGCATTGATGGCAGCAATGGGCTCCAGGGTCAGACTGGCCACCTCCAGCCCGATCTTGTTCATGGTGGTATAAAGGCTCTCTACAACCTCGCTGGGAAGAAAGGTGGCGATTAAGTCCACCTTGATCTGACGGCCTCTGTGATCCTTTAAGTTGGAGATCATGTACTTGTCCAGAAAATACTGGCACACTGTATAGCCTACCAGATAGAAACGTCTGGCATCTTCTTCGGAATCATTTTCCGCGTCAAAGGCCTCCTCGGCCTTGGTGATGGCTCCTGCCTCCAGACGGCTGATGATCTCGTCATCGATCAGCTGGGTCCCCGGCAGCTCCAATTCGTAGTCCGCTCTCTTGGTTCTCAAGGCCCGTCCGGCGGCTGCCACGCACACCCGCGCAAGCTTGATATGAGTCTTCTCCTCCAGACGTTTTTTTACCTTTCCCGCCAGGGCCGACACTTTCTCGATGTTCTCGATCTGTCCGTCTATCATGGCTCTCTGGGCATGCTCTTCCCGCTCTACGGCGATGATCTTCACCTTGCCGTCCTCCACCACGCCCACCATGCCGATAATGCTCCTGGTGCCGATATCCATGGCCAACACCACGTCATTTGCCTGCTCCTTCATGGGAATCTTTGTCTGCGCCGGAACCTTTTCCTGCCTGGAAACCGGCTTTTTCTTTACTTGTGATCTAGCCATAACCCCTCCTTTATGGAAACGGCACGCGTTTCTCTTTACCATTATAGTAAAAGAATAACCTGCTGTAAATGATTTTCTCAATCATAGATGGACACAAAAGGATCTGTGTTCACAGTCACATCGCCGGAAAAGGCTGCTTTCCCCGCAGCCTCCTTGTCTATGCTTACCAGCTCCAGCTTCCGGCAGCCGGCCAGAGGAGACAGATCCTTGATGTTGTTGTCCAGAAGGCTGCACTGCCTTAAATCCTCCATTCCGGCAGCAAAGGAGATGTCCTCCAGGCCGCATCCGTCCAGGTAAAGGCGTTTCACGCCGGGATAGTGGGCCAGAAAACCAAAGTCCAAGTCCTCCCCCGTGTCCCTGTGCTTTGGGAAGCAGTTTAAAAATCCTGCCTCCTCGAGGTTGGGGTTGTCCCCAAGGAGTTCCGGGTCCAGAAGAATGGCAGCCTCCGAGGACATCCGTTTTCCATACCGGAAAGCCCTGAGGCCGGGAAGATTTAACACAGCTTCCAGGCCGCACACATCGGATGGCCAGAAGTTGTCCAGGTAAAGCTCTCTCAAAGCCTCCAGATTTCCCAGGCAGGAGATGTCCGTGGGGACGCCGTACTCCTGGACCGCCATGTGAAGGTTCAAAACCTGCAGGCTTTCAAGGGCCGAAACCGCTCTCAGGGCATCCATGTCGCCCACGGCCGCAGTCAGCTCCTCCACCCCCGAAAGCCTTGGAATCTCCCCCGCCGGGATGTACTCTCTGTCCAAGAAATCCACTTTCACAAGACAGGGAAGCTTTTCCAGGATTTCAAGCTCCGGCTCCTCTCCCGTGGAGATGGAAAGCTCCCTGAGGTTCTTAAGCTTTTTCAAAAATCCGCAGTCCTTCAGTTCCACCTGATCGATAAAAAGACTTTCCAGATCCTGCAGATTCCCGATGCTCTCCACGCCGCTGTAGCCGTCGGCGCACTTAAGCTTCAGCCGCTTTAATTTTCGGCACTGCCCAAGGCCGGAGAGATCCGACATCCGGCTTGAGACATTGGTATCCACCTGGAGCTCCTCCAGATTTTTAAACTGTCCGATCCCGTCCAGATTGTTCCCCATGGTCCCGATGCGCAGCACCTGTATCTTCTCCGGGTCCAGCAGGGAGGCCACGGTGTCCAGCTTGTCGTCGGTGTCCACGCAGGTGATCTGATTGTCCGGCGCAAAAGACTGGAGGGACATCCACACCCCGTCCCGGTTGTCAAACCTGGTAAGCCCTGTGAGCATGGAAAAATCCGAGGGCCAGCTGACCCTCTTCATGCGGTAGGTCCATTTTTTCACGGTTTCCTGAAATTCCTCCTCGCTTTGGCAGTCTTTGTAGTCCGCAAAGCTGTAGGAGATGGCATTGAAGCTCTCGCTCCCCTCCCTCTCGTAGAAGCACTTGATATAGCGGATGCTGTCAAGTTCCTGGGCAGTGATGTCCTTGTACTCTTTTTCGAAAATATCCTCCAGAAAGATCACCAGAAGCCGCCCGTCTCCTCCCACAGGGATATCGGAATCCGATGTGGAAAATACCGACTTCTTCGCCGCGATGTTAAATCCCAGGATGATCACCACCAGCACCGCAGCCACGGCCAGAAAGATCAGCAGGGCGTTTCTGGCTCTGTTCACCGCCCGGCGCATCTCGCTGCTGCCGCTGTAGTCCACATGGATGTTCACCGAGGTCCCTTTTGCCTCATCAATTAAATATTTCTGGCCGCAGTAGGGACAGACCGCGTGGGTCCTGTCTCTCAGCTCCAGGACGCCGCCGCAGTTTTTGCACTCCAGCCCCATAAGCTCCGGCCTCTCGTTGTAAACCGAAGTCCGGATGGTATAGTTTTGTTCTTGATCTTTGCTGTCGCTCATATGCTCCTCCCCCTTTCCGCCCCCGCTATTCCCGGACAAGGGCTACCCGGTCCCCAAAGGTTTTGGACAGCTCCTCCCACTGCTCATCGGTGATATACCACGCCGTCTTCCCCGAGATGGCAAACCGTTTAAGATTCGGAAGAGAAAGAAGCGTTCTCACCTGCTCATAGGTCTTCTCCTCATCCATTTCCACATGGTAGAGCACCAGCTGTTCTAAGCGGTCAAAGCCCTGGAACATGTCCACATCCTTTAAGACAGCATCCTCGATCAGGAAGCCTTTTATGCCTTTTAATTCCTCCATAAAGGAAAAATCCTCCAGCTTTCCCGCGTCCAGTATCAGCACCTCCTCCAGGGTGTCTCTGTTGACCCGGGTGAAAAACTGGGGCGTCCCGTATTTTGACAATCCGTCGGCGCAGGCGATGTAGCGCAGGACATTGTCCTCTGGAAGGGCGTAATTCTGCCACGCCTCCGTGTACAGCTCCAGGCGGGTAAGGCCTGTGAAATACTGGACATTGGTGGGCGAAAAATCTTCTTTTCCCCCATTTACCCGCACGGTCTCAAGGGTCTTTTCGTAGCTGTCCATATCCGGGTAATCGTAGATGTCCTGAAAACTGTAGGTAAATATGTAATCTCCATCCCGCTCAATCTTTAAATATTTCATCTGCTCTAAGTCCGCCTGGCTGATATCCGGCGCAGGCTTTTCATAGACCTCCATGAGAAAATCCCGGAACACCACGCTAAACCGGCTGGCGGAGGCCACCATGCGCCCCGTGTAATACTGATACCCGGCAACAGCCGCAGCCCCCGCCACAATGGCGATAATGGCGCACAGCAGGATAGTCTTTCCCGCAGACAGCCGGACCGACACCCTGTGAAGCCTGTTGCCCGACACGTAATATTTCCTGCCGCAGGAACTGCACTGATACTCATAAGGATTGATCCTCACCAGCTGGCCGCCGCAGGAGGCGCAGGGCTCCTCCCTGTTCTGTGTTTCCCGGCTCACACCTGATCCCTCCTCCCATTTTTATACGTGTGCCGGCACGCGACGCTTCTCGTCACCTGCCAAGTCGTCGGAAAGCCCTATGGCCTTACCTGGCCGTTTCCGTAGATCACATACTTTGTGGTGGTCAGGGCCTTAAGCCCCATGGGGCCTCTGGCGTGGAGCTTCTGGGTGCTAATGCCGATCTCCGCCCCAAAGCCGAACTCAAAGCCGTCTGTAAACCGGGTGGAGGCGTTGACGTAGACGGCCGCAGCGTCGATCTCATCCAAAAACTTCTGGGCATTGGCGTAATCTGACGTGATGATAGCC
This sequence comes from uncultured Hungatella sp., assembly GCA_947066955.1. Classification (GTDB taxonomy): domain Bacteria; phylum Bacillota; class Clostridia; order Lachnospirales; family Lachnospiraceae; genus UBA3402. The sequence continues at coordinate 10,030 of CAMTAF010000086.1, forward strand.
TCGGAATGCTTTGTATTGTATCGGTTGATGTGGGCAATGGCCTCGTCCACGGAGCCTGCCAGTTTCAGGGATACGATGTAGTCTAAGTACTCCCTCCCCCAGTCTTCCTCTGTGGCCTGGGCAAACTCCGGCACAATCTTTCGGGCCTCCTGGTCTGCCCGGATCTCCACCTTTTTCTGGTCAAGGACCTTTTTCAGCCTGGGAAGGAACTCTCTGGCGATCTTCTCGTGAACCACCAGGGATTCGCAGGCATTGCACACACCGATCCTCTGGGTCTTGGCATTGTAGATGATATCCAGGGCCATGTCAAAGTCCGCCGACTCATCCACAAAAATGTGGCAGTTTCCCGTCCCTGTCTCGATCACCGGCACTGTGCTGTTTTCCACCACGGTCTTGATCAGCCCCGCTCCCCCTCTGGGGATCAGCACATCCAGATATTGGTTCATGGTCATAAGCTTTTTCGTGGTCTCCCGGTCCGTGGCCTCCATGAGCTGCAGGGCGTCTTCCACGATCCCTGCCTCCAAAAGCCCTCTTCTTAAACACCGCACAATGGCTTGGTTGGAGCTCAAGGCATCGCTGCCTCCCTTTAAGATCACACCGTTTCCGGTTTTAAAGCACAGGCCAAAGGCGTCTGCCGTCACGTTGGGCCTGGCCTCGTAGATCATGCCCACCACTCCCAAGGGAACCCTCTTCTCCCCAATCAGCAGCCCGTTGGGCCTGGGCTTCATGGACAGGACCTCACCGATGGGGTCCTCCAGGGCCGCCACCTGCAAAAGCCCTTCCGCCATGGCCCGGACCCTCTGGCTGTTTAACATCAGCCGGTCCACAAGCCCGGGGTTCATCCCCTTTTCCCTGGCCGCGGCCACGTCTTTTTCATTGGCCTTAAGGATCTCGTCCTCTCCCTCCAAAAGCACGCGGGCTGCGCTCTCAAGCCCCTTTTCTTTCTCAGCCATCCCCAGCCGCCCCAGGATCCTGGACGCCGCCCTGGCCTTCTCTCCCATGATTTCCAGCTCAGACATCTGTTCTCAAACCTCCTTCACTCCTCCGAATTTCTTCCCCAGATCCGTGATGCTGCCGTCCTTCTCCTGGATGGAGATGCTGTTTAAATTGGCCCGCATGTTCACCCTGATGGCCTCAATGTACTTTTTTCTCAGCTCCTGCTGCTCCTTTTTCTCATCCTCTGTAAGCCCCTCGCCCTGGGACTTGTGGTACAGCTCATTGATCCGGCTTATCATTTCCTGTGTGATCATTACCTTGCCTTCCTCCTAGTACTCGTTGTTGAGATAGTTCATCAGATCAAAGTCTAAGTTCTCGTGGGCCAGGAACAGGGTTCCTTTTTCCTCTCCCCCGATGATCTCATGGATCACCTCTACCTGGTCTCCGTTTGCGATCACCATGTCCGAGCCGCTGTCCGTGGCGATCCTGGCTGCTGCCAGCTTTGCCGCCATACCGCCTGTGCCCACGTCGCTGCCCGAGGTGTTCTTGCCCATAGCCATAAGCTCTGATGTGATCTCGCGCACAAGGCCGATGAACCGCGCCTGTTGGTTGGTCCTGGGATCGTCGGAGTACAGCCCGTCGATGTCTGACAGAAGGATCAGAAGGTCCGCCCCGATCAGTGCCGCCACAATGGCGGAGAGGCGGTCATTGTCCCCGAAGCTGTCCAGAAACGGGATCTCTGACGTGGACACGGTGTCATTCTCGTTGACAATGGGCACTGCTCCCAGCAGCAGAAGCTCCTCAAAGGTGTTCTGGGCATTGTAGCGGGAGCTGTCGTTGACCATGGTGTCTTTTGTCAGCAGGACCTGGGCCGCGACCTGGTTGTACTCCGCGAACAGCTTCTGGTACACCATCATCAGCCTGGCCTGGCCCACTGCCGCAAAGGCCTGCCTCTGGGCCAGGCTCTCCGGCTTCTTTAGGTGGTGCAGCGCCTGCCTCCCCGTGGCGATGGCCCCTGAGGACACAAGCACCACCTGCTTTCCCTCCCCCTTCAAATCGCTGATGATCCTCACCAGGCGCTCGATCTTTAACAGGTTTAGATCCCCTGACTGGGGATGAGTCAGTGATGAGGATCCGATCTTGATGACGATCCTCTTTTTATGTTTCAGCTGGTATCTTTCGGAATCTTTCATAAAAACAATCTCCAATCTGTCAATTTCTGCCTCCCGCGATCTCCTCCGCCACTCGTATGCCGTCCATGGCCGCCGAGGTGATGCCTCCCGCATAGCCGGCTCCCTCCCCGCAGGGATAAAGCCCTCTTAAGCTGCTCTGGAGGCCCTCTTCCCGGTGGATCCTCACTGGGGACGAGGTCCGGCTCTCGATGCCTGCCAAGATACTGTCATACCTGGCAAATCCCCGGATGCGGCGGTCGAACTGCTCCATGGCCTCTATAAGAGGCTGGCTTAAGGAATCCGGCAGCACTTTGCGCAAGTCCGCGAACCCGTATCTCCCTCTGATCTCTGGCTCCACGTCTCCGAAATCCCGGGATGCCCTTCCCTCTTTAAAGTCGCCGTAGAGCTGCACGGGGATCTTCCCTCCGCCCTGATCAAAAGCAGCCTTTTCCAGACGCCGCTGGAACTCCACCCCCGCCAGAGGCCCCTGCCCTGGGAAATCCTTGGGAGTCACCGTGACGATCAGGGCGCTGTTGGCATTTTTCCCGCCTCTGTCGTGGTTGCTCATGCCGTTGACCGCCAGATGCCCCGGCTCCGAGGAGGCATCCACCACATAGCCGCCGGGGCACATGCAGAAGGAGTAAACCCCTCTTCCCTGGGAGGACTGCCAGGTCACCTTGTAGGGCGCCGGACCTAAAATATCGCCATATTTTGTCCCGTACTGGGACTCATTGATCATGGCCTGGGGATGCTGGATGCGCAGTCCCACGGCAAAAGATTTTGCCTCCATGGGGATTCCCTTTTGATGGATCATGTCAAAGGTGTCCCTGGCGCTGTGGCCTATGGCCAGAACCACCTGGTCCGCTGCAATAGTCTCCTCCCCGTTGACCACAACTCCTCTCACATGGCCTTTCTCTGTCACAAAGTCTGTCACTGTAGCGTTAAACCGCACCTGCCCACCCAGCTCTGTGATATGGCGGCGGATATTTTTCACCACCCTGCACAGCACGTCGGTCCCTATATGGGGCTTCTGCTGGTAGAGGATCTCCGGGTCAGCCCCGTGTTCCACAAAGATCTCCAGAACCTTCTGGTTCCTTTTCTCCGGATCCTTCACCAGAGTATTCAGCTTTCCGTCAGAAAATGTGCCGGCGCCTCCCTCCCCGAACTGCACGTTGCAGTTCTCATCCAGGATCCCCTCCCGCCAGAACCGCTCCACCTTCTCCCTGCGGGCATCCACATCCTGGCCCCGCTCCAGGATCAAAGGCTCATAGCCCGCCTGGGCCAGCATCAGGCCGCAAAACAGCCCTGCCGGGCCGCTGCCCACAATCACGGGAGGACGGGCCGTTTTTTTTCCTCCAGTGTCAGGGAAAACGTATCCCTGCTCCTTGGATAAAGCGGCCTGGCTGTTTTTGGCCCGCTTTAGGATCTGGGCCTCCCTCCCCACCTCCACGTCCACGGTGTAGATGTACAAAATGTCCTCTTTCTTCCTGGCGTCTATGGACTGCCGGATGATCTTTATGGACTTAATGGCAGCAGGCTCCACGCGCAAGAGCTTTGCCGCCTTGTTCTTTATGTCTTCCTCCCTGTGGTCCACAGGCAGTTTTAACTGGGAAATCCGTATCATGGCTTTCCTGCTACTCAAAATATGGACAAAAATACCCATATCGAGATATTGAAAATTTTCACAAATTTTCTTGCTGTTTCATCGTGTATGCTTTCATCAAAATTTAACTACTCACAAGTTTGTACACTCCACAGCCGTGAATTCCCGACTAAGCCATCGGTACATACTTACAAATGCCTGGTTATGCTATTTTGTAAGTTAAAGCATCTCTCAAATTTAGACTTGCATTAAAATCCCGGTTGGCATGATATCCACACTCACAAACGTATTCCCTGTCAGAAAGCTTTAAATCATTCTTAATACATCCACATTCATGACATAATTTACTTGATGGATAAAATCTGTCCACAATCCTCAATTCAATTCCTAATTCTTTGCATTTTGCTTCAAGCTTCGTCCTAAATTCATAAAATTTCTGTGAAGCAACTGCTTTTGATAAATGCTTGTTCTTCATCATTCCAGATATATTCAGATCTTCAATGGTTACATAAGACGGCTTGGTTTTCGCTATCTCATTTACACATTTATTAATGTGATCAGTACGAATGTTATCAATTCTATGATGAAGTTTCTGTACCTTTGAGACTTGTTTTTGGATATTCTGTCTGGTAGCTTCTCCTTTCTTTTTATTGCGTTTCTTTAAGTCTTCGTATTTCCTCGAAAGACAGCGTTGCTCTCGTTTTAATTTCTTTTCCAGTTTCTTTACTCTTTTGGTTTTGTTAATATTTTTCTTAACACTCCCATTGCTTATAACCGCAAATTCTTTTACGCCTAAGTCAATTCCCAAACCAAAGTCATTTAACCGCGGTTTTTCCCGTTCTTTTTCTTCGACTAGCACAGATACATAATATCTTCCGGCCTTACAAGATACAGAACCACTTTTAATTACTTTCCCCGGCTTTGTAACAGGGATATAACCTTTTTCTTTTAATTTCACCCATCCAAGAGTAGGTATTTTAATTCTATGTCTTTCACATGGAATAATTGTTTTTGCGTCAGTTTTTACAAAATACATTTTTGCGTCAGATTTATTCTTCTTTTTAAATTTTGGAAATCCGCTTTGATGTTTAAAAAATCCCTTAAAAGCCTTATCAGCGTTCATAATACTCTGTTTTACAGCCTTTGAGCTTACTTTTTTAATCCATGCTTTATCAGGATTTTCTATAAGGTAAACATTATTTAGCCATTTTGAAAAATCTATGCCAGATACAAACTTCTTTTCTTTTTCATACACTTCTCTGTTATGGACAAGATATAAATTATAAACATATCTGCAAGTGCCGATTGTCTGATTGATCTTTTGCATCTGTTCAGGACTTGGATTTATTTTCGTTTTGTAACTCTTTAGCAATTTCCTCGTCCTCCTTTATCTGATTTTTGTATTTCCTTAATCCATATAATCTACAACTAAACACATGCAGAATTGATATAATGTCTTGTACGAGTTCTTCATTAGGTGAAAAAGCTTCATTATTTACGATAATTATTTTAGTATTGAATTTCTCACAAAATTTTTCAAACCAATCATAACCAAAACGGATGAATCTATCTTTATTAGTGATTACTATTGTCTTTATTCTATTTTCCATAATATCATCTAATAATTGATTCCATTTTTTTCGATTGTAATTTAATCCACTTCCGAAATCTTCAATACATTGATTTACAATAATACCCTTTGCGTTGCAAAACTGTTTTAAAAAATCCACTTGGTTTTGCAGATCATCTTTTTGATTTCTTGTAGAAACCCTCGCATAAATCACTACATCTCTTATATCATTCTCTGTTTGTATACCTTTAAATTGTAAATACTGGTCATAAGTATAATATCTTCTATCAGTAGGAGTACGATTCGCTTTTAATATCCCATCTCTGTCCCAACGTTGCAAAGTTTTAACAGATATGCCTAATAATTCAGCAAAATCTTTTGGTTTATAATTCGTGATATTTTTTGTGTTCATAAAATTATCCCCTCTGTTTTATAAACACATTATATCATATATGAGATATTTGTCTATGTTTTGTTTAACTTAATATTATCTCCTTGTCTTGTATCGGCACGCGACGCTTTGGCGCCACCTGCCAGGCCGGCGGAATTTCGTCCCACTGTAGCTCCGCTGGACCAGGCCCACTGGAGGTTGTAGCCTCCGCAGATGCCGTCCACGTCCAGAAGCTCCCCGCAGAAATAAAGTCCCGGCACTAATTTAGATTCCAGGGTATCCTCTCTCACCTGCCCCACATCCACCCCACCGCAGCACACCTGGGCGTGTTCAAAGGAATTGACAGCCGTAACCTTGGTCTCGTAATTTGTAAGCCAGGTAAACAGCTTGTCCCACTGGGCCTCTGTCACAGAGGTTACAGGCTGGTCTTCTCTAATCCCGGCTAAGTTTAACAGCACCGCGGACAGCTTGCTGTTGAGCAGGCCGTTCATAAACTGAAGGCAGGTCCTCCCCCTCATGTCCTCTCGGCGGCGGCTGAGCAGATCCCTTGCCTGCCCCTGGTCCATCTGAGGGAGAAAATGGATCTTCGCCACAACCTCCTGTTTTCTGTGCAACGCCACAGAGGCGTAGCGGCTCACCTGAAATGTGGGAATCCCGGAGATCCCGTAATCCGTCAGCTGCAGCTCCCCCTGGTCCGAGGCCAAAAAGGTTCCGCTTGCGTAAAGGCTCACCCTGGCCTCCGTGCGGACACCTGCCAGCCGCTTATAATGCTTTTCCCCGCACCGAAGCTGGACAAGGGCAGGCAGCGGCGTGATCAGCCGGTGGCCGAACCCGGAGGCCAGCTCATAGCCGCTGCCGTCAGAGCCGGTAGCCGGGGCAGCCTTGGAGCCGGCGGCCAAAATCAGGGCGTCTCCCCGAAATTTTCTGTCCCCGGAATACACAAAAAAGGCCTCCCCCTTCTTCACGGCCCCGGTGACCGGGGTATTGCAGATGACCCTGACGCCTAATGCCTTCAATTCCTGCAAAAGGGCCTCCAGCACAGAGGCGGCCTGGTCTGAGTTGGGGTAGATATATCCGTTTCTGCTCTTTGGCAGGATCCCCAGCCGTCCGAAAAATTCCAGGGTATCTTCCACGGAAAACTGTTCTAATGCCTTTGACGGAAAACTCGGGCAGCTGCACCGGTAGTATTCTTCCCTTTGATCCAGGTTGGTCAGATTGCACCTGCCGTTGCCGGTGGACAGGATCTTTTTTCCCGGGCGGTCTTTTTGTTCCAGCAAAATAACCTCCGCCCCGGCCCTGGCAGCGTGGATGGCCGCCGTCATCCCTGACGCCCCGGCGCCCACGATCAGGATCTGTCTCATCTCTGTGTTCCTCCATGTTGGTTTTCAAAACTAATTTTAGACGATTTGTTCTATTATTTCAAGTCAAGACGGGATTGTCAAGGATAATTTGAATCTTTCCAAAGTTAGTTGAAATAAAGCTTTTATCAAATGGGAAAACATG
>CAMTAF010000087.1 GCA_947066955.1 uncultured Hungatella sp.
CGGGAATCGAACCCGCCTCTCCAGCTTGGGAAGCTGGCGTTCTACCGATGAACTACACACGCCTATGTTCTGTATTATACCATAAAATAAAAACTAATCAAGAGGAATTTTCAAATTTTTTCAAAAAATTTAAATATCAGGAAATGATTCCGGATTATCCGAACCATTGTGATTTTGGCCCCGGCCCCGCGGCCTAGGGAGAAGAACAACTTGCCAATCCGGCTGATTTATGTGTATAATATGGCAAGGTGACGCAAAGCGGCGCGTGCCGCTACCAAAAGAGAGAATGGAGGAGAACATGGCAAAGGCACAGTATAATGCGGACAGCATCACGGTCTTAGAGGGCCTGGAGGCTGTCAGGAAAAGGCCGGGTATGTATATAGGAGGAGTGGGGATCAAGGGACTCAACCATCTGATCTATGAAGTCCTGGATAATTCCGTGGACGAACATCTGGCGGGATACTGTACCCAGATCTGGGTGACCCTGGAGGCGGACGGCTCCTGCACGGTGAAGGATAACGGCCGGGGAATACCGGTGGAGATGCATAAAAAGGGAGTGTCGGCGGAGCGGGTGGTGCTTTCCACCCTCCATGCAGGCGGCAAGTTTGACAATCAGGCCTACAAGACCAGCGGAGGCCTTCACGGCGTGGGATCTTCCGTGGTCAACGCCCTTTCGGAGCGCATGGACATCAAGGTCTATAAAAACGGCTCCATCCACCACGATGCCTATGAGCGGGGCATCCCCGTTGTGGAACTTGAGGAGGGGCTTCTCCCTGTTGTGGGCAGGACAAAGGAGACTGGCACGGAGATCAATTTTCTGCCGGATGGGGAGATTTTTGAGCACACCAGATTCAAGGCAGACTGGCTGAAAAGCAGGATCCACGAGACTGCTTACTTAAACCCGGAGCTGACCATCCACTATGCCAACCGGCGCAAGGGCGAGGAGGAGACCGTGGACTATCATGAGCCCGACGGGATCGTAGCCTATGTCAGGGAAGTGAACGCGGGCAAGACGCCGGTCCATGACCCGATCTATTTTAAAGGGACCATGGACAATATTGAGGTGGAGGCGGCATTTCAGTTTGTGGACGCTTTTGAGGAGAACATATCCGGCTTCTGCAACAACATCTTTACCCAGGAGGGGGGCACCCATCTGGTGGGGTTCAAGACCAGGTTCACCATGATGATCAACAGCTATGCCAGAGAGCTGGGGATTTTGAAGGAAAAGGACTCCAACTTTACAGGCGCGGACACCCGAAACGGCATGACGGCCATTGTGGCCATCAAGCACCCGGACCCGATCTTTGAGGGGCAGACCAAGACCAAGATGGCCAGCGCGGACGCTACCAAGGCGGTGTTTACCATCACCGGGGATGAGCTGCAGCTGTATTTTGACAGGAATGTGGAGGTCTTGAAGGGCATCATCGCCTGCGCGGAGAAGTCCGCAAAGATCCGCAAAGCGGAGGAGAAGGCCAAGACCAACATGCTGACCAAGTCAAAATTCTCCTTTGACAGCAACGGAAAGCTGGCCAACTGCGAGAGCAGGGATCCGGAGAAATGCGAGATCTTTATTGTGGAGGGGGATTCTGCCGGCGGTTCGGCCAAGACTGCCAGAAACCGGATGTATCAGGCCATCCTCCCCATCCGGGGAAAGATCCTCAACGTGGAGAAGGCCTCTATGGACAAGGTGCTTGCCAACGCGGAGATCAAAACCATGATCAATGCCTTCGGCTGCGGCTTTTCCGAGGGCTATGGCAATGACTTTGACATCAGCAAGCTGCGGTACCACAAGATTATCCTCATGACCGATGCGGATGTGGATGGGAGCCATATCGATACCCTGCTGCTGACGTTTCTCTACCGGTTTATGCCGGAGCTGATCTACAATGGACATGTGTACATCGCCATGCCCCCTCTTTTCAAGGTGATCCCCAAGAAGGGGGAGGAGCAGTACCTGTATGACGAGAAGGAGTTGGAGCGGTACCGGAAGACCCACACAGGAGAATTTACGCTGCAAAGGTACAAAGGCCTTGGCGAGATGGATGCCAGTCAGCTGTGGGAGACCACTCTGGATCCGGAGAACCGGGTGTTAAAGAGAGTGGAGATCGAGGATGCCCGCCTGGCGTCGGAGATTACGGAGATGCTTATGGGAAGCGACGTGCCCCCCAGAAGGCAGTTTATCTATGAACACGCGGACGAGGCGGATATTGACGCGTAGAATCCGAATGATGAACGTGTTCAATTTGTGATTTGAGATAGGGGAGGAATACATGGCAGAAAAGATCATTACCACAGAATATTCGGAGGAGATGCAGAGGAGTTATGTGAATTACTCCATGAGCGTCATCACGGCGCGGGCCATCCCGGATGCCAGGGACGGATTAAAGCCGGTGCAGAGGCGGGTGCTTTACGATATGAGCGAGCTGAAGCTGGGCCATGACAAGCCCCACAGAAAATCAGCCCGTATCGTAGGCGATACCATGGGTAAATACCATCCCCACGGGGATTCTTCCATCTACGACACCCTGGTGGTGCTGAGCCAGGACTTTAAAAAGGGCATGGCCCTGGTGGATGGCCACGGCAACTTTGGCTCCATAGAGGGAGACGGGGCGGCGGCCATGCGCTACACCGAGGCCAGGCTCCACAAATTCGCGGAGGAGGTGTACTTAAAAGACCTGGATAAGACCGTGGAATTTGTGCCAAACTATGACGAGACGGAGAAGGAGCCTGAGGTGCTGCCGGTGCGGGTGCCAAACCTGCTGATCAACGGCGCGGAGGGCATCGCCGTAGGCATGAGCACCAGCATCCCGCCCCACAACTTAGGGGAGGTGGTGGATGCGGTGAAGGCTTACATCCGGAATCCGGACATTACCACAAAAGAACTGATGGAGCTGATGCCGGGGCCGGATTTCCCCACAGGAGGGATTATCGCCAACAAAAAGGATCTTCAGGCTATCTATGAGACAGGAGCCGGGAAGATCCGGCTTCGGGGAAGGGTGGAGATCGAGCTTGGCAAGCGCAAAAGCGACAAGGACAAGCTGGTGATCACAGAGATCCCGTACACCATGATAGGAGCGGGCATCAACAAGTTTCTGACCGATGTGGCGGAGCTGGTGGAGTCCAAAAAGCTTACGGATGTGACGGACATCTCCAATCAGTCCAACAAAGAGGGGATCCGCATTGTCCTGGAGCTTAAAAAAGACGCGGATGTGGAGCGGATCAAGAATATCCTCTACAAGAAGACCAAGCTGGAGGACACCTACGGCGTCAACATGCTGGCCATTGTAAAGGGACGCCCCGAGACCCTGAACCTGAGGGGAATCCTAAAAAATTATCTGGATTTTCAGTATGAGAACAACCGCAAAAAATATGAGATCCTTCTGGACAAGGAGCTGGAGAAAAAGGAGATCAAGGAGGGCCTGATCAAAGCCTGCGACGTGATTGACCTGATCATCGCCGTGCTCAGGGGGGCGAAGAGCCTGAAAGACGCCAGAGCCTGCCTCATAAACGGGGACACCTCAAAGATCAAGTTCCGGGATCCCCGGTTTGAAAAGGATGCCAGGGAGCTGCGCTTTACCGAAAAACAGGCCACGGCCATCCTGGAGATGCGGCTTTACAAGCTGATCGGCTTGGAGATCCTGGCATTGGAGAAAGAGTACAAGGAGACCTTAAAAAAGATCAAGGAGTACACCAGGATCCTGAAGGATAAGGAGACCATGGATCAGGTCATTGTGAAAGATTTAGACAGCATCAAGGAGGAGTTCGCCCTGGTGCGGCGCACAGACATTGAGGATGGAAAAGAGGCAGTGTTTGTGGAGACACCGGCGGAGGTTCAGGAGATCGTCTTTGTCATGGACCGGTTCGGGTACTGCAAGGTTCTGGACCGCACGGTCTACGAGAGAAACCAGGAGACCGTGAGCGGAGAATACTCTTATGTGGTCAGGTGCATGAACACGGACAAAATCTGCGTGTTTACCGACAAAGGCAACATGCACCAGATTAAGGTGAAAGATATCCCGGCAGGGAAGCTTCGGGATAAGGGAGTGCCCATTGACAATATCAGCAAATTTGACGGGACAAAGGAACAGATCCTCTGTCTCACCAACTTGGAACAGCTCACAGGGCGGCGGCTTTTGTTTGCCACAAGGATGGCTCTGGTGAAGCTGGTGCCAGGCTCGGAGTTTGTGACCAACAACCGCACCGTTGCGGCAACGAAGCTCCAGGAGGATGACGGACTCATAAAGGTTCTCCTGGCAGGGGACGAGAGGGAGGCGGTTCTCCAGTCAAAGAGCGGATATTTCCTCCGTTTTGCCTTGGAAGAGATCTCGGAACTGAAGAAAAACTCCAGAGGCGTCAGGGGAATCAAGCTGGAAAAAGACGATGAGCTGGAGGAAGTGTATCTCATCGGGGATGAGCCGGTTATCCAGTATAAAAAGAAGGAAGTCCACCTAAACCGACTCAAAATCGGAAAGAGAGACACAAAAGGCAGCAAGGTCCGGCTATAATGTTTGACATTTCCCTGTATCCATGCTAGATTAAAAAATAAAGTACCTAGATGCGCCCGGCGGCGGACGCATTTGGCATACCTGAATTTAAATCGCCTGACGGCGATGACACCATTATTAGGAGGAAGGCAAATGCGCAGCGCCTTCCGACGTCCTGGCAGGTTCCGTGGAACGAAGCGTGCCGATACCATTATAGGAGGAAGGCAAATGCGCAGCATTTTTAGGATGCCTTCCGACGTCCTGGCAGGTTCCGTGAAACGGAGCGTGCCGATACCACTATTAGGAGGAAGGCAAATGCGCAGCATTTTTAGGATGCCTTCCGACGTCTTGGCAGGTTCCGTGAAACGGAGCGTGCCGATACCATTATATAGGAGGAAGAAAAATGTCAGAGAGCAAGATACCTACCCCTCATATAGGAGCGGGAAAGGGAGAAATCGCCGAGACCATACTGCTGCCGGGAGACCCTCTCAGGGCAAAGTTTATCGCGGACAATTTCCTGACCGACGCAGTTCCGTTTAACTCCACCAGGAATATGCTGGGGTTCACCGGCCTCTACAAGGGCAGGAGGGTTTCCGTTATGGGCACAGGCATGGGCTGTCCGTCTATGGGGATCTATTCCTATGAGCTGATCCATTTTTACGGCTGTAAGAACCTGATCCGCATAGGCACGGCGGGAGCCATGAGGCCGGAAGTGAAAGTGAGGGACATGGTGTTCGGCATGGGAGCCTGCACCACCTCCAACTATGTGAAGCAGTTCAGGCTTCCGGGAGATTATTCCTGCATCTGCAGCTATGAGCTGCTGTCAAAGGCAGTTAGGGCTGCAGAGGACAGGGGATTTTCCTACCATGTGGGAAATATTTTGAGCTCTGACATGTTCTATGATCCCAAACTTCCGGCAGTGGGGACGCCCTGGGACCGTATGGGGATCCTGGCGGTGGAGATGGAGTCGGCTGCTCTTTACAGCAACGCGGCTTATGGGGGAGCCAATGCCCTGTGCATCCTGACTGTTTCCGACTCCCTGGTCACAGGGGAGGCGACTACGGCCCAGGAGAGGCAGACTTCCTTTACCAACATGATGGAGGTTGCGCTGGAACTGGCCTAACGCCCAAAACAGTCAGGCAGGAAGCGGTACAGGACAGGGGGAAAGATGGAAGGAATGATTGACAGTCATGCTCATATCTGCGGAAAAGACCTGTTTCCCAAGTGGAGGGAAGCGGCAGCAGAGGCAAAAAACTCGGGGATCGGGAAGATCATGATCATCTGCAGGGACGCAGAGGAGGCAAGAAGGGTCATATCGATGGCAGGGGAAGACCCCATGTTCGACGCGGCATTTGGATACTCGCCTAATGATGTGCTTAAGATTGGGGAGTGGGAATGGAAAGACCTGCAGGAGCTGGCTAAAGCGCCCTGCGTTAAGGCTGTGGGTTCCATAGGGATGGACTATTTTTTTTACGAGACCATCGTTCCCAAGGTTCTGCAGAAAGAGATGTTCATCAGGCAGCTGCATATGGCCAATGAACTGGGGAAACCGGCAATCATCCACATGCGCATGGCGGCCGAGGATACAAGACGTTACATTAAGGGCCACTTGAAGGTGCCGGGAGTGATCCACGACTACAGCGGCGGTTATAAGCTGATGAAAGACTTCCTTGATATCGGGATGTATTTATCTTTTTCCGGCAGGGCCTTTATGGAGGCTTCCGAGGAGAATGCCAGAAAAGTGATAAAGGAAATTCCTTTAGACAGGCTTCTGGTGGAGAGCAACGCGGTGTTCGGCGCTTCGGCAGCCCAGAACCAGGCAGAGCACATCGACCGTGTCATGGACTATATCTGTTCGTTGAGGAAGATGGAGAAATCAGATCTCATGGAGGCGCTTCGGAATAACTACGCAAGACTGTTCGCCTGACAGAGCCCTGTGCCGGATTTCCTCCGCTTGTGGAATAGTACCGAACAATGTTCGCCTTACAAACACAAGTGTATTTTCTTTGCGGAAAACAGTTGCATTTTTTATTGAAATGTTATAGGATATACGGGATTTCAACAACATGAGGAGAAAAAGGATATGGAGATGAAGAAAAAATGTAAAGTCGGCATTCTGGGAGCCACGGGCATGGTGGGGCAGAGATTTATTTCTCTTCTGGAGAACCATCCCTGGTATCAGGTAGTTACGGTAGCGGCAAGTCCCCGCTCCGCAGGAAAGACCTATGAGGAGGCTGTAGGGGACCGCTGGAAGATGACCACGCCAATGCCGGAGGCAGTAAAGAACCTGGTAGTTATGAATGTAAACGAGGTGGAGAAGGTGGCGTCCGGCGTTGATTTTGTGTTCAGCGCCGTGGACATGAGCAAGGAGGAGATCAAGGCCATTGAGGAGGCCTACGCAAAGACCGAGACACCGGTGGTCTCCAACAACAGTGCTCACAGATGGACGCCGGATGTGCCCATGGTAGTGCCGGAGATCAATCCGGAACATTTTCAGGTTATCCCGTTCCAGAGGCAGCGCCTTGGGACGAAAAAGGGATTTATCGCCGTGAAGCCCAACTGCTCCATCCAGAGCTACGCCCCGGTTCTGACTGCCTGGAAGGAGTTTGAGCCTTACGAGGTGGTGGCCACTACCTACCAGGCGATCTCCGGCGCGGGAAAGACCTTCAGGGACTGGCCGGAGATGGTGGAGAACATAATCCCCTACATCGGCGGCGAGGAGGAAAAAAGCGAGCAGGAGCCTTTACGGCTGTGGGGAGAGATCAAAGACGGCGTGATTGTCAAGGCCAAGGAGCCGGTGATCACCTGCCAGTGCATCCGGGTTCCGGTGCTCAACGGCCACACGGCCGCCGTGTTTGTGAAATTCAGGAAAAAGCCGGCAAAAGAGGAACTGATCGAGAAGCTGGTCTCCTTTAAGGGCCTTCCCCAGGAGCTGAAACTTCCCAGCGCGCCGGCGCAGTTTATTCAGTACTTAGAGGAAGATAACCGTCCCCAGGTGACTCTGGATGTGGATTACGAGAAAGGCATGGGGATCTCCGTGGGCAGGCTCAGGGAAGATACGGTGTACGATTACAAATTTGTGGGCCTGTCTCACAATACGGTGAGAGGCGCGGCAGGAGGCGCCGTGCTGTGCGCGGAGCTTCTCACCGCCCAGGGATATATCGAGGCAAACTGAGGAGGAAGGCAAACGCGACAGCGTTTCTAGGATGCCTTCCGACGACGTGGCAGGTGACGCGAAGCGGCGCGTGCCGATACAAGAAGAAGGAGGAAGGCAAACGCGTGAGCGTTTTTAGGATGCCTTCCGACGACGTGGCAGGTGACGCAAAGCGGCGCGTGCCGATACCTAAAAAATGAGGAGGAAAAATTATGGGCTATACAAAAACGGAATTTGGGGTTATGGAGGACGGCAGGACCGTCTACCGCTACACATTGACCAATGAAAACGGGGTGTCCGCCTCGTTCACAGACCTTGGGGGAGTGTGGCTGACCATGATGGTGCCGGACAGGAACGGCAAACTGGCGGATGTGGTCCTGGGCTACGACACCGTGGATATGCTTCTCCACGGTTCAGGCCACATGGGGGAGCCTGTGGGGCGGTACGCCAACCGCATCGGGGGCGCCAGCTTTACCCTCAACGGCAGAACCTATGAGCTGGAGAAGAACTCCGCGGGAGTCAACAACCTCCACAGCGGCCCCAACTTTTACAGGGACCGGGTCTGGGACGTGGAGCTGGAGGAGTCCGGGCTTGGGACGTCCATCCACTTCTCCCTGTTCAGCCCTGACGGGGACCAGGGGTATCCCGGCAATGCCAATGTGACGGTGAGCTACACCCTGACTCCGGACAACAGCTTAAAGCTGGACTACCACATGGTCTGCGACGCGGACACCATCGCCAACTTTACCAACCACGCCTACTTTAATCTGGCCGGCCATGATTCCAGATGCGCCATGGGCCAGAAAGTGTGGATGGATGCAGACTACTTCACGGCCACTGACGACAACTCTATCCCCACGGGAGAGCTGGTGCCGGTGAAGGGGACTCCCATGGACTTTACGGTCATGAAGCCCATCTCCCAGGACATTGAGGCGGACTATGAGCCTCTCAAGCAAGGAGGCGGCTACGACCACAACTGGTGCTTTAACCACAAGGCGGGAGAGATGTCCCTGTGCGCCAAGGCTGTGGATGAGGCCAGCGGCAGGGTCATGGAAGTGTACACCGATCTTCCGGGAGTCCAGATGTACACGGGCAACAACTTAAAAGCCTCCTGCGTGGGAAAGGGAGGAGTCCGCTACAGCGTCAGGGATGGCTACTGCTTTGAAACTCAGAACTATCCGGACGCGGTGAACAAGGCGAACTTCCCCTCACCAGTGGTCAAGGCAGGGGAGGAATATAAGACTACCACGGTCTACAAGTTCGGCGTGGAGTAAAGGAGAGTTTTTATTTGACAAAATCTTTATACATAGCAGAGAAGCCCAGCGTGGCCCAGGAGTTTGCCAATGCCCTCAAAAAACGGTGGAGGCGGGGAGACGGGTACATGGAGGCGGAGGACGCTATTGTGACATGGTGCGTGGGCCATCTGATCACCATGAGCTATCCGGAGGCCTACGACCCCAGGCTGAAGAGGTGGAGTCTGGAGACTCTGCCCTTTCTGCCTAAAGAGTTCAAGTACCAGGTCATCGAGAATGTGAGCAAGCAGTTCGGCATTGTAAAAGGGCTGCTCAACAGAGAGGACGTGGACGTGATCTACATCTGCACCGACTCAGGGCGGGAGGGTGAGTACATCTACCGCCTGGTGGATCAGATGGCCGGCGTCCGCGACAAAAAGAGAAAACGGGTATGGATCGATTCCCAGACAGAGGAGGAGATCCTGCGGGGAATACGGGACGCCAAAGACTGGAGTGAGTACGATAATCTTTCGGCGTCCGCCTATTTGCGGGCAAAAGAAGATTACCTCATGGGGATCAATTTCTCCAGGCTCCTCACATTAAAGTACGGCAATGCCATCTCCAACTATCTAAAGACAGACAGAACCGTGCTGTCTGTGGGAAGGGTCATGACCTGCGTCCTGGGGATGACCGTGCGGAGGGAGCGGGAGATTCGCAGCTTTGTAAAGACGCCCTTTTATAGGGTGCTGGGAACCTTCTTGCACCAGGGGATGAGCTTTGAGGCAGAGTGGCGGAGCGTGGCCGGTTCCAGGTATTTCGGCACGCCCTTTCTCTATAAAGAAAATGGCTTTAAGGAGAAAAAGCATGCCCAGGAGCTCATAGACTTTCTGTCTGAGGAGCCGCCGCTGACAGCCTCGGTGGTGAAGGTGGAGAAGAAGAAGGAGACAAAGAACCCTCCCCTTCTCTACAATTTGGCGGAACTGCAAAACGACTGCTCCAAGATGTTCAAGATCAGCCCTGACGAGACCTTAAAGATCGTCCAGGAGTTGTATGAGAAAAAGCTGGTCACCTACCCCAGAACCGATGCCAGGGTGCTGTCAACAGCAGTAGCCAAGGAGATCCACAGAAATATCGGGGGACTGAAAGGCTATGAGGTTCTGGGGAATTTCGCGTCAGAGATCCTGGAGGCGGGATCCTTTAAGGGAATCGCCGGGACCCGGTATGTCAACGACAAGCAGATCACGGACCATTACGCCATCATCCCCACGGGACAGGGCCTGGGGGCATTGCGGAGCTTAGGGGCCCTGGCGGCAAAGGTCTATGAGGTCATAGCCCGAAGATTTTTGAGCATCTTTTATCCGCCGGCAGTTTACCAGAGACTGAGTCTGGAGCTGGCGCGCAGGGGAGAGCATTTTTTTGCCAGCTTCCGGGTCCTTGTGGACCAGGGGTATCTGAAGGTGTCCCAGGTGCCGGGCGCAAAGAAAAAGGCGGGGCAGGGCCAGGAGGGCAGTCAGAGCGGGACTGGAGACCAGGAGGACAAGAAAGAGGAGGAAGGCGACGGCCAGTTCCAGAAAAATGTAGATAATCCGGAATTTATTAAAATGCTGGCCTCTATAAAAAAAGGCATGGAACTGGATATCAGCGGATTTGCCATCAAGGAGGGGGAGACCTCTCCGCCTAAGCGCTACACCTCCGGTTCCATGATCCTTGCCATGGAGAACGCGGGGCAGCTCATCGAGGATGAGGAGCTGCGGGCCCAGATCAAGGGCAGCGGCATCGGCACCAGCGCCACCAGGGCGGAGATCTTAAAAAAGCTTGTAAACATTAAATATCTGGCCTTAAACGGCAAGACCCAGGTGGTGACCCCCACCCTACTGGGGGAGATGGTCTTTGAGGTGGTGGAGGCCTCTATCCGGCAGCTTCTAAACCCGGAGCTGACAGCCAGCTGGGAGAAGGGCCTGACCTATGTGGCAGAGGGGAGCATCACGCCGGACGAGTACATGGAGAAGCTGGAGCGCTTCGTTGCCGGGCGGACTGGCAATGTGCTGAGGCTGAACAACCAGTACCAGCTGAGGGAGCGCTTTGACGCCGCGGCCCGATACTACTCCCGCTGAGTCTGAAGGGGCTGCGGGCAGCCTGGTTGGGCGATGCGAAAGGCGTGCCGATACTTTGAAACCAGGAGGAAGGCAAACGCGCAGCGTTTTCAGGATGCCTTCCGACGACCTGGCAGGTGCCGCAAAGCGGGGCGTGCCGATACCTTGAAACTAGGAGGAATATGACATGAAGCGAGAGGATATGACCATAGAGAAGCTGTATGACACAGAGAAGACCATGGCAAAGGAGTACCTGGCCGGGTACACCTACCCCTGGGAGGTTCTTCCCCACATCGGCGATATGGTAAAAGAGCTGGGGAAAACCCTTCCTCAGGAGGAGTATGAGAAGCGGGGGGAGGATATCTGGGTCCACAAAAGCGCAAGCATCGCCCCCACCGCCACTTTAAAAGGCCCCCTGATCCTGGAAAAGGATGTGGAGGTGAGGCCGGGCGCCTTTATCCGGGGAAATGTTCTGGTGGGAAAGGGGTCTGTGGTGGGAAATTCCACGGAGCTTAAGAACGTGATCCTCTTTGACAGCGTCCAGGTGCCCCACTACAATTATGTGGGGGATTCCATACTGGGCTACAAGTCCCACATGGGAGCCGCGTCCCTGACCTCCAACGTAAAGTCTGACAAGACTCTGGTAAAGGTTCACTGCGAGGACGGGGATATCGAGACCGGCCTTAAAAAATTCGGGGCAGCTGTGGGGGACTATGTGGAAGTGGGATGCGGCAGTGTGCTGAACCCGGGAACCGTGGTGGGAAGCCACTCCAACATCTATCCCCTGTCCAGCGTCAGAGGATGTGTGAACGGCAATTCCATCTATAAGAGGGATGGGGTGGTTGTTGAGAAGGAAGAGAGGTAGAAAGGCAACAGTGGGAATCCCCGGAAAGGAGATTCCCATTTGCTGTCTATTTTGTTCCGAAGATCCGGTCTCCCGCGTCTCCGAGTCCGGGACAGATGTAGGCATTGCTGTTGAGGCAGCGGTCCAAATGCCCTACATAGATGTGGATGTCCGGGTGGGCCCTGTGAAGGCGTTCAAGCCCCTCGGGGGCCGCGATAATGGACATGAACTTAATCGTCTTTCCGCCGTGCTGTTTGATAAAGTTTACGGCAGCCACCGCGGAGCCTCCTGTGGCAAGCATGGGATCCGTGACCACGATGGTGCGCTGGTCGATGGGGCTTGGGAGTTTGCAGTAGTACTCATGGGGCTCATGAGTCTCCTCGTCGCGGTACAGCCCGATATGGCCCACTTTCGCCGACGGCACCAGAGCCAGGATGCCGCTCACCATCCCCAGCCCGGCCCGGAGGATGGGGACCACGGCCAGCTTTTTGCCGGCGATCATAGGGGTCATGCAGGTCTCGATGGGGGTCTCCACCTCCACATCTTCCAGGGGAAGATCCCGGAGGGCTTCATATCCCATGAGCATGGCGATCTCCTCTATAAGGGCGCGGAATTCGTTGGTGCCTGTGTTTTTGTCTCTCAGCTTGGAGATCTTGTGCTGAATCAGAGGGTGGTCAAAAACAGTTACATTTTCCATGGTTTATGTTCCTTTCTCTTATTTGCCGTCAATGTTAAAGGTGACGATAGCATAATCTCCCAGCGCGTGGGGAACCGGGATGGAAAAATACAGAACGCCCTCATGGGTATAGCTGAAGGATTCGGGAAAAGAGGCGCCCTCGCCGGAGCTTAAGGGGAAATCTGCCTGGTCAAAGAGCTGTGTGTACTGTTCCACGGACATGGAAGCCCTGTGGTCTAAAAGGGCCTGGGTCAGATCAGGGGCAGCCTGGTAAAATTCCACATCGTCGGACATCACATAGCCTGCCATGGTGTAGGCGTCGGAATAGTCGTTGAAGCCTAAGCTTTTTACCTGCTTTAAGTCCACGGTGTTGGTGTAGAATACATTGGTGGGATAGGCGCTTCCCTGGACCTGCATGGTGCCCTTGTAGACAGCGGTCAGACGGCTGCGGTCCACGGCTACGACCTGGCAGGTGATGTCAATAGAAGCCGGGCCTTCCTTGGCGGCAAAGCCCGCGATGGCGGTGGCATTGTCAAAGAGCAGTTTGTTGACAGCTTCCTGGGTCTGGGAGTCGCTTAGGTTGGAGACCACCGGGTACTGGATGGAGACGGAGCCCGAGGAAGAGTCCTGGTAGGTTTCCAGCTTTGCGGATACATTGGCCGCGGCGCCGTCAGGACTGTCTGCCTGCGTGTCTTTGATGGTCTCGGCGGCAGTGGTCACCTCCACGGGGGCGGAGGTGGCGGGGGCCATGGTCTCCTTTGGGGCCTGTGCGGTGGTGTGGATGCCGGAAAGGTCTGTGTCTTCCTGCTTTCTCTTGCAGCTCATGAGCATGACAGACGAGGTGAGGATCAGCAGGGGCATTATGTAAGTTCGTTTCATAGAGATTCTCCTTTGTGGATTTTTAATGGCATGGTTTTGTAGTTACACCATTATAGCATGGATAGCCACGGGCCGCAAGGCCGGCAGGGGGCAGCGGTTTTCTTAAAAATTTTTTACGGAAGGAAACGAGAACATGGAACTTGTTCAGAAAAAACAGAGAAATACAGGTCTGTTTACATTTTTTATCAGCGGCATGTGCGTCATCAGCTCCGGGGTGGTGGTGAGCCTTTTGCAGGAGAAATATGGGTTTGCCTACGGCATGACCGGGACTCTTCTGTCCCTGATGAGCATCGGCAATCTGATCGCCGGTTTTGCCACAGGAGTGCTGCCTGGAAAGATCGGCATGAAGGGGACCATGGCGGTTCTCACGGTGGGATATTTTCTGGGGTATCTGGCCATGGCTTTTACAGGGAATTTAGCGGTGTTGTCGGCAGCGTTTTTTGTAGTGGGCATTGCCAAGGGGAGCACTATAAACTGCTGCACCATCCTGGTTGGAAACAATTCAAAGGACAGGACAAAGGGCATGAGCATCATGCACGCGTGCTACGCGGTGGGGGCCCTTCTGTGCCCCTTTCTCATCTCCGGAGCTCTCAAAGCAGGAGCAGGCCCCCAGATCCTTTTGTCCGCGTGTGGATTCCTGCTTTGGGCAGCATTTCTGCGGGTTCCCGCGGCGGAGGAGAAAAAGGAGGGAGCCAAAGGGACAGACTGGAGTTTCCTAAAGAGCAAAAAGTTCTGGCTCCTCACAGGCCTTCTGTTCTTCCAGAACGCCACGGAGATCAGCGTGACTGGGTGGCTGGTGACCTACTTTAAGGGGAGCGGGGTGATCTCCGGGACTCTGAGCACCTACACCATCACGGTGATGTGGGGGGCCACCCTCATAGCCAGGGCCCTGATCGCGTTTGTGGTACAGATTAAAGACACCTGCAGAACCCTGATCCGCATGGGAATCTTCTGCACAATCTTTTATATAGGCCTTATGATGGCCAGGGATCAGTGGACTGCCATGGCCCTTTTGTTCGCCTTTGCCTTTGCCATGGCGGGGATGAACCCCATAGCGGTGGCTGGCGCGGGCCGGATGACCAGCGTCACCAGCATGGGGATCATGCTCCCCGCGGCCAGCAGCGGCGCCATATTGATGCCGTGGATCATCGGTCTGGTGGCGGAGAGGTTCGGCATCGGGGCGGGCATGGCCTGCAACATCGTCTCCTGCGCCGGGATGCTGCTGTTCGCCATCGGGGTAAAGAGGCTCGCGGACCAGGAGTGACCGCAAAAAAGCGGACAGGCATACTTGACAGAAATCCGGGGTTATATTACAATTTTTATAGCAATATAAGCAAATATATTGAGGGGAGAAATTAACATGAGTTTTCCAAAAGGTTTTTTATGGGGCGGAGCGGTAGCTGCCAATCAGTGTGAGGGCGCCTGGCTTGAGGACGGCAAACAGCCCAACGTGACCGATGTCCTGGTGGGCATCATGTCCAAGAATCCGGGGATCAAGTGGAACAAGGAGACAAAGAAGTACGAGATGGCCCTGGACCCGGAGAAGAAGTATTTAAGCCATGAGGGGATTGATTTCTATCACCGCTACAGAGAAGATTTAGAGCTGATGGCAGGCATGGGATTTAACTGTTTCCGGACTTCCTTTGCCTGGGGCAGGATCTTCCCCAACGGGGATGAGGAGACCCCCAACGAGAAGGGGCTGGAGTTCTATGACAAGGTGATCGACACTATGCTGGAGCTGGGCATGGAGCCGGTGATCACATTGAGCCACTACGAGACTCCTCTTCACCTGGTGACCGAGTACGGCGGCTGGAGCAACCACAAGCTCATCGAGTTCTGGAACCGCTATGTGACCACGGTATTTGAACGGTACAAGGGAAAGGTAAAGTACTGGCTCACCTTCAACGAAGTCAACAACCTGCTGCGCAATCCCCTGGTGGCAGGCGGCGTTCTGGCCACGGATCCCGCGGACCCGTCGGATCCCATCGGCTCCACCACAGAGAAGGAGAAGTGGCAGGGCTACTACAACATCCTGGTTGCCAACGCCTGGACGGTGAAGCTGTGCAAGAAGATCGACCCGGATGCCAAGGTGGGCTGCATGATGACAGCCTCCAGCGTGGCTACTTACCCCTACAACTGCGATCCGGACAATGTCATGGGAGCCTATGAGTCTGTGCGCATGGCCAACTTCTATTTCGCCGATCCCTTCTGTCTGGGAATCATACCAGGCTACGTGAAGCGCATCTGGAGAGAGCACGATTGCACGCCGGTTATGGATGACAAGGAGATCCAGCTGATCAAGGACTATCCCGTATCCTATCTGTCCTTCAGCTATTACCGTTCCTCCACCTATGATAAGGAGTACGCTCTGAGCGGAGATACAGGCGGACTTTTGGGCAAGGAGAACCCATACCTCACCGGGTGCTCACCGGAGCCCTGGTGCTGGCCCATTGATCCCAAGGGCATCCGCTATGTGCTGAATGTATACTATGACCGGTATCACCTGCCCCTGTTCATTGTGGAGAACGGCATCGGCCTGGATGAGAATCTGGACGAGAACGGCAAGATCGACGATCCCTTCCGCATGGAGTATGTGGAGGAGCACTTAAAGTACGTCCACGAAGCCATCCTTGACGGCGTTGACGTTATGGGCTATCTGTACTGGGGTCCCATTGACGTGGTTTCCGCGGGAACCGGCGAGATGAGAAAGCGTTATGGATTTGTCTATGTGGACCGGTTCAACGACGGAACGGGAACACTGGAGAGAAAGATCAAGAACTCTTACTATCGATACAAGGAAATCTGCGAGAGCAACGGGGAGATTCTCTTGAAAAAATAATCGGGTTTAAGAAGCCATGCCTCACTGATCAGAAGTGGGGCATGGCTTTATAATTTTGCACTTCATTTGATATGTTTTTTCATATTAATCAATAAATCTTACTATATCATTCGGAGTACAATTCATTGCTTTACATAGTTTCTCAAGCGTGAGCAAGGTTATATTTTCATTCCGTTTTAGGTTATAAATCGTCTTATTGTCAATTCCACACTTCAATAAGTAATATTGACTTATACCATGAATATCCATATATTCCCACATGGGCGAGTAGTCTATCATACAATCACCTCCACCCATATTATCCATTATCACAATGAAATATTACAGAACGAATATAATCATATTGAAAAATATCATTGTGAAAATTATCGTAATATGGTATTATAAATGATGAAAAATATATAAACAAGAGAGGAATAACAAATGGATGATTCATTATTAGATGTTTTTACTCAATTTATGGAAGAACACATAAGCGAAATTATGGAACAAGATGAAGAGTTCCGAGCTGCACGCCAACATGAACGGGAAATACATGACCGATTTGAAAAATCCTTAACAAGCGAACAAATCGAAATGTTTAATGATTTTATAGCGGCAGCTTCAGAGGCCAATGCAAACATAGAACGGATTAACTATCAACAGGGAATGAAAGATATGTTTTCTTTGATTAAATCTTTGTCAAAGTAATAAAGCAAAAAAGGACAGTAAAAATTGTTAAAAGCCTTAGGCGCAGCGAGGAGGCCCCGGTCACCAGAAGAGAGCGGGTTCAGATCCCCACCGCTTTGCAGGACAAAATTTAATTTCTCTTGCTAATTTCAGCTATTTTGATATATACTTAAGAAAAAACGGCGGTGATTTCTATGGTTCATCATGTCGGTACGAGGAGGAAAAGTTTGAAACTTAAACGTAGTGGTTAGAAAGTAAAAAAGGGTATATTTCACAA
>CAMTAF010000088.1 GCA_947066955.1 uncultured Hungatella sp.
TTTACCACATAACCATGCATATATGCAAGTACAATTATTTATGTCGTTTACTATAAGTTGCCTGTGCCCACGCCGATGACAGACAGATGAACGCCGCTTTTTTTCTTTTCCTGAATCAGACGGATTAAGTCTCCCTCGCTGCTGATCCCCACGTTTAAATCCCCGTCCGTGGCCAGGATCACCCGGTTGTTGCCGCCGGGAATATAATTTTTCTCAGCTAGCTGGTAGGCTCTCTCGATGCCCGCAGCCCCTGCCGTGGAGCCTCCTGCTTCCAGATCGTCGATGGCAGCGGCGATCTTCGCGGTCTCGCTTCCGGGCACTCCGTCTAAGACCACCGAGTCGTAGCCCGCGTAGGTGACAATGGACACCCGGTCACGTTGGGTCAGATTCTCCGCCAGCATGGTGAAGGCTTTCTGCACCAGGGGCAGCTTATCGTCAGAATACATGGAGCCGGAGATGTCCAGAAGAAAGACCAGATTGGAATCCGGCTGGTTGTCAAAGTCGATCTTTTCCGCCTGAAGGCCGATGAGCAGGAGCCGGTTGTCCTGGTTCCAGGGACAGTCCGAGTACTCGGTTGTCACGGAAAACGGTTCCCCGTCTTGGGGTTCCGGATAATCATAGGTGAAATAATTGAGCATCTCTTCGATCCGGACCGCATCCGCCGGAACCTCCTGGCCGGAATTCAGATAGCGCCGCAGATTGCTGTAAGATGCCGTGTCCACATCCACGGAAAAGGTAGACAGAGGCTCATTGGCCGTGGACTTGTATCCGTTTTCGGAAATGTAGCTGTATTCCTCGGTATTAAAATCCTGGCTCTCGTAGGCGGCCTGGTATTTCATGGCCATGGAGTTCTCAGCTTCTGTCAAAGCTCCCTCCTCTTCCGGATTCCCGTAACCGCTGTCGGGGAGAGCAGCCGTCATCTGTGGGGCCGCAGTGGTGGCCGCGGCCATGGTCTCGTAATTCCCCGCTGCCCCTGCTGCCCCATCTGTTTGCTGGGCGTTTCCAAAAGAGCCGCCTCCGCAGCCGCTAAGCAGCGCTGCCGCGGTGAGAAAACAAAAGCCTTTTTGTAACCCTCTCAGATTTTTTTTCATTAATTTTTCCTCCATTCAATCGCTGATTCATAGCGCCGGCCTCTTTTTTCGGGCCTTGTACTTACGATACGTTTGAGAGTGGAGGAATTTATGGTAAAATTTTGAAAAAAATTATTTTTTTAAAGCCTGAATCCGCTGATTCACACTGTCGGCGAATTCCTCGTCAGAGTATCTGGGGTCTCTTGTGCTCATCCAGATCTCACAGGGCAGCATGCCGCATTCCCCGCAGTTTTTAAGCCCCTTGCCCTCTACAGCGCACTCATAGATGGGGCACGCTTTTCCCTCCGGAGCGTGAAAGACCTTTCCCTGGCAGGCATTGCATCCCGTGCACATGGTTCCATAGCAGGAACAGGCTCCGCAATCGGTTCCGCACACAGTTAAATCGTTCTTTTTTAATCCCTGGTATTTCTCAAACCACGCCTGCACCACAGCCACGGGGTGCTGGATCAGCTTCGCGGTTTCCTCCGGGCCGGCGCCTTTTTGAAACTCCCGGCAGGCCACGGCGTACATGCTCTCCGAGACCTCTATGAGATGGCCGTCCGGGTCAAAGATATGGATTCCCCGCTGAAGCCACGGATAGGTTCTGGGCTCGTGGAGACGTTCCACTGTTGGGAAGGAATCTAAAAGGGACACAAACCCGTCAAAATCTTCTGTCTCAAAATACAGCTCCATGGTATTGGAGCGATACTTCATTGTCTCGGCCGGAAACCCTGCGATTTCGTCAAAATGTTCCTGCAGGGTCAGGCCGCAGGTCAGGGCTTTGCACCACCCCAGGTCAACAGCCACTTCCAGGCCAAACAGCTCCCTGTAAAATTTCAGGGAGGCGGGCATATCTTTTACAGCGATCAGAGTATTACAATACTTCATGGCGTCTTCTCTCCTCTTTTTAAGGTATCGGCACGCGCCGCACAGCGGCACGTGATCGGATACTATTTTATCATCTGGCACCGGGAAAGTATTGTATATTTCCGACATCATCCCAGGCTGCCTCCATACAGAAGAGCCTGGCGGATATCCATGGTGTGGTACCGCTTAAATTCCCTCATAAGGTGGGACTGGTCCGTATAGCCGTATCTGCTCACTGCATCCAATACCCGGAACTGGGGTGTTCTCATGATTTCGTTCCAGAGACACTGGTAGCGCACAAGGCCGCAGAGCTTTTGGGGAGGAATCCCGATATATTCGTGAAAAAGACGTTCCAGCTGCCGGCTGCTGATAAAGCACTCCCGGGCAAGCTGCCCCGCCCTTATGGCTCCTCTTTGGGAGAGGATCTGTCCCACGGCCAGTTCTACCACCTTGTTCTGTCTCGGGGAAGCCGACTGTCCGAGAAGCAGGTTTTCCGCCACAAGGCTTCGCTCCTCTAAGGAGTCCGTCTCAAACAGGCGCTGCCCCAGGAGCCTGTCCAGCCGGCTGAATCTGGACCCCACATCGTAGCAGCCGTTTACCGTGCCTTTCAAGGAGTCCTCACAAAAAGCATAAGCTGCCCAGGCATAAAAGCGGATCCCGAACACCGAGAGAACATGGCCCGGCGCTCCCCTGTCACAGGCCTCAAAGCTGGCGTCGTTGACCCCGCAGAACCTGCCGGTGACGGTGTTGGCCGTATGGTCGATGTTATAGATAATATCCACGCACGTGTCCGGGATTACTAAGGTTTTGACAGGCTTTTGCCAGGTCTTTTGGTAAGGTTTTTTGCTGCCCCAAAAGCACCGTACGATTCCCGCCAGGTCCGGGGATTTGGGCAAAATCTCCTGGTATGTCTCGCTCTGTTTCCCGGGAGCGGCTGTCAGCGGAACATAACCTAATTTTTTCATAAAAGAGGTTCCCCGGATTCTGCTCCTCCCAGGCTTAGTTCATATGCCTGGTATTCATGGTCAAAATGATACCCCAGCTTCTCTGCCAGTCCCACGGACCAGAGATTGTGGGCATCCCAGCTGGGATACCACCCCCGTTTCAGGCATTCCAGGATCAGCTTTGCCCCGCAGATGCTGGCAAGTCCCTCTCTCCTGTGGTCCTCCCTGGTGTCGATCTCCACCTCGATACCTCCCTCATAGGAGGAATAGGAGGAAGCCCCGGAGACAGGCTCCCCATCCTTTAAGATCACGGCCCCCAGGCCCCATCTCTGAAACATCTTGTAGTCCTTATACTGAGACACCCAGTCGCGGCACCAGGCCTGCTCCCTGCACCGCCAAAACAAGGCTTCGTCTATCATGGTGAGGGTGTATCCCCGGGGCACCTGGTCTGCCATGGACTGAAGCTTTTCTCTGTCAAATACATGGGGCTCTTTTTTGATGGCGTACCGCAGAACCTTTTTCGCCTGTTCCTTGTAACAGGATTCCATCAGCTGCGCCCAGCCGCGGTTTTGGGGCACCAGAATCATAAAATCCTGTCTGCACGCCTCCTGTACATTTAACACGATTTCTCTGTCAGGCTTTCCGGCAAAAAAACAAAAATCTCCCAGCACTGCCATGGCTGATTCCGGCATCTCCGGGGAATCTCCAAAGACTCTGCCCATGACGCCCTGAAGACATGACCAGATCAGGGTCTCCTGCCATCCTTCAAATAAGGAGGCCGCTTTTTGGGGCAGCCTTAATTCAAAAACCATCTTTTACCTCCCTCAAGATTCCAAGTTTGTCCTAAGTGTAACACAAAATCCGGAGTGTGTATATAAAAAATAGAGGCAGCCCCGCCGCCAAGTTCCTCCCAGGAAGAATTTGAAACTTTCCCTTTTTCTTTCTATAATAATAACCAGGAAAAAACGTTATCTATTTATCAAACCTCCTGCTCCTTTGGGCCCGGCCTGACGGAACAGACGGTTTGGAGAGAAAGGGGTTATCATGTACAAACTTCACATCAACGGACAGGTCCATGAGGCCGGAGAAGACAAGAAACTTCTCCGCTATCTAAGGGACGACCTTCACCTGACCGCTGCCAAGGACGGCTGCAGCGAGGGAGCCTGCGGCACCTGCACGGTTCTCATTGACGGAAAAAAGGTGAAGGCCTGCATTCCTAAAATCAGCACCCTGGAGGGAAAAGAGATTCTCACCGTGGAGGGGATTCCCCCGGAGGAGATGAAGATCTACGAGCACTGCTTTGCTCAGGCCGGCGCTGTTCAGTGCGGATTCTGTATCCCCGGCATGATCATTTCCGCCAAATGCCTGTTAGACCAGAACTTACATCCCACCCGGGCGGATGTGAAAAAAGCCATCCGGGGAAACTTATGCCGCTGTACGGGCTACAAGAAGATCGAGGATGCCATCCTCATGGCAGCGGACTATTTCCGGGACAAAAGAGAGATTCCCGAGAATCCCAAGACCCTCCACATGAATGAGCGCTTCAAACGCATCGACGCTGCCGAGAAGGTCAACGGCGCCGGAATCTTTGCCGATGATCTCTACCTGCCTGGCATGATCTATGCCAAGTGTCTGTACTCCGCCTACCCCAGGGCCCTCATCAACAGGATCGATATCTCCAAAGCCCTGGCACACCCGGACTGTGTGAAGATCCTGACCAAAAAAGACGTGCCCTGCAACAAGATCGGCCACATCAAACAGGACTGGGATGTGCTCATGGGAGAGGGGGACATCACCCGGTACGTGGGCAACGCCCTGGCTGTTGTCGCCTCCTCCAGACAGGAATCCCTGGAGGAAATTGTAAAGCTCATTGAGGTGGATTACACGGAGCTTCCCCCTGTCACCAGCCCCTACGACGCCCTGCGGGGTGACGCTCCCTTAATCCACGAGGATGGCAATGTCATGAGCCGGGCCGGGCTCATCAGAGGCAACGCGGACGAGGCTATCCGCAAATCCAAATATGTGGTAACGCGAAAGTACAAGACCTCCTGGCAGGAGCACGGCTTCATGGAGCCGGAGTGCTGTGTGGCCCAGCCGGAAGGGGAGGACGGCCTTCTCATCTACACCACCAGCCAGTCCATCTATGACGTCCAGAGGGAGTGCGCCCAGATGCTTAACCTTCCCGCCGAGAAGGTCCACTGCAGGGCTCCCCTGGTAGGAGGCGGCTTTGGCGGCAAGGAGGACATGTCGGTTCAGCAGTATGCGGCTCTCATGGCCTGGTACACCAAAAAGCCTGTCAAGGTGAAGTACAGCCGCCAAGAGTCCCTGGATTACCATGTAAAGCGCCACCCCATGGAGATGGAATTCACCACGGCCTGCGACGAGGACGGGCATCTCACTGCCATGAAGGGCATCATCATCGCCGACACCGGAGCCTACGCCTCCCTGGGCGGCCCTGTGCTCCACCGGGCCTGCACCCACGCGGCCGGGCCCTACAATTACCAGAATATCGATATCTACGGCATGTCCGTGTACACCAACAATGTGGTGTCCGGCGCTTACCGGGGCTTCGGCGTGACCCAGAGCTGCTTTGCCACAGAGATGAACATCAACCTTCTGGCTGAAATGTGCGGCCTTGACCCCTGGGAGTTCCGCCGCCGCAACGCCATCAAGCCGGGAGACGTGCTGCCCAACGGCCAGACCGCGGACCCCAACACCAACATGGAGGCCTGTCTTGACGCGGTAAAGGAAGTGTACTACGCCAACCCCTACGCGGGAATTGCCTGCGGATTTAAAAACTCCGGGACCGGCATGGGCAAGAAGGATGTGGGACGGGTGCTGCTGTCCGTGGAACAGGGCAACATACATATCCGCACCTCCGCCTCCTGTATGGGGCAGGGCATCGGCCAGATGACTCTCACGGAGATCTGCCATGTGACGAACCTTGACCCGGCCCTGTTTGTGTTTGAGAACGCGGACACGGTCAGGACTCCCGACTCCGGCACCTCCACCGCCTCCCGCCAGACCGTAGTCACCGGGGAAGCCGCCAGGAGGGCCGGGGAGAAGCTGAAAATGGCTCTGGACAGCGGCAAGTCCCTGTCAGACTTAGAAGGGCTGGAGTTTTACGGAGAATATTCGGTCCAGACCGACCCCTTGGGAGCCATCAAAGAAAACCCGGTCAGCCATGTGTCCTACTCCTACGGAACCCAGGTGATCATCTTAAATGAAGAAGGAAAGATCACCAAAGCGGTCTCTGCCTTTGACGTGGGAACTCCCGTGAATATCCAGTCCGTGGAAGGCCAGATTGAGGGCGGCATGGTCATGGGGATCGGCTACGGCGTCACCGAGGAGTTCAAGTGTGTCAATGGACGCCCTCAGAGCAAATTCGGCACCATCGGCTTCATGCGGGCCGACGAAGCGCCGGAGCTGGAGGTCACCCTCTGCGTGCCCGAGGAGGAGCGGAAGCTTCCCTACTCTCTGGGCGCCAAGGGCGTGGGGGAACTGTGCATGATCCCCACGGCTCCTGCCTGTGCCCTGGCTTACTATAAGTTGGATGGAAAATTCCGGCAGAGCCTGCCTCTGGAAGATACTTACTACAGAAAGAAGAAAAAATAGAACTCCTCTTGAGGCCTGCGCAAGCCTTGAGGCGCGCAAGCGGCCACATAACGGGGCGGCAGCGAAACATCGCTGCCGCCCTAAAAAGGTTTACTATGAAAGTTTCATCGCCGCAGGCGATCTAAATTTAGGGATGCCAAGTGCGCCCGCCTCACTTTCATGGGACGGTGGCGCGTCCGCTGGCCGGGCGCATGAAGGTTTATTTGATAGCCTCGATCACAGAGGTTCCCGCGTCGTAGCCGCTGGTCATGGCCCATCCGAAGAGAGATCCTCCCAGATAAATGTCGCCTTCCAGACCGCCTACCACCTCTCCGGCAGCGTACAGTCCTTCCACCGGCTCCTGGGAAGTATTTAACACCTGCATGTTCTCATTGATGTGAAGGCCGCCCAGGGTGGCATAGTACCTCAGCCACATCTGGATCCCGTAGTAGGGTCCGTCGCCGCTTAACTTTAAGCTTAAGGATCTTCCGAACTCATCGGTGCCGCCCTCTACCGCCTGATTGTAGGCTTCCGCCGCAGCGGTCAAAGCTCCCTCCGGAAGATCTAAGACCTTTGCCACATCTTCCAGAGTGTCGCCGCCCACCATCACCGGGTTGGAAGCGCCGTTGTTCTCAAGCCATTTCTCCACATCCTCATCCGTGTAGATCTTGCTCCCTGTCATGCCCGCGTTAAAAGCCGCAAAGGAGGCCTCGTCAAGGATAAGATAAGTGGCCTGGTTCTCCTTCATGGCCTGGATCAGATCATAGGCGCCGCCCTGCTCGTTGGCAAAGCGCTCTCCCTTCTCGTTGACCATAAACGCGCCGCTGGCCTTGTAAGCGCCGCCCACGCCCGGGTTGCAGTACTGGCCAAGACCGCTGGGAAGAACGATGCTGTTGGGCTGGACATTGACAAATTCCATGTTGATTAAGTCCGCGTCCACTGCCTTTGTCATCTCGATGGCATCGCCTGTAGCCCCGGCGGCTCCCGCGTACACAAATTTCTGGAATTCTTCCGGAACCAGGTCGTCGTTGGCCCCAAAGCCTCCCGTGGCCAGGATCACGGCCTTTGCGTTTATGGTGTACACGGCGTCCTCTCCTTCTGCCTTCACTCCGGCAACCTTTCCGTCAGCAACCAGAAGCTCTGTGGCCGGCGTGCTCATAAGCACCTGGCCTCCCGCCTCCTCTACGTGCTCCAGCAAGGTCTTTACCACGCCTGCTCCCCTGCCTACGCCGGAGTATGTACGGCTTGTGGTGGGGCGCTGGTACTCTACATTGGCTCCCTCCGGGTCCACCAGCCAGTCAAATGCCTGGCCCACGGTGTTTACAAAAATATCCACTGTAGGTTCATGGTTAAAATTGTGTCCGTTTTTCAGAAGATCTTCTTTCAGCTTTTCAGGGCTGTCCTCAACCCCGTCTTCTGCCAGCCACTTGCTTCCCGTAGCCGTGGTGCCCGCTCCCGCCATGGAGGAGGCTCCGCCGGCAAATGACATCTTTTCCAGGAGAACTACCTGGGCTCCTCCCTGAAGGGCGGACAGAGAAGCAGTAAGCCCGGCTCCGCCGGCTCCCACCACCACCACGTCGGTATCCAAGGTGATCTCTTCTTTATCAGTCTGGGACGACTCCACTGCCAGGGACAGCTTGTCCACGTCAAGGCCGGCACTCTTCACCGCCTCCTCCATGGCAGCCCTGAAGCCGTCAGAGGTGATGGTGGCTCCCGCCACCGTGTCTACCATAATAGTCTGGTTGTCCAGAGCCTGCTTTGCCAAAATAGGCAGAGCCGCCTCGCCGATGTTCTCGGTCTCTGAGTGCTCGGTCACCTGGATGTCCGTGATGGTCTCGCCGTCCACGGTGATCTCCACCACAATATCCCCGTGAAAGCCCTGGGCTTTTCCTGTAAAGACTCCTGCTGCCGCTGTGGTCTCCGCCGTTGTCTCAGGGGTGGTCTCCGCCGCGGTCTCTTTCTCTGTCTGGGCTGCCGTGGTGGTCTCGGGGGCAGCTGTGGTGGCCGATGCAGCGCCGGAAGCGCATCCTGCCAGCAGCAGAGACGATGCCAGTAATACAGACACTAATTTTTTCATGTCACTCTCCCTCTCTGTTTTCATGAAATTGTACTCTCTGCGGGGGCACGAAACGTTTTCCCACATCCTCAGGAAGGTTCATCCCGCTGTTCTTCAAGATCTTCTCCAGCAGATACACAAACTGTTCCTTCTCCTCCTGTGTAAAATCCCGCGTAAGAGCCCTGTCCCTGGCTCCCATGTGCTCGCCGCATCTCTCAAAAAGCTGTTCCGCCTGGCCGGTCAGCATAATCAGGTTGGCCCTCTTGTCCTCCTTGGAGGACACGCGGCACAAATAACCCTTGGCTTCCAGCCGGCCTATAAGCCCTGACACTGTGGCGTAACTCAGCTTGAGGTAATCCACAATCTCCTTCTGGGAAGCCGCCTTTGGCTCCTTCTGGTCCAGATAGTCCAAAAGATCCATCTGGCTGCTGGTGATATCGTACTGCTTAAAAAAACGGTTTCTGCCGTTTTCAAAGGACAGGTGAACCAGCTTCACCAAGCGTCCCAGCTTTTTTCCATTTGACATCATAAGACCTCGAGATTTTATTTAGCATGCTAAATATATTATAGCGGATTCCAAAAATTTGTCAATTCATTTATTCCTTGACAAGGGGCGGATTCTGATAAAGTTTGCGCCTCTGCGAATATGCTTTAAAGTGTCGAACTTTAAAGTATAAAAGCGTTGACAAATTTATTTTCCTCTATTACAATAGGGAAAGATAAAAATACTACTACCATAACGGAAATGAGAGGAACCATCTATGATTATTATTATGAAACCCAATGCCTCGGAGGAGGCTGTAGCCAAGGTTGCCGGCATTGTAGAGTCCAAAGGGCTCCAGGTCCATCTGTCAAAAGGTGATGAGGTCACCATCGTGGGAGTGGTGGGGGACAAGTCAAAGCTTAACGGCTCCAACATCGAGATCTCCGAGGGCGTGGACAAGATCGTCAACGTGACGGAGTCCTACAAACTGGTAAACAAAAAGTTCCATCCGGAAGATTCCGTGATCCCTGTGGGAAACACCGCCATCGGCCCCGGCACCGTGACGGTCATGGCCGGACCCTGCGCCATTGAGAGCAAGGAGCAGCTTATGGAGACCGCCCTGGCAGTGAAAAAGGCGGGAGCCACCTTCCTGCGGGGCGGAGCCTACAAGCCCAGAACCTCCCCCTATTCCTTCCAGGGCCTGGAGGAAGAGGGATTACGATATATGAAGGAGGCCAGAGAGGCAACCGGCCTCAATGTGATCTGCGAGGTCACCAGCGCCCACGCCATTGAGGCGGCTGTGAAATACGTGGACATGCTCCAGATCGGAGCCAGGAACATGCAGAATTTTGAACTGTTAAAGGAGGCCGGCAAGTCGGGGGTTCCGGTTCTGCTCAAGAGAGGATTGTCCGCCACCATCGACGAGTGGCTCAACGCCGCGGAGTACATCATCTCCGAGGGCAACCCCAACATCGTGCTGTGCGAGCGGGGGATCCGCACCTATGAGACCAGCACCCGCAACACTCTTGACATCAGCGCCGTGCCGGTGATCCGGGCCAAGAGCCATCTCCCGGTCATCGTGGACCCCAGCCACGCCACGGGAGTCCGGGCTTATGTGGAGCCTCTGGCCAAGGCGGCTGTGGCTGTGGGAGCCGACGGTCTGATGATCGAGGTGCACCCCTGCCCCTCCTGCGCCCTCTCCGACGGTCCCCAGTCCCTGACCTTTGACCAGTTTCAGACCCTGATGGATGATCTGAAACCATTTGCCGCTCTT
This sequence comes from uncultured Hungatella sp., assembly GCA_947066955.1. Taxonomy (GTDB): domain Bacteria; phylum Bacillota; class Clostridia; order Lachnospirales; family Lachnospiraceae; genus UBA3402. The sequence continues at coordinate 10,289 of CAMTAF010000088.1, forward strand.
GTGGGGAGGAAATTGTGATGGATGACGGAAAATTTGCCTTTATCGGGCTTGGTCTCATAGGCGGCTCCATAGCCAGAGGGATCAAGCGTTCCAATCCGAATATCACCATTATGGCCTACATGAGGACCCGCTCCAAGTTGGAACAGGCCAGGGAGGACGGCATTATCGATGTGATCCTGGACGGCATCGGAGAAGAGCTGCGCCAGTGTGACTTGATCTTTCTGTGCACTCCGGTGGAGTACAATGCCTCCTACTTGGCTCAGATTGGCCCCTACTTAAAACCAGGAGCCCTGATCACCGATGTGGGAAGCACCAAGACAGATATCCACAGGCAGGTGGTCAGACTGGGGCTGGAGTCTGTATTCGTAGGCGGCCACCCCATGGCGGGCTCTGAGAAAACCGGCTATGAGCACTCCTCGGACCATCTTCTGGAAAACGCCTACTATATCATCACTCCCACCGCCAAAAGCTCCAAAGAACAGGTGGAGAGGCTGGTGACAGTGGCCCGGATGATCGGTTCCATCCCCATTGTCCTGGACTATGAGCAGCACGACCAGATCACCGCCGCCATCAGCCACCTTCCCCATATCGTGGCCTCCAGCCTGGTAAACTTAGTAAAGGACAATGACACCGGGGATGGCATGATGAAGCGGCTGGCGGCAGGAGGATTTAAGGACATCACCAGGATCGCCTCCTCCTCCCCTGAGATGTGGGAGCAGATCTGTATGACCAACAGCCAGAATCTCTCCCGTATCTTAAAGCTGTATATCGCCTCCCTGGATTCCGTGGTCCGGCAGCTTGAAGCCCAGGATTCCGGCGCTCTTTACCGGCTCTTCGAGACCTCCAGGGATTATCGGGATACCTTTGCCCAAAAAGCCAAGGGCGCCATTGACCCTGACTACAGCTTTACGGTGGATATCGCGGACGAGGTGGGGGCCATCTCCACCATCTCGGTGATCCTGGCCGCAGGAGGCATCAGCATCAAAAATATCGGCATCAACCACAACCGGGAGCACGGGGAGGGGGCCCTGCGGATCTCCTTCTACGAGAAATCAGCCATGGACAAAGCCTGGCTGCGGCTGGAAAAATATCACTATGAACTCATAAAGTAAGGGGAGACGATTATGAAATTTACCAGAGCAAGGGGACTTCAGGGAGAAGTCACCATCCCGGGAGACAAATCCATCTCCCACAGAAGCGTTATGTTTGGCTCCATCGCCAACGGCGCCACGGAGATCAGCAACTATCTCCAGGGAGCCGACTGCCTCTCCACCATCTCCTGTTTTCAGAAGATGGGAATTGATATTGAAAATAAGGGGGACCGGGTGATTGTCCGCGGCAAGGGCCTGAGAGGGCTTAAGCGCCCTGACACGGTTCTGGACTGCGGCAACAGCGGAACCACCACCCGGCTGATCTCCGGCATCCTCTCGGCTCAAAATTTTGACGTGGTCCTCACCGGGGATGACTCCATAAAAAAAAGGCCCATGAACCGGATCATCGAGCCTCTGACTCTCATGGGCGCCCATATCCGCAGCGCAGCGGGCAACGGGTGCGCTCCCCTTGAGATCACGGGGGGGCCTCTCCATGGGATCCATTACACTTCAAAAGTGGCGTCCGCGCAGGTAAAATCCGCCATTTTGCTGGCAGGCCTCTACGCTGAGGGGGAGACCAGGGTGACAGAGCCCTATGTGTCCAGAAACCACAGCGAGATCATGCTCCGCCACTTTGGAGCGGATGTGCGTACAGAGGGCACCACCGCTGTCATAAAGCCTGCCTCTTATCTGGATGGCCGTCAGATCCAGGTTCCCGGGGACATCTCCTCTGCTGCCTACTTTATCTGCGCCGGTCTCATGGTTCCCGGCTCCAAGATCCTGATCCGGAATGTAGGCGTCAATCCTACCAGGGCAGGAATACTTAAAGCGGCAAAGGATATGGGCGGGGACATCACTCTTCTCAATGAACGGTCCGGCTCCGGGGAGCCTACGGCAGACATCCTGGTCCGCTCCTCCTCCCTGCGGGGAACAGTCATTGAGGGGGCTCTCATCCCCACTCTCATCGACGAACTCCCCATGATCGCCGCCATGGCCTGCGTGGCTGACGGGGAGACGGTGATCCGGGACGCCGCTGAGCTGAAGGTAAAGGAATCCAACCGCCTGGAGGTCATGGTCCGCTGCCTCTCTTCCATGGGAGCCGACGTGACGGAGACAGAGGACGGCATGATCATCCGGGGAGGAAGGCCTCTCCGGGGCGCTGTCATCGACAGCCGCTTAGACCACCGCATCGCCATGACCTTTGCCGTGGCCGGACTGTGCGCCGACGGGGAGACCCAGATTCTGGGGGCCCAGTGCGTCAATATCTCCTACCCGGAATTTTACAGGGATCTGGCAAAACTGACAGAGACTTCCCCCATCTTGTAGAAGAACTCTGTGGAGTAGGGGAGGCTTTTCCCCTACTCGGGCCCCGGTCAACTTTGCTGACATACCTCCTCTTGGAACCCGTGTGCAAAAACTGCCCCGGGCCAGTATCACATATGCCCGGGGCAGTTGATCAGCCAAGGCAGGCAGATTTCCTCAAAACCTCCTGGATCCCCGAATCACCCGTATACATCAACCAGGTTCCCCAAAAACTCATCCGGGGGCCTCTGCCCGTACCTGTCTTTCTCCTGATTTTCCTCGTCTTCCTGCTTCTCTTTCTTCTTTCCCTCCTTTGCCTTCAGCTGCTGGATCTCCTGTTTCACCTTCTGGATCTCTTCCTCCAGCTCCCTCACTTTGTCCTTGTTGTGGGCTTTGGCGGCTTTTTCCTTCTCTTTTTCCAGCTTTCCAAGCTTCTGTTCCAGGGCCTTAAGCCTTGAGCTCTCCCCGGACATGGCTCCCATTGAAACATTCGAAGGGCCGGAACTTGCGGGACTTACTCCTGACATATTCTCTGCTCCTTTCTTTTTAATATTTTGCCGCATCGTGCTGCACCTTGTCTATCGTCAGAGTCAGCCCCCAAAACTACAACTTTGCTGTCAAATGCCCGATATCTGCTGTAAACGGACCACATGTAAACAGTAAACAGCTGGTCAGAGATCCACAAAAAGCAACTTCAGCTTATAAACGCCGTCTGACACTTCATTTTCCGCTCTTCCCTGGTACTTTTCCATGACTGCCCGGATATTGGCAAGCCCGGTCCCATCCGCCGGAACCTGCTTTAAACTCCGGTCACATCCGTTTTCCATGAGGATCAGGTAAAAATTTCCCTTCTTTCTGGTCTCCACCTTCAGATACCGGCTCTCCTCATCCAGATTCTCACAGGCCTTTATGCTGTTGTCCAGCCCATTGGACAGGAGAATGCACCAGTCTAAATCCTTCACATTGCTGTGTTTTGGGATCTTCACATCACAGAAAACCTGGATTCCCTTCTGTCTGGCAGCGGAAAGCTTGCTCCCCAGCAGCGCGTCCACGGCCGCGTTGCCTGTCTGGGCCTGCCAGGAAAGGCCTGAGGCCAATTCTCCCAGATCAGCCAGATACCGCCCCGCCTCCTCTGTCTGCCCCTCCGCGATAAGCCGGGACAGCACCCCAAGGTGGTTGCTGATGTCGTGCCGGAATCCACGGGTCTGCTGATACCTGAGAGCGGCCTCCTGGACATAGATCTCCTGAACCTTTGCCTGCTGCTCCAAAAGCTGTACTTTCTGAATCTCCTGAAAGATTTTCACCAGCCTTTCACAGACAAACAGGGTGAGAAAGAGGCACATTCCCGCGAACACCTGCAAAAACAGCATTTCCCCATGCCGGATCTCAATCAGCGCCCCGTATTCCCCTGACACGGTATCAAACACCAGGCTGTCTCCATAGAGGGAAACCTGTATGATCCGCTCCACCATGGAGATAAAAAATACCGGCACGGTCAGCCAGACCAGAACCTTCCCCTCAGCTTCCTCTATGGTTTTTCCAAATACCTTTAAGACAGCAAAAAACAATCCCAGAATCCCAAGGGCTTTCAACAGCTCCCTGACACCGTCGCCGGACCGGATCAGGGTCTGGCGGGACATAGACATGACCATGGGGGAAAAGACTCTGTGGTCAATCCAGGAAAGGATGCCGCCTGTAACGCTTAAGACAGACTGGGTGAGAGCCGCTGCGGCCAAAACCTCTCTCCTTGGCCGCCCAAAGGCGATCCAGCCAAAAACCGCCAGAAGGGCCACCTCCATCACAAGTCCCCCGCAGCCTTTTATGTGGAAAAGATATTCCAGCCCTATGACTCCCATATAAAACAGTACGTACAAAGCGCACCAGCTCCATTTAACAAAAGTCCCGCAAAACCGGCCAAAAAATACAAAGGCAGCGGCAGGTGTAACCACGTATCCCAGAAAGCAGGGAAGAATCGTATACCAGCTGAACCAGTAGCTGAACCAATCCATATTTACACCTCCTGGTCCATGTACCGCGTCATCTCCCGCATCAGCACCTTATGACAGCCCTTTGATACCGGCACCTGATCCCCGTTTTCCAGCTTCACCAGACCGCCCCTGTACTCCAGAAGATGTTCCGGATTGATGAGATAGCTTCTGTGGCACTTAAAGAGCCTGGGGGATGTCTGCTTCTCTAAGTCCCTCATTTTCCCATAATACTCCAGAACCCCGTTTCTGGTGTGGACATAGATCTTTCTGTCAATGACCTCGCAGTAATAGATGTCCCGGAGCCTGACGCTTTTACACCAGTTCATAGTCTGGATAAACAGACATTTTTCCTCCTTAAGCCCCAGGCGCTTTAAACTCCTTTTCAGGGCAGCCTCCAGCCGTTGTTCATCCACGGGCTTGCACAGATAATCCATGGCCTCAACCTCAAAGGCGTCAAGCATACACTCCCGCAGCACAGTGACAAAGATCAGCACCCCCTGAAATTCTTTCTCCCTCAGCCTTTTGGACAGAGTCACTCCGTCAAGGCCAGGCATCTGGATATCCAGAAAAATAAGATCAAAATCCAGAGGAGCGTCAAGAAGCCGGAAAGAGTTGGCATAACAGGTAACAGCGCAGGTCTCCCCCAGCCGTCCAAGGGCCGCGGTCACCCTCTCCTTTAAGTCCCGGCACATGGCTGGCTCGTCATCGCACAGAGCAACTTTTATCACACATATCACCTCCTGGTCCTGTCTGTCCGCTGCTCCGGAGCAGGGCCGCACAAGCGGCCGCATTTCCTTTCCGCTCCGTGTGCACAAAAAGAAAAAAGGCGGTTGTCCCACCTTTTCTCCGTTGCCTGTGACATTATCAAAATCCGTCTCTACAAAGCTGAATACCCAAATGCGTTCACCAGCGCGTCCAGCTTCTGCTTCTGCTGGCAGAGAGGACAGTGGCGGTAATCGTAGGACGCGTAATCCGGCAGATCTTTCTTCCCGAACACGGCCTTGATGGGGATCCCATCAACCTCATCCACAGCGCCGAAGATGGCGGAGACACCGGTCATGATTCCATTATAGTACAGAATGCTCTCAATCACCTTATTTACCGTAAGGCCTGTGGTCACCGAGGATACCAGCACAAGCACATGCTTGTCCTCGATCATGTGCACCAGATTGTCACGGAAGATAATCTGGCTGTTGTTGTTGAACTCCGGCCTCACCACATAGATGCTCTTGTGCTGATTCATGGACATGAAGCCCCCTTTGGAAAGCTCGTCCGACAGAAAAGCGCCGATGACTTCCATGCCCTCCATACATACGATGGTGTCCACCACCGTGTCAAACAGATAGAGGTGGGCCATAGCCTTGGCAACTGCCCTTGCCTCGCTGGTCCTGCTCTTAAGCATGGTCAGATCAAGATAGTAATTGATATGGGCATGATTGGTGGCGAAATGTCCCGGAATCACCCGCATCTGCGCCGTCGTCCCTGCGGTTCCTATCTTTTTCATTCTGGTCTTCATAGGAAAATCCCCCTTTTTTAGTGTGCACCTTTATTATACTCATTTTTCAGAGAATGCACAACTGTTTTCATTCTGTTTTTACCTTGAAAGTCCTCCGCCAGCCGGACGCATGAAAATTCACTCCGTAATAGCCCACACCCTGGCCGGAAGACCGGTAGCTCCCTCGATCCTGGGGTAGGACACCACGATCACCGCGCCGGCAGGGGCAACCTGGTCAAGATTTTTGAGCACTTCCACCTGGAGCTTCCCTTTGCTCAGAACATATCTCTCCCCAGCCAGATCTCCCGCCGCCGCTGCCTCCTTGGAGGCATCCGTGTCCAGAGTCTCATGGCCGTTGGCTGCCGCGTTTCTCTCCTCATAGATGTATTTAAGAGCCTCTATGGACCATCCCGGGAAATTCTCGCCTCCCTGTTCGTCGGTTCCCGACAAAGCCTCCATGTCCGGCCACTTTCTGTACCAGTCGGTCCTGAGAGCCACAAAGGCGCCGTCCGGAATCCGGCCGTACTTTTCCTCATAGTCCCTGATATCCTGGGCAGTCACCACGTAAGTGGGATCTTCTTTCACCTTCTCCGACACATCCACCACGCACAGAGGGAAAATCAGATCTCCCACCCCGTATCTCTCGGACAGCTCCCGCCCTTTCACAAAATGCCCCGGGAAATCGATGTGAGTGCCAAACTGTCCCGGAAACTTGAAAGTCTGGATCAGGCAGTCCAGCATCTCATTGCCCCAGTCAAAACAGGTCTTTGCCAGCTCCACAGATCCATCCGGGATCCCTGCCCAATAAGGGCTGTCGCCGTTGAGAGAGTGGGAAAGCTCAACCCAGCGGTATTTTTTTGCCTCTTCCAATGCTTGCCATAAACTGTACATCTTGGATTCCTCCTAGTATAATAATGGTGTAGTCAAGAATGACTACTGGTTAATAGTTAC
>CAMTAF010000089.1 GCA_947066955.1 uncultured Hungatella sp.
AACAGGAGTATTTTTGCTATAATAAGGCTATTATAGAAACACAGGAGGTAATCATGGCAGCAGAACTGGAAAGCAGAAATACTCATAAAGTATATGAGAAGGATAAAATCGGAGAAGTGCAGATCGCGGATGAGGTGGTAGCCATCATCGCGGGGCTGGCAGCCACAGAGGTGGAGGGAGTGGACTCCATGGCAGGCAATATTACCAATGAACTGGTGGGAAAGCTGGGGATGAAGAACCTTTCTAAAGGAGTGAAGGTGGACGTGACAGAGGAGCATGTGTCCGTGGATTTATCCCTGAACATCAAGTACGGCTACAATATTCCCGAAGTTTCCGAGAAGGTACAGGACAAAGTGAAGAGCGCCATCGAGAACATGACAGGCCTCAACGTTCTTGACGTGAACATCAAGATCGCGGGCGTCAACATGGTTGAAGGACATTAAAGAGGAAGAGGACGCAGCCGCCGTTGGCGTCTGCGTCTTATGCGCACGGGGCGGAAAGGAAACGCGGCTGCTTGCGCGGCCCCGCCCCTGCTTGATACAAACGGAGGGTTTGAAGATGACCAGAAGAGAATTGCGCGAACATTGCTTTAAGATGCTATTCTGCGCAGATTTTTATCCGGCGGAGGAGACAGCGCGGCAGCTGGAGAGATACTTTGAGGCACCGGAGGAGGAAGAGACCACGCCGGAGGGGGAGATTCAGATTCTCCACCGGGTGGATATGGAAGACAAGGACAGGGAGTACCTGTTAAAGAAAGCAGGAGCCGCCTTAGACAGGGTGCCGGAGCTTGACGCCGGGATCAACGCGGTGGCGGAGGGCTGGAAGACCAGGAGGATGGGCAAGGTGGACCTTACCATCCTGAGGCTTGCGCTGTACGAGATCCTTTACGACGAGGAGATCCCCGAGAAGGTAGCTATCAACGAGGCCGTGGAGCTGGCCAAGAAGTTCGGCGGAAACGACTCGCCGTCATTTATCAACGGAGTTCTGGCCAGGCTGGTGAAAGGCCGGGAGGAAGCCGGGGGGGAAGACAGGACCAAGACGGTTTCCTAGCATGGGAGCGGGGGAGACAGGCGGGCGATGGCAAGTGTATATTCCGTAACACAGGTGAATTCCTATATCAAGAACATGTTTGTCCAGGACTATCTGCTGAAGCGGCTCAGCGTCAGGGGAGAGATCTCCAACTGCAAGTATCACACGTCCGGGCATATCTATTTTACATTGAAGGACGAGTCAGGGACCTTATCCGCGGTCATGTTTGCCGGTCAGAGAAAAGGTCTTAATTTTCAGCTGCAGGAAGGGCAGCAGGTGATCGTCACCGGCTCCGTTGACGTGTACGAGAGGGACGGCAGATACCAGCTCTACGCCAGGGAGATCAAGAGGGAAGGCACAGGGGACTTGTTCGAGCGGTTCCAAAGACTTAAAGAGGAGCTGGAGGATATGGGGATGTTCGCCCCGGAGTACAAGCAGCCCATCCCGAAGTACGCGAGAACCGTGGGCATTGTCACCGCCTCCACAGGGGCGGCCATCCGGGATATCATGAATATCTCCGCAAGGAGAAACCCCTATGTCCAGCTCATCCTCTACCCGGCATTGGTCCAGGGCGCCCAGGCAAAATACAGCATCGTAAGAGGGATCCGCACCCTGGATGCCATGGGCCTTGACGTGCTCATCGTGGGGAGGGGCGGCGGCTCCATAGAGGATCTGTGGGCATTTAACGAGGAGATGGTGGCGAGGGCCATCTTCGAGTGCTCTACCCCGGTGATCTCGGCGGTGGGTCATGAGACGGATGTGACCATTGCGGACTATGTGGCGGACATGCGCGCCCCCACCCCTTCCGCTGCAGCGGAGCTGGCCGTGTTCGACTACAGCCAGTTTGAGGGCCGGATGCAGCTGTACCGGGATGTTCTGACCCGAAGCATGTCCAGGTGTCTGGAGAGGAAGAAGAGCCAGGTGGAAAACTGCCGCCTGCGGCTGGAGGCCAGCCACCCCAGGCACCAGCTGAATCAGAAGAGGCAGCGGCTGGCGGATATGCTGGATGAGCTGGAGCATCTCATGGCAGAGAAGCTGACGGACAGGAAACACCGGCTGGCCCTCATCAGCGGAAAGCTCCAGGGCCTGTCCCCTCTGGCGAGGATCAGCGGAGGCTTCGGATTCCTCACAGGGGAGGACGGGAGACGGGTGGAGTCGGTAAGCCAGGTGAGCCCCGGCCAGGAGCTGGCCGTGCGGGTCGCGGACGGAACCCTGAGGACAAAAGTCACCCAGGTGGAGCCTCTGACGGATCCATAAGACAGATGCCCCATAGCATTTTGTGCTGCGGAGTACGCACAGCGCGGAGGAAAAGATGGAAGAAAACAAGACAACAAGAACCATTGAAGAGACCATGGAAGAGCTGGAGTCCATCATCGAGAAGATGGAAGACAGGGAGAGCACTCTGGAAGAGTCGTTTGCCTGTTTTGAGAAGGGCATGAGGCTGGTGAAGGAATGCAGCCGGCGCATCGACAAGGTGGAGAAGCAGATCATGGTCCTCAGCGAGGAGAGCGTGGAGGAATATGAATCTTAAAGAGAGACTGGAACAGTATACCACTGAGGTGGAGAATGTGATCACAAGCTATCTTCCGCCGGAGACCGGATATCAGAAGGCGGTGTCAGAGGCCATGAACTACAGCGTGAAGGCGGGAGGAAAAAGGCTCCGCCCTCTTTTCATGCGGGAGGTGTACCGCCTGTTCGCGGGAGGACCGGAAGAGGATGGCCGGGATGACTCCGTGAGAGCCGGCATAGAAGCCATGATCGTGGAGCCCTTTATGGCAGCGATTGAGATGATCCACACATTTTCCCTGATTCATGACGACCTGCCCTGCATGGACAATGACACCCTCAGGCGGGGGCAGCCCACCACCTGGGCGAAGTATGGCTATGACATGGCAGTGCTGGCAGGGGACGGGCTGGCCCTCTATGCCTTCCAGACAGCGGCGAAGGCCCTGGGGGGATCCGAGAGATCCCAGGATGTGGCCCGGTGCATGGGCCTTCTCGCCGAAAAATCCGGCGTAGGAGGCATGATCGGCGGTCAGACCGTGGATGTGGAGCTGTCGGGAAGACCCATAGATTCCCAGAGGCTGGATTTTATCTACCGGCTCAAAACCGGCGCCCTCCTGGAAGCGTCCATGATGATCGGCGCCATACTGGGAAGGGCGGATATGTCCCAGGTAAAGGCGGTGGAGGAGATGGCCTCCTGTATCGGACAGGCTTTCCAGATACAAGACGATATCCTGGATGTGACGGGAACCACGGAAGTTCTCGGCAAGCCTGTGTTCAGCGACGAGAAAAACCAGAAGACTACGTATGTGTCGCTTTACGGGCTTGAGAAAGCCAGGGGGGCGGTGAGGGATCTGTCGGCTCAGGCGGAAGAGATCTTGAAAAGCCTTCCGGGAGACCACAGCTTTCTGGAATATCTTATCAACATGCTTATAACCAGAGAAAAGTAAGGATGATGGCGATGCTGGAGAAGATAAACGGGCCTGGAGATATCAAAGGCTTAAACCGCGGGGAGCTGGAGCTCCTGGCCTCCGAGATACGGCAGTTTCTCATCGAGAAGATCAGCGCCACAGGGGGGCATCTGGCCTCCAACTTAGGCGTGGTGGAGCTGACTATGGCCATATTTCTGACCTTTGACCTGCCAAAGGACAAGATTATCTGGGATGTAGGCCACCAGGCATACACCCACAAGATCCTAAGCGGACGGAAAGACCATTTTGACGAGCTGCGGCAGTACGGAGGCCTAAGCGGCTTTCCAAAGACAAAGGAGAGCCCCTGCGATGCCTTTGACACGGGGCACAGCTCCACCTCCATATCCGCGGGGCTTGGCATGGCCCAGGCCAGGGATATCAAGGGGGAAGACTACTCGGTGGTGTCCATCATCGGGGACGGCGCCCTCACAGGCGGCATGGCCTACGAGGCCTTAAACAATGCCGCCCGCTTAGAGCGGAACTTTATCATCATATTAAATGACAACAACATGTCCATCTCCGAGAATGTAGGCGGCATGTCAAGATATTTAAGCAGTATCCGCACAGGAAACGGCTACAATGACTTAAAAAAGAATGTGACCAGCACCCTGGAGAAGATCCCGGTTCTGGGTCCCAAACTCATCGACAAGATCAGCCGGACCAAACAGGGCATCAAGCAGCTTTTAATTCCGGGGATGCTGTTTGAAAATATGGGGATCACCTACTTGGGGCCTGTGGACGGCCACGATCTGAGACAGCTCACCAGGGTCCTTCAGAACGCCAGGAAGCTGGACCACGCGGTTTTGGTCCATGTGCTGACTAAAAAGGGAAAGGGCTACGAACCGGCAGAGATGAACCCTGCCTGGTTCCACGGCGTAGACCCCTTTGACATTGACACGGGAAAGCCCAAAAAGCAGAAAGAACACCCGGGATACACGGACATTTTTTCCAGAAAGCTGTGCCAGATGGCTCAGGAGAGAAAGGATATTGTGGCGGTGACCGCCGCCATGCCGGACGGCACGGGACTGAACCGATTCGCGAACATGTACCCGGACCGTTTTTTTGACGTTGGGATCGCGGAGCAGCACGCCGTCACCAGCGCCGCGGGCATGGCGGCTGCCGGCTTAAGGCCGGTGGTGGCCGTGTACTCCTCCTTTCTCCAGAGGGCCTATGACCAGATCCTCCACGACGTGTGCATCCAGAATCTCCCGGTGGTATTTGCCGTTGACAGGGCCGGGCTGGTGGGCAGCGACGGGGAGACCCACCAGGGCATCTTCGATTTATCCTACCTAAGCTCCATCCCAAACATGAGCGTCATGGCCCCCAAGAACTTATGGGAGCTGCGCCGGGAGCTGGAATTTGCCCTGGACTTTGACGGCCCCATCGCCATCCGCTACCCAAGAGGCGAGGCCTACCGGGGCCTAAAAGAATTCAACGAGCCCATTGCCTACGGAAAAGGCGAGATGATCTATGAAGAAGACCAGATCGCCCTCCTGGCCGTGGGCAGCATGGTCAGCACCGCGGAGCACATCCGGGAAAAGATGAAAGCAGAAGGCTACCACGTAACCCTGGCAAACGGAAGATTCATAAAGCCCGTGGACTACGAGCTGGCGGCCCGCCTTGCCGAAAACCACGAATACCTGGTAACCCTGGAAGAAAACGTCCTCCAGGGCGGTTACGGCCTGACCGTCGCCGCCTACGTCCACGAACATTACCCTGACGTAAAAGTCCTAAACGTAGCCCTGCCCGACGCCTACGTAGAACACGGAAATGTATCGATTTTGAGGGAAGAACTGGGAATCGACAGCGATTCCATCATAAGAACCATAAAACGGTGGTTCTTAAAAGAAAGTTAACACAGGAAAAACCCAGAGGGAGGCAGAAGGTCCAGCGGGGAGGCCTCCAAAACGTTGTGGCAGGAAGCAAGTTGGCAGGATATTCCCGCGAAATCCCCATATCCCCACACCCCCCAGGAGAGGAGCAATATGAAAGAACGGTTGGATATTCTTTTAGTAAACAAAAACCTGGCCCCGTCCCGGGAGAAAGCAAAGGCCCTGATCATGTCCGGCATCGTGTATGTGGATGGCCAGAAAGAGGACAAGGCCGGGACCTCCTTTGAAGATACGGTTTCTATAGAGGTCCGTGGTTCTTCTTTAAAATATGTGAGCCGGGGAGGATTAAAGCTGGAGAAGGCCATGACTCATTTCGGAGTATCCTTAGAAGGAAAGATCTGCATGGACGTGGGGGCCTCCACGGGAGGGTTCACGGACTGTATGCTGCAGAACGGGGCGGTGAAGGTCTACGCGGTGGACGTGGGACACGGGCAGCTGGACTGGAAGCTGAGGAACGACCCCAGGGTGGTATGTATGGAGAGAACCAACATCCGCTATGTGACAGAGGAGCATGTGGCGGATCCCATTCAATTTGCCTCCATTGACGTGTCATTTATCTCCCTGTCCAAGGTTCTGGGGCCGGTGAAAGCCCTCCTCACCGGGGACGGGCAGATCGTGTGCCTGATCAAGCCTCAGTTCGAAGCGGGCCGGGAGAAGGTGGGAAAAAAAGGAGTGGTCAGAGAGAAAAGCACCCACCTGGAGGTTATAAACAGGGTTATGGATTTTGCGGCCTCCATAGGCTTCGGGATCCTGAACCTGGAATTCTCCCCCATCAAAGGCCCGGAGGGAAACATCGAATACCTTCTGCATCTGCAGAACAGCCGGGACGAGAACATGCAGAAAGGAATCCAGGCCGATCCCCGGGCAGTGGTGGAGCAGGCCCATAAAACTCTTTAGGAGCCTTATAAAGACATGAAACATTTTTATCTCATAAAAAATCCGGAAAAGGACGGGGTGGATCAGATGGCCGAGGAGATCCGCCGCTACATAGAGGGCAGGGGGGGAACCTGCCGGATCCAGCAGCCGGGCCAGAGCCTCAGCCGGAACCCGAAAAAAAGTTACCAGTACACCGATGCCTGCCAGGTTCCGGAGGAGACGGAGTGCGTCATCACCCTGGGCGGGGACGGAACCCTCATCCAGGCTGCCAGAGACCTGGCGGGAAGACAGATCCCCATGGCGGGGGTCAATCTGGGCCATCTGGGGTATCTGACCCAGATCGGCAGCCGGGAAGACGTGGAGGAGCTTCTGGAGGCTCTTGTGTCAGGCCAGTACCAGCTGGAGAGCCGGATGATGCTGAAAGGAACCGTTTTCCACAAAGGGCAGCCGGTGAAGGAGGATGTGGCGCTGAATGAGATCGTCATCACCAGGCGGGAGAACCTGCGGGTCCTGAAATTCAGGATTTACGTTAACGGAGAATACTTAAGCGAGTACAAGGCAGACGGCATGATCGCCGCCACCCCCACAGGCTCCACTGCCTACAATCTGTCGGCGGGAGGCCCCATTGTGGCGCCGGGGGCCCGGATGACCATCCTGACCCCCATCTGTCCCCATGCCTTCAACGGACGGAGCATCGTGCTGCCTGCCCAAGACCAGATCCAGATCGAGGCTTTGGGAAACGACGACTCGGGGCAGGTGGCTGTTTTCGACGGGGACATCACATGCCATATGATGGTGGGCGACCGGATCCTCATCGAGAGGTCAGAGGTGGAGACAGTTCTGGTGAAACTGAAGAATATTTCATTTTTAGACAATCTCCGCAGCAAGCTCGCTTAGGAGAGCGGCGCGTGCCGATACAAAAAAGGAAGAAGGTGGTAAGAAGTGAAGGTAGAGAGACACAGCAAGATCGTGGAATTGATCGGCAAATACGAGATCGAGACTCAGGAGGAGCTGGCGGAATATCTGAATAATGCGGGATACCAGGTGACTCAGGCTACTGTGTCCAGAGACATACGGGAGCTGAAGCTGTCCAAGGTTCAGTCGGAGAACGGGAAGCAGCGGTATACGGTCCTGCAGAGCCAGAGCGGGTTCAGCGACAAGTATATACGAATTCTGAGGGACGGCTTTTTGTCCATGGACATGGCCCAGAATATTCTGGTGATTAAGACAGTCTCCGGCATGGCCATGGCGGTGGCGGCGGCCCTGGATGCCATCCATTTCCATGAGATTGTGGGCTGTATTGCAGGGGATGACACCATCATGTGCGCTGTCAGGAGCGTGGACGATACCATCCTGGTTATGGACAAGATCCGGAAACTGCTGGAGGAATCCTGACAGAGGGCTGTGTGAAAATAACAGAAGTCAGCGAGGAGGAGCAAAATGCTGCTGGAATTACGAGTGAAGAACCTGGCACTGATCGAGAAGGCAGAAGTGTCATTTAAAGACGGTCTGAATATCCTGACCGGTGAGACGGGAGCCGGCAAGTCCATTATCATCGGTTCGGTGAATATGGCTCTGGGAGCCAAGGCCTCCAGAGATATGATACGCCAGGGAGCGGACTGCGCGTATGTGGAACTGATCTTTTCCGTGGATGACGAAGAAAAACAAAGGCTTTTAAAGGACATGGATGTGGACCTGCCGGAGGACAACACGCTGATCATCACCAAGAAGATCATGCCTGCAAGAAGCGTCAGCAAGGTCAATGACGAGACGGTCACTGCCGGAAAGCTGAAAGAGATCACAAGTCTGCTGATCGACATCCACGGTCAGCACGAGCACCAGTCTTTGATGTACCGGTCAAAACATCTTCAGATTCTGGACGATTACGCCAAATCCCGAACAACTCCCTTAAAACAAGAAATAGCCGGCATTTTCGCCCAGTATCAGAAACTGTCCAAGAAGCTGTCGGAGATGAATCTGGACCAGGAGGGCAGGCTGAGGGAGGCGGATTTCTGCCGGTATGAGATCGAGGAGCTGGAGAGGGCGGAGCTTAAAGAGGGGGAGGAGGAGACCCTGACCGCCGATTACCGGCGTTTAAAAAATGCCCAGAAGATCATGGAACAGCTGTCAGAGGCCTACGAAATCATGGAAAATGCCAGGATCGACTTTGCTTTAAAGGCAGTGGACACCGCGGCTGAGTATGATCCTGAGCTCTCCGGGATCCGGGATCAGATGTACGACGCCGATGCCGTCATAAGCGATGCCTCCCACGATATCCGGGAGTATATGGACCGTTTTTCCTTTGATGAAGAAGAATTTGTCAGAATCCAGGAGCGGCTGGACTTGATCCACAATCTTCAGGCCAAGTACGGGGAATCCACGGCAGTCATTTTAAAAAAGCTGGAGGAGAAGAGGCGGCGCCTAGAGGAGCTGGAGAATTATGACCTGGTGAAACAGGAGACAGAGGAGAAATGGAGACAGTGCGGGAAAAAGCTGGAGAATCTTTGCGGAAAGCTGTCAGAGGCGCGGAAAGAGGAAGCCGAAAAACTTACAGAGAAGATCAGCCGGGGCCTGGAGGACTTAAATTTTATGGATGTCCGGTTTTCCATGGAATTTAGCCGCCTTCCCCAGTACGGTCCCGGCGGGTACGACGAGGCGGAGTTCATGATCTCCACCAACCCGGGGATGCCGGTGCGGCCCCTGGGCACGGTGGCATCCGGCGGGGAGTTGTCCAGGATCATGCTTGCCATCAAGGCTGTGCTGGCGGACACAGACGATATCCCCACGCTGATCTTTGACGAGATCGACACGGGGATCAGCGGGCGGACGGCCCAGAAGGTGTCGGAGAAGCTGGCCTACATCGCGGGAACCCACCAGGTGATCTGCATTACCCATCTTCCCCAGATCGCTGCCATGGCGGACGCCCATTTTGAGATAGCCAAAAAGTCCGACGGCGAGATCACCACCACATTTATCCAGGAGCTGGACGAGGAGCAGATGATCGGTGAGCTGGCAAGACTTTTGGGAGGGGCTCAGATCACGGAGGCCGTGTACGACAATGCCAGAGAAATGAAGCGTCTGGCAAGAACAAATGTTTGCAAAAACAGAGAGATTGTGCTATGATGTTCTTTGGAGTTTACATTTGTCAGCAAGGAGTCTATTATGTCAAGACAATATATCAAGATACGCGGCGCCAATGAGCACAATCTGAAGAACGTGGATGTGGACATCCCCCGCAATGAGCTGGTGGTTCTCACAGGCTTAAGCGGCTCAGGAAAGTCTTCCCTGGCTTTTGACACCATCTACGCGGAGGGGCAGAGACGTTATATGGAGTCCCTGTCGTCTTACGCCAGGCAGTTCCTGGGACAGATGGAGAAGCCGGAGGTGGAGAGCATAGAAGGTCTCTCCCCTGCCATTTCCATTGATCAGAAGTCCACAAACCGGAATCCCAGATCCACGGTGGGGACGGTGACGGAGATCTACGATTACATGCGCCTTCTCTACGCCAGGATCGGGATCCCCCACTGCCCCAAGTGCGGCAAGGAGATTCACAAACAGACCGTGGATCAGATGGTGGATCAGATCCTGGCTATGCCGGAGAAAACCAGGATCCAGCTTCTGGCCCCTGTGGTGAGGGGGCGCAAAGGAGAGCATGTGAAGGTGCTGGAGCAGGCCAGGAAAAGCGGCTATGTCCGGGTGAGGGTGGATGGAAGCCAGTATGAGCTGTCCGAGGAGATCAAGCTGGATAAGAACATTAAGCACAACATCGAAGTGATTGTAGACCGCCTTGTGGTGCGCCCGGGCATAGAGAAGCGCCTCACCGACTCCATAGAGAGTACCATGGCGCTGGGAAACGGGCTGATGGTCGTGGATGTGATCGACGGGGAGCCCATCAATTTCAGCCAGCATTTCGCCTGTCCGGACTGCGGCATCAGCATCGAGGAGGTGGAACCCAGAAGCTTTTCCTTCAACAATCCCTTCGGCGCCTGCCCGGACTGCTTCGGCCTGGGCTATAAGATGGAATTTGACGAGAACCTTATGATACCGGACCGGTCTTTAAGCATCACCCAGGGAGCCATCGTGGTCATGGGGTGGCAGTCCTGCGCGGACAAGGGAAGCTTTACCAGGGCCATCCTGGATGCCCTGGCTGAGGAGTACGGTTTCAGCCTGGACACCCCATTTGAGCAGTATCCCCAGAAGATCCAGGACATTATCCTCTGGGGCACCGGGGGAAAAGAGGTTAAGGTCCACTACAAAGGACAGCGGGGCGAGGGCATCTACGACGTGGCATTTGAGGGCCTTGTGGAGAATGTGGAGCGGAGATACAAGGAGACCTTTTCCGAGACCAGCAAGGCGGAGTACGAGACTTACATGCGCATAACCCCCTGCTCCGCCTGCAAGGGAAAGCGCCTGAAAAAGAGCTCTCTGGCAGTGACCGTAGGAGGGCTGAACATTTATGATGCCACAGACATGTCCATTGTCAAGTTCCGGGAATTTTTGGATGACCTGAAACTGACGGCCATGCAGGAGGCCATAGGCGCCCAGATCCTGAAGGAGATCCGGGCCAGGGTGACCTTTCTCATCAATGTGGGCCTGGAATATCTGTCCCTGTCCAGGGCCACAGGCACCCTGTCCGGCGGGGAGGCCCAGAGGATCCGCCTGGCCACCCAGATCGGCTCCGGCCTGGTGGGAGTCGCCTATATCCTGGATGAGCCCAGCATCGGCCTCCACCAGCGGGACAACGATAAGCTCCTCCAGACATTGATCCACTTAAGAGATTTAGGAAACAGCGTGCTGGTGGTGGAACACGACGAGGACACCATGCGGGCGGCAGATTTCATCGTGGATATGGGGCCCATGGCGGGAGAACACGGAGGAAGGGTGATCGCCACGGGAACAGCCGAAGATCTTATGAACTGCCCGGAGTCCATTACCGGTGCCTACTTAAGCGGCCGGATCCAGATCCCCGTTCCCTCAGAGCGGCGGACTCCCACCGGATGGCTCAAGGTAAAGGGTGCCGCGGAGAACAACCTAAAGAACATTGACGTGAAGATCCCCCTGGGGGTCATGACCTGCGTCACCGGGGTGTCCGGCTCCGGAAAAAGCTCCCTGATCAACGAGATCGTCTACAAGACCCTGGCCAGGCAGCTGAACAGAGCCAGAACCATACCGGGCAAATTCAAAAAACTTGAGGGCGCGGAACAGCTGGACAAGATCATCGCCATCGACCAGTCCCCCATCGGCAGGACTCCCAGATCCAACCCGGCCACCTACACCGGGGTGTTTGATATGATACGTGATCTGTTCGCCTCTACCACAGACGCCAAAGAAAGAGGCTACAAAAAAGGCCGTTTCAGCTTCAATGTCAAAGGCGGGCGGTGCGAGGCGTGCTCCGGCGACGGCATCTTGAAGATCGAGATGCATTTCCTGCCCGATGTGTACGTGCCCTGTGAGGTCTGCGGTGGCAAGCGCTATAACCGGGAGACCCTGGAGGTAAAGTACAAAGGAAAGAACATCTATGACGTGCTGAACATGACCGTGGAGGAGGCTCTGAAGTTTTTTGAAAATGTCCCCACGATCTACAGGAAGATTTCCACCCTCAACGATGTGGGCCTCTCCTACATCCGGCTGGGGCAGCCTTCCACAGAGCTGTCGGGAGGCGAGGCCCAGAGGATCAAGCTGGCCACAGAGCTGAGCAGGCGGGGGACAGGCAAGACCATCTACGTTCTGGACGAGCCCACCACAGGGCTCCATTTCGCCGATGTCCACAAGCTTGTGGACATCCTGAGAAAGCTGTCCCAGGGCGGCAACACGGTGGTGGTCATTGAGCACAATCTGGATGTGATCAAAACAGCGGACTACATCATAGACATGGGCCCTGAGGGCGGAGACAACGGCGGCACCGTGGTGGTCCAGGGAACGCCTGAGGAAGTGGCCCTGTGTGAGAAATCCTACACAGGACAGTATGTGAAGAAGTATCTCAAGATGTAGGCAGGGACTCTTTTGTTTATTGGATCAGACAATATGGAAAAACCGCGCAGAGCAGAAGAAGATGCCGAGGCGGTTTTTCTGTATTTTGGGGAGCGCGCCGCTGGCGGGGCATGCCTTGGCGGGCTTACCGGGGGAGGCCGGATGCACTTACTGCTTGTATTTTGCAGATTCCTGATGTAGAATGGGGAAAGTAAACCCCCATGCGCCCGGCAGCGTACAGACCATCGTCCCATGAAAGTCTGGCGGGCGCATTTTGCATACCTGAATAGAGATCGCCTGCGGCGATGGACTTTCAGAGTAAAAGGCGGGAACACAAAATTCAGGGATATAGGAGGAAGGCAAACGCGCAGCGTTTTCAGGATGCCTTCCGACGTACTGGCAGGTGACGCGAAGCGTCGCGTGCCGATACCAACAGGAGGAAGGCAAACGCGCAGCGTTTTCAGGATGCCTTCCGACGTACTGGCAGGTGACGCGAAGCGTCGCGTGCCGATACCAATAGGAGGATAATTGTGGACAGGGAAAAGATAATTGTGATCGATTTCGGAGGACAGTACAACCAGCTGGTGGCCCGCCGCGTCCGCGAGTGCGGCGTGTACTGCGAGATTTATTCCTACAAGACAGATATGGGGCAGATCAGGGCCATGGCTCCCAAGGGGATCATCCTGACAGGAGGTCCCAACAGCTGTTACGAGGAGGGCGCCGCATCCTGCAGCAGAGAGCTGTTTGAGCTGGGGATCCCGGTGCTGGGGCTGTGCTACGGCGCCCAGCTGATGATGTTCACTCTGGGCGGGAATGTGTGCAAGGCCCCTGTGCGGGAATACGGAAAGATTGAAGTGAGCGTGGACAAGTCCAGCAAGCTCTTCGGCGATGTGTCGGAGAAGACCATCTGCTGGATGAGCCACAATGACTATATAGAGAAGGAAGCGCCGGGATTCAAGATCACCGGACACACCGCGGACTGTCCGGTGGCAGCGGCGGAGTGGGAGGAGAAAGGCCTGTACGCGATCCAGTTCCACCCGGAGGTCCTCCACACCCAGGAGGGCACAAAGATGCTCCGCAATTTTGTCTACCAGGTATGCCATTGCCAGGGAACATGGAAGATGGACACTTTCGTGGAGAACAGCATCCGGGCTATCCGGGAGAAGGTGGGAAAGGGCAAGGCTCTCTGCGCTCTCTCCGGCGGCGTGGACTCTTCCGTGGCCGCGGTGCTCATGTCAAAGGCCATCGGAAGCCAGCTGACCTGCGTCTTTGTGGACCACGGCCTGCTGCGGAAAAATGAGGGGGACGAGGTGGAGGAAGTCTTCGGCCCTAACGGTCCCTATGACTTGAATTTCATCCGCGTCAACGCCCAGGAGCGTTTTTACGAGAAGCTGCGAGGCGTGGAGGAGCCGGAGAAAAAGAGGAAGATCATCGGAGAAGAATTTATCCGCGTATTTGAGGAGGAGGCCAAGAAGATCGGCGCCGTGGATTTCCTGGTCCAGGGAACCATCTACCCGGATGTGGTGGAGAGCGGCCTGGGAGGAGAGTCCGCTGTGATCAAATCTCATCACAATGTAGGCGGCCTGCCGGACTATGTGGATTTCAAGGAGATCATCGAGCCTCTCCGGGATCTTTTCAAAGACGAGGTGCGTAAAGCCGGACTGGAGCTTGGCATCCCTGAGAAGCTGGTGTACCGCCAGCCCTTCCCCGGCCCGGGGCTTGGGATCCGCATTGTAGGCGAGGTGACGCCGGAGAAGGTGGTCATGGTTCAGGATGCCGACGCCATCTACCGGGAGGAGATCTCTAAGGCCGGACTTGACAAGAAGATCGGACAGTATTTTGCCGCTCTGACCAACATGAGGTCCGTGGGCGTTATGGGAGATGAGAGAACCTATGACTATGCTGTGGCCTTGAGGGCGGTGAATACCGTGGATTTCATGACAGCGGAGACGGCCGAGATTCCTTTTGAGGTGCTGGCCAGGGTGATGAATAGGGTGATTAATGAGGTGAAGGGGATTAATCGGGTGCTTTATGACCTCACTTCGAAGCCGCCTGGGACGATAGAATTCGAGTAATTGCCAAAAACCTGGAAAGCCTTGATCTTAGCGGCTTTTCAGGTTTTTTTATTCCACCGTGACATTATTATGACATTATTTTTTCAGAGCCGGTGTAGAGCCAGAGTGGCTTTGCAGCCCGGTTGCCAATTCTGCAGATATCTGTTATAATGCCCTCAGAGTACCCATGACAGGGTGGCAGCCTCCCGAGCCAATGAAAACCGGCTTGCCGGAATACATAGGAAGGTGGCGCTTATGACAGCTTATGAGATCATTTCGATCTTCATCGGGATATTGGCTTTGCTGATGTCGTCCGGCAGCTTGAAAAATAAAATGCAAACTCAGTCTCTTTTGCGGTATAATTTAAGCGCCTAAACAAAATCCACACGAAAAGAGATGAGTTTGTATGTACTGCTTATTATACCTTAAAAATTCAATTTTTAATAGACTGTTTTTATATTTTCAGGATTATTTTTCAAATGCTTCCAAACCAACCGCCAGGAACCTGTTCCTTCCGGTCATTTCCATCCTGACCCTGGACATGTTCCGCTCTGTACGCTTTGCCCACAGCCATGTGGTTTCCAGACTGGCTGATACTTCACTTAACGCATTTTACTATACACTGGAAACTAATGCCTATGATCACTCTGTTTGG
Source organism: uncultured Hungatella sp. (assembly GCA_947066955.1). Lineage (GTDB taxonomy): Bacteria > Bacillota > Clostridia > Lachnospirales > Lachnospiraceae > UBA3402. Next base: position 14,951 of record CAMTAF010000089.1, read on the forward strand.
AATAATGTTACTGTGTCCAAAGCGATCCAGGCTGTTCCCGGCCCTTTGGAGAACCAGCCGCTTTTTCTTTCCATTGATGATACCATGGTCGAGAAATCCGGTATCCATTTTGAACTTTGTTCCAAACTGCATGACCATGCCGCCCATAATGGCTCCAATTACCTGAACGGCCACTATATGGTCAGCCTCCTTCTCTCGTTTCCGGTATACCAGGATGGGAAAATCCTTTATCCTCCTGTTCCGGTAGGGTACCGGCTCTGGGATAAGGAAAAGAGCAAGCTTGCTTTGGCTACCAAACTGGCGGATTGGCATGATGCCGGTGCTCACCAACCTGTGGAAAGACAAAGTGGTGTATGCCTTGGTTACTGCGCCAAAAACGGAAAAGGGAGCCGCCGTCTGTTTTTATGCACGGCTGATCCGAGAACGGTTTCCTTTGACTGGGAGAACAGTGCTGACAAAACGGCTTGTTCTTATGGGGCAGAAAATGTGTTTTATCTGCCGTTAGCGTGGTATGGCCTGAGATGGAACATTATGCCGATATCGGCATATGGGACATCGAGGTTTCGTATTATGAAGGGAAAACCTTCTGGCCTATGGAGGAACATCTGGTCTGCAGTAAAGAAGGGATTGAGCGTCTGATCAATCTGATCAGCTTGTCCTACAGCGCCATGACGCTGCTTCCTTATAGCGATGAAACTTTTTCCGGGTACCAGTCTGCCAGCGCCAGGAGACCCAGTATAAAATTGGCCTGCAAATCCAGTCAGAAATAATTTTATGTAGTTTCGGGAAAGTTCTCGAAACCATAAAAAATTGTTCTGTCCTGATAAAGGTGGTAGAAGACTACATTTTATCAGGCTTTAGGAAATCTCAAAAGTTGTAAACCGGTGTATTTATGGTGCTATTGTTTGTAAAAATTAAATGGAGGCTATGTAATGGCTGAAAAAATAGTAGATTATATTTCTGGATTAGAAGTAAACGGCTCACCAGAAGAAGTACAAGCAACACAACCATTTTCAAAGATATTGGTTGAAAATTATGGATATCCGAAGGAAATGATTCAGACTAGACCACAATACAGAGTAAAGGTTAGACCATCGGATATTAAAAAGGAATATCCCGTTGACATTGCTGTTTTTACTTCTAGTGATAAAAAAGAGGATGAATTATATATAATTGTTGAGTGTAAGAAGAAAAATCGCAAAGATGGGCGTTCACAGCTTGAAGATTATTTAAGATTATCTAAAGCATATATAGGTGCTTGGTATAATGGAAATGAAATATTGTATTTAAGAAAATACGAACAAGATGGCAGAGTTGAGTTTAAAGAAATACCTAACCTTCCATTATATGGGCAAAATATTGATGATATAGGATTGTTTAAAAGAAAAGACCTTAAAAAGACTCATAACTTGAAGAATACTTTTAATAATATTAGGAACTATTTAGCGGCGAACAATACTGGTCAAACTCTTGATACAGAATTGCTTCCACAGTTAATAAATATTATTTTTTGCAAAATATATGATGAACGGTATAAAAAAGGGGATTCATTAGTTGATTTTCGTGCCGGTATTAATGAAGAACATGCTAAAATTTCAAAAAGAATACAAAATTTGTTTGTTGATGTAAAACGAAAATATCCAGATGTATTTAACGATAGTGATAAAATTATTCTTTCAGATAATTCAATTGCACATATTGTTGGAGAGCTACAACAATATTGCTTAATGGAAAGCGAAAGGGACGTTATTGCAGATGCGTTTGAAATGTTTATCGGTCCATCATTGAGGGGACCACAAGGACAATTTTTTACGCCTAGAAATGTTGTTAAATTGCTACTATCAATGACTAATCCGGGACAGAGGGATAAAATAGTTGATCCTGCATGTGGTTCAGGTGGCTTTTTGGTGGAAGCATTGAAATATGTATGGGCAAAGGTAAATAAACAATGTGAAGAATTAGACTGGCCAGAAAAAGGCGTGTTTCAAAATATGTTGACAAAATAAATAGGCAGCCCCCATATTGTATGTT
>CAMTAF010000090.1 GCA_947066955.1 uncultured Hungatella sp.
AATTTTCAGGGTCTTGCATACTGTTTGATCTTTGATTTTCAAGGTTCCGTGTTGTTGGCTTTTCAGCGGCAACTCGTTTAGTCTATCACATTGCTTTTGGTTTGTCAACAACTTTTTTTATTTTTTTCAATTTCTTCGGAGCCGCTGTGATTGGAGGCCCCCCTATTGGAGGCTGTCAATCATACAGGCCACGAATTCAGCCGCATCTCTTGCGGTGGACTTAACTATACCATCTCATTTCTAAATTGTCAAGGGATTTGTGTCATGTTTTTAAACAATTTTTTCAGGCCACTAAATATGCCTTTTTTTTCCTGTTTTCCCTATATTTTGTGGTCGCAAGGGAAATGCCGGAAAACGGGCTGTTCGCATTTTTTCGTTGTTTTGTCTTAATTGCATGTACTATTTGCCCAATTGGCATTATTTGATTCCCTTGATCAAACTCAACACGATTTTTGACACCAGATTGTAGTGATACAGGTACGGGAGCCATTTGCTGGACTCTATCTGAGTGATTATGGCTTCTGCCCATGGTTTCGCGGAAAAAGCCGTCACCAAAAGCATCGCCAGGTAGAGAAAGAACAATGCTTCGAGCCCTCCAAGGAGCGCCCCTGCCAGCCTGTTGATTCCTGATATCACAGGAAGCTTTGCAATCAGATCCAGAGACCTTAAAACCAGCTGCATAATTATATACACAGCCAGAAACAAAACCACAAATCCCACTGCGTTTATGATCATTTCCGCCAGACGTTCTGCTGTATAGCTCACAAATGCTTCCATATCCGGAAGGCTGCCCCCAAGGCTTTGCTCCCCCAGAAGTTTCTGGATCTCCTCAGGCAGATTTAAGCTGTCGATGATTTCCTGGCTGTTCCCAATCCCGGCCGCTGCCTCAGGTGGAACCAGTTTTTCCTCCAGCCCTGCCGCAACCCACTGGCACACAGGTGTCTCATTTTTAATAAATAAAGTTACGGACGGCATTGCCATGCGGACAATCACAAAGGTTGCTGCCAATGCCGCCACAGATATGATCATGCGGATAACTCCCCGGCAATAACCGTATACGATCATCACCAGGAGATACAAGCCCACCGCGATCTCAAGCCAGTTTTCCATAAATACCTCATTATTCAGAGAGGACCAGTTTTTCCAACATCTGCCCCACCCCTGCCTCATTGCTGTCCGGCGCTATGTGATCCGCAATCTTTTTTAGCTTCTCATGGCCATTTTCCATGGCAATCCCGATCCCTGCCTTCTCTATCATGGAGAGATCATTTTCACCATCCCCGAAGGCCATGGTCTCGTCAGGGGCTATGCCCAGAATCTCTGCCAGGCGGAGAATCCCTTCCCCTTTTGTGGCTCCCTGCCCATTAACCTCCAGATTGTAGGAAAATGAGGAACTGACCACGACATCTCCCCGCTTATCCAGCAGCCTGCGCACCTGGGCTCTCTCTTCCAAATTGTCAAAGAAAAGATTCAGTTTATCTACGGTGGGGAAACGCTCTCTGATGTAATCCTTTATATTGTCAACAGGCATGCGGGTGCGGCGCACTAACTGTTGAACCACATCAGGGATGCCGTAATCATCCATATTTTCAAAGCAACGCCTCTCGGAAAATCCTTTTCCCTGGATATATGCGTCGCACATGACATGATAGGGGCTTATGAGATCGTAGATCTCCGCGGCAATGTCCATGGGGAGAAGTTTCTCATCTAAAATGCGGTTTTCCTGCAGATCCAGCAGCACGCCTCCGTTTACGGTGATAGCGTATCGGATACCCGGGATCTGGCGCACCTGGTCAGGGATTCCTGCTGCAGTGCGCCCTGTACAGGGAACCACATGGATCCCACGGGCAATGCACTGCTGCAATGCTTTTTTATTTCTCTCCGGCAGCATTTTCCGGCTGTCTAAAAGAGTTCCGTCCAAATCCAGCGCTATAAGCCGTGTTCTCATATAAAGTGCTCCTCTTTCAGGATCAAAAGTCCGTCTTTGTCATATTTTGAAGAAAATACGCCCTTGATCAAACCGCCCAGAGAGGGTTTTTCCGCCTTATCCGCTGCCTCCTCAATCAGATCCTCTGCATTGGTTCGGGTCAGGGGGATCCCGTCCTCCTCCATCAGTTCTATGCGCTCATACAACGCCAGCATGCTTTTTCCTGTAATGTTACAGTCGATATCCTTTGCGTATTTTACAGCGTAGTCTGCAAACTCATTTAGATCCATCTCTTCATCATCGACAGTGTCCTGTGATTCGTAGCCATCCCCGTATTCTGATTCGGATTCGTACTCATCGCCATAGCCATCGACGTCTTCATCCATGTACTCATCGTCGTAGCCCTCAGGGGATTCGTCTCCGTACTCGTCGTCATAGTCCTCATCATCCTGATACTCGCCGCTGTATTCCTGATCATCTGCGTCTTCATACTCCGGGTCATATTCTTCGTCGTAATCCCCGTCTTCTTCGTCTTGGTACTCCTCTTCGTAGTCTCCGCTGTCCCCGCGGCTTTCTTCATCCTCATAGCCGGCTCTGTCAGCGGTCTCATGGGGATCTTCATCCTGAAAATCCTCTTCAAACGGGTCTTTTTCTGCATCTTCAGGCTCTGTCCCAGCCTCTTCCTGATACACATCGGATTCGTCTTGTGCATCTTCTGTTACAGGCTCCTGAGGCTCATGTGCCGGTTCACAGGTCGGTTCTTCCACCGTCTCTTCCTCAGATCCATCCTCCTGCCGGGCTTCCACCGCAGCTTCCTCATCCTGTCCGTCCGCGTCAATGCACTGGAACAGGTTGACAAATCCCGGATTCTGCTGGTGGAGCTCCTGCATCTGAAACGGATTGTCAATGAGCACCACGATCATGCCGGTCTCATCCCGCTCTAAAAGCATCTGAAGTTCCTCCAGATCCTCCTGCCTTAAGTCTCCAGCCTCCTCTACGATCAGATCTTTTCCCGCCAGCTTGTCAGATACATTGAAAATTCCCCGTCTGCTCAGTTTGCTTCCGGAAATCTTGATGACCTGGTTGTTGACTCCTGTTTTCTGATGGATTTTTTTCAGGACCTCCACAGCTGTATCAAAGCCTGATTCCGGCGTTTTTGCCTCTATCATCAGATGATGGGGCGTGTAGACGCGGTCGTGGTATTTCTTTTCCTGCTCTCTCTCCGCCGCCCGTCTGACTACTGCCATCCCGTGCCTGTCTCTGAATACTTTGGTCCTTCCCGCGCGCGGTTCCTGCTCTACACGGCCCTCTGTGGAAATTTTGGACATCTCTGCCGCAAGTTCTTTCTCTGCGGCCGCCTGATGTAGATTTGCCATCATTTCCTCGTCAACCGCATATACATAATTGGCGTTATCCTGGGCATGGTGCGTCTCCTCATAGGAGCCGTCTGCCGCTGATCCATAAGCTCCGTTTTCTTCCATATACCGGCCATTGGAAATGCTGGGGCCGCCGCCGGATCTGTACCCGGATCCCGGACGGCCGTATCCTCCGCCATTGGAGCCGTAACCGGGCTCCGGCTGGCCATAGCGGCCGGCCGCGGGCGCGTAGCTGTCTTGGGATTGGTTATAGCCGCTGTAACCGGCCTGTGAGTAGCCATAGCCGCCTGATTCCTGAGACGGATCATATTCTGCCGGCTCTTCCATATAGCCATCTGCCTGAGCTTGGCTATAGTCTCCCTGTCCCGGCATGTAGCCACCTTGAGACGGATCATAGCCCTCCTCTTCCGGCATATAACCCCCTGCGGCAGACATATAGCCATCCTGGGATTGATCATAACCATCGGCCTCGGATACATAACTGTCCTGTGGCTGACCGTAGCCGTCGGCCCCTGGCGCGTAACCGCCCTGGGACTGACCATAGCCGTCGGCCCTTGACGCGTAACTGCTCCCATAAGGGCGGCTGTAAGCCCCGGGCCCCGGCATATAGCTGCTCTGGGGCTGGCCGTAGCTGTCACCGCCTGACGCATAGCCCTCCTGGGGCTGACCATAACCGTTATTCCCCGGCACGTAGCCTCCCTGGGACTGGCCGTAGCCGTCACTCCCTGACACGTAGCCTCCCTGGGACTGGTCATAGCCGTCACTCCCTGATCCATAGCCTCCCTGGAGCTGACCATAGTTGTTACTCCCTGCCCCATAGCCCTCCTGGGGCTGGCCATAACCGTTATTCCCCGGCACGTAGCCTCCCTGGGACTGGCCGTAGCCGTCACTCCTTGACACGTAGCCTCCCTGGGACTGGCCGTAGCCGTCACCCCCTGACACGTAGCCTCCCTGGGACTGGCCGTAGCCGTCACTCCCTGACACATAGCCTCCCTGGGGCTGGTCATAGCCGTCACTCCCTGATCCATAGCCTCCTTGAGGCTGACCATAGTTGTTACTCCCTGCCCCATAGCCCTCCTGGGGCTGGCCGTAACCGTTATTCCCCGGCATATAGCCTCCCTGAGACTGACCATAGCCGTCACTCCCTGACACGTAGCCTCCTTGGGACTGGCTATAACCGTTATTTCCTTGCACATAGCCGTCCTGAGGCTGGCCATAACCGTTATTCCCCGGCACATAACCCCCCTGGGGCTGGCCATAATCGCCGTTCTCGGGCACATAGCCCCCCTGGGGCTGGCCGTAACCGTCACTCCCTGGCGCATAGTCGTCCTGAGGCTGGCCATAACCTGCATTTTCCAGGCCATAACCTGCCGGCTGCTGACCGTAGCCGCCGGTTCCGTAGTCTCCTGCCGGCTCCATCCCCCGGGCTCCGAATCCGGCATGATCGGTCTCTTCGTAATCCTGAATCTTTATGGTGCCGTTCTCGTACCCTTCTTCTACCGCCCGGAGCCTCTCTTCGTATTTATCACGGTTCTGGAGCAGATCCTTCTGATAGTTGTTCAGAGGGGCATACCTTTGTTTCAGCTCCATGGCCCGCTCCACGTAAGCCCCGACTCCAAACATCAGAATCATCTTGTCACACAGCTGGATACAGTCACTGGTCCGTCCTGCCCTGGCGTAAAGATCCGCCAGCTCGTACATCCACTTTTCATCCACCTCCGTGGAAACATAGCGTTCCAGAGCGTGGATAATCTGATCCATGGGAGCCTTTTTTTCTTTTAAAAGCATATACCGCAAAAGATGCTGTCTTGTGTCATCGGGGGCCAGATCGCAGAATTCCCTGTAATAGTCCTCAGCCTCGCTGACGCTCCCCTCCCTCAGGGCCAGCTCCGTCAGCTTGTATAGCAGACGTTTTCCTATGGGCGCTCTCTCGAACGCCAGGAGCAGAACCTCCTTGGCTTCCTGGTACTCTCTGTTCTTCTCGTATACCTGGGAGATCATCGACAGCAGGTTCGCGTTGCGCACTCTTCTCCAGTCGATGGTGTCCGCAATCTTCATGGCAGTCGCGAAGTCATTTTTACTTACCAATTTTTTTATCTGTTCAACTTTTATGTTAAACTCGTACTTATCCATTGTTTCCTCCATCAGCGCCGGCAAAGGAAGCGATTACAGCTGGACTCTTCCCTCCAGTGCGCGAAGCAAAGTCACTTCATCTATATATTCCAGATCTCCTCCCACCGGTACGCCGCTGGCAATCCGGGTGACTCTGATCCCTGTTGGTTTTATCAGTTTGCTGATATACATGGCAGTGGTCTCCCCTTCCAGGCTGGAATTGGTGGCTATGATCACCTCGTCCACGTCGCCCTGGAGCCGCTGCATCAGTTCTTTCAGTTTGATCTCCCCGGGCCCGATCCCCAGCATGGGGGAAATCGCTCCGTGGAGCACATGGTAGACCCCTTCGTATTTGCCCGTCTTCTCGTAGGCCGCCAAATCTCTGGGATTTTCCACCACCATGATCGTCCGGTGGTCCCGCTTCTGGCTGGCACAGATGGGGCACAGCTCCTGGTCTGTGAGCGTAAAACACTCCTTGCAGTAGCGCACCTGCTTTTTCGCGTTGACTATGGTGTCTGACAGGCGCTGTACCTGCTCTGCCGGCATATTGATGATATGAAATGCAAGTCTCTGGGCGGATTTGGTTCCGATCCCGGGAAGTTTGGACAATTCCTCAATTAATTTTGTTATCTGGCTGCTGTAGTAGTCCATGGTCAGAAGGGGAACCCTCCGCCAAAGCCGCCGGTCAGTTTCGCCATGGCACTGCTGGAGGCTTCCTCCATCTGGCGGTAGGCCTCATTGACAGCCGCCATGATCATATCCTCCAGCATCTCCACGTCATCGGGGTCCACTGCCTCCGGCGCGATCTTTACCGCGGTAACTTCCTTTTTGCCTGAAACGGTCACAGTCACCGCGCCGCCGCCGGCAGAGGCCGTGTATTCTTTACCCTCCAGTTCTTTGGTAGTCTCCTCCATCTGTCTCTGCATCTTCTGAGCCTGCTTCATCAGATTGTTCATATTGCCGGGCATGCCGCCGGGAAATCCGCCTCTCTTTGCCATATCGCTCCTCCTGGTCTGTGGTCATTCATTTTCTTCGATTGTATCTTCTTCTATTGTAATATCCATATGGATACGGTTTTTCAATTCCTCATCGCTGACATATATGGTATCTGCCCGCTCTCCGTTTGCCAGAAGACGGGTCTTAAAATAGATGTCTTTTCCGTAGGTGTTCTTTACATAATTCTCCAGTTCTCCCATGATGGTAGGCCGCCGGCCGATCTCATAATTGTCCGCATTGGCAAATACCACGCACAGGCAGCTGTCGCCGCTGGGCTCCACTATGGTATCCCGAAAGCTGGACCGGATCACTCCCCCAAGATTCCGGATGATCTTGCCCCACTCGTTGCGGATCATCTGCAGATCCTCAAGCTGGGCCTGAGGAAGGGCGACCTCCCTCGGGGGGACTGGCGGCGCCGGGGCCTGCCCTGATGTCGTGCCGGACTGGGCTGCCCCTGCCGGACTTTCTGACGCCTGCTCCCCTGCCGGGGCGCTTCCCGCGCCGGCTGGAAGGGCTATGGCAGGGCCTGCCATAATCCCCTCCTCCAGTTGTTCCTCAATCTTGTTCAGTCTCTCGATGATGGAATCATAATTGTGCTCCATCTGCGGTTTTGTCAGTTTTATTAACGCGATCTCAATCAGAACTCTTTTCTGACTGGCATAGCGAATCTGGTTGGACAGTTCGGAGAATACCCGGATATATCTTATGAGGGTCTCCCCGTCTGTCAGCTTTGCGTCTTCTTCCAGGGCTTTTTTGTTGTCTGCGGACATATCCAGCATATCTTCCGCGTGGTCTGCGGTCTGGATCAGGAGCAGATTTCTCATATACCAGATAAAGTCTGTCACAAACTGCCCCAGCTCCCTTCCCTGAATCACCAGCTCTTCTAACTGGCAGATGCACCGGGTGGTCTCTTTGTCTGTCACTGCCCGGAACATACGGCTGAAGATGCTGGTGTCCACTGCTCCTAAGATATCCAGCACATGCTCATAGGTCAGCCGTTCTCCGAAATGGAACGCGGCGCACTGGTCCAAAAGGCTCAGCGCGTCGCGCATGGAGCCGTCGGCCGCCCTGGCAATATAACTCAGAGCCTTATCCTCCACATCTATGTTCTCTGCCTGGGACAGTTCCCTGAGCCTGTCTGTCAGGGTCTTTAGGCTGATCCTCTTAAAATCATACCTCTGGCACCTGGACAGCACGGTGATGGGGATCCTGTGGACCTCCGTGGTTGCCAGGATAAAAATTACATAGGAGGGCGGTTCCTCCAGGGTCTTTAAAAGCGCGTTAAATGCCCCCGTTGACAGCATATGCACTTCATCGATAATATAAACCCTGTATCTGCCTTCTGTAGGCGGGTACTGTACCTGTTCCCGGATATCCCGGATATTCTCCACGCCGTTGTTGGAAGCGGCGTCGATCTCCACCACATTGAGCGAGGCGCCGGACCCGATATTTAAGCAGGTGCGGCACTTTCCGCAAGGGCTCCCGTCCACCGGATTCTCACAGTTCACTGCCTTGGCAAAGATCTTGGCAATGCTGGTCTTTCCGGTTCCTCTCGTCCCGCAGAACAGATAGGCATGGCCGATCCTCTGGGATGTTATCTGGTTTTTTAAAGTCTGCACAATGTGGTCCTGGCCTTTCACATCCGGGAAACCGGATGGACGCCATTTTCGGTACAGCGCCGTGTACGACATGTATGCCCTCCTGCCTTTATGGTTACGGTTTTTATCTTTTATTCATCGCCAAAACAGATCCCCACAAGCTTGGCTTCCTTGATGATCGCGCACTGGGGATCCACGGTCTTAAGCTTTCCTGCCACTTCCTCCAGCGGCACTTTGTCCACCTCGCCGTCCTTGATGCACACCATGTATCCGTAGGTCTTCTCCCGGATCAGCCTGGCGGCGGCGGCTCCTAATCTTGTGGACAGCACTCTGTCGTAAGGACATGGCTCTCCGCCTCTCTGCATATGGCCCGGAACCGTGACCCGGACTTCCTGTCCTGTCATCTCCTCGATCTTTGCTCCCAGCTCATATGCCACTGACGGGTACACCACACCGCTTTTCTTCTTTTCTTTCAGTTCTTTTTTGGTCAGTTTCGCGTCCTCTTTGGAAATGGCTCCCTCTGCCACAGCCAGGATGGAGAAACGCTTGCCCTTTCGGTTGCGCTCCTTTAAAGCCTCTACCACCACGTTGATGTCATAGGGAATCTCGGGAATCAAGATAATGTCAGCTCCTCCCGCGATCCCGGCGTGGAGGGTCAGGGCCCCCACCTTGTGTCCCATCACTTCCACGATGAACACCCGCCCGTGGGATGCCGCCGTGGTGTGGATGCAGTCGATGGCATTGGTAGCCACATTGACCGCGCTCTGGAACCCAAAGGTCATCTCGGTTCCCCAGAGGTCATTGTCAATGGTTTTGGGAAGGGATACAATGTTTAAGCCTTCCTCTCTCAGCAGATTGGCAGTCTTCTGGCTGCCGTTGCCCCCTAAGACCACCAGGCACTCCAGTTTCAGTTTCTTGTAAGTGTGCTTCATGGCCTCAACCTTGTCAAGACCATTCTCGTCCGGCGTCCTCATCTGCTTAAACGGCTGTCGGGATGTACCAAGAATCGTGCCTCCCTCTGTAAGAATCCCGGAAAAATCCGACGGCTTCATCACGCGGTAATCCGCGTAGATCAAACCTTTGTAACCATCCTCAAAACCGATGATCTCCACATCCTGGCCGTACATCCTGTACAACGATTTTGCAACTCCCCGCATGGTCGCATTCAGGCTCTGGCAGTCTCCGCCGCTGGTTAACATTCCTACTCTCATCATTTCATCCGTCCTTTCATCCGTTTAATTTATCAAAGAAAATACACGAATTCTCTGTCATTATAATACAAAGGTTTTCCATGGGCAAGGGAAAATCTCCTGCTGTAAAAAAAAACAGCCCTCCGGCTGCCTGACTATATAAATTCCGTGCGTCTCACTTTGAACAGCTACCACAGACGTTACCTGTGCAGTTAACTCAGCCCAGGCTGCCTCGCGGCACACAGAAGATTCCGCTTAGTGCTGCTGCATTCCTGCCCTGACACGGTTCACAGAGTTCTGTTGCGCAAGACCCAGACGTCATCGCCACTTACACAGGGCAGCTCCACAGTAGACTGCCCGGGGTGAGACATCACCCCTGCTAGAGCGGATTGCAGGTACAGGGCACCGCTATCTCCCCGGCTGCACGGAAACTTTATGACTGGATCACATGATTGTTGGTTAGGATAACCTATGGCACGAAGCGTCCCTTCTCCGGGGAGCGTGTATTACAGTGTACCATCCGCCATAGTATAACCTGCTTTGCGGCTTTTGTCAAGCCGTAGTGCTTTAAAGAAGCCTTTGATCATCTGGGAGCACTCCTCCCCGCAGAGTCCTGTTTCCGTCTCCACCTGATGGTTGAACCCGGGCTCATGGAGCAGATCCAGAACAGAGCCGGCGCACCCGGCCTTGGGGTTCATACAGCCCATGACCACTTTGGGGATCCTGGCCTGGACGATGGCGCCGGCGCACATGGGGCAGGGCTCCAGGGTCACATACATGGTGCACCCTTCCAGTCTCCAGTCCCCCATCTTCCTGCACGCCTTCCGTATGGCTATGATCTCGGCGTGGGCCAGGACATTCTTATCCACGGTCCTCCTGTTATAGCCCCGCCCTATGATCTTATCCTCATAGACAATGACACAGCCGATGGGAACCTCCCCCAGCGCCTCCGCCTTTTTCGCCTGTCTGATGGCTTCTTTCATATATTTTTCTTCTTTTGTCATGGTATTGTTTCCTCTTTCCGACCCTCTGCCCCTTCTGTTATCTGCTATAGTATAACCGAAATTTCCGGAAATGTTAATGATTTTCCGCAAATATGACGGCCCCTGATTGACAGGCAACGCAGCCGGCCGGAGGGTATGTCAAACCGTCAGGTCCGCATCCCTGCCTGGAGGCTGTATCCCAGGCGGATGTCCGTATACCAATATCCGAATCGTACATCCCCTGCAGGCTGGATCTTGGACAGAACAAAGTTGGGAAACCCGAACATAGCGGCCATATATTTTTCATTGCTGTAATAATGGCCGGGGACCCCCAGAAGAAACCTGGGTTCGCCTTTTGGGTTGTTCAGCCTGGCAAGGATCAGGTATCGATGGCTGTAATAGCCGTGAAGGAGAAAGCTGTTGTTCCCATAGCCCCACACCTCCCTGGGAAGAAGGCCGATATCCTGAGGTTTAATGGTCAGGATATCGCATCCGCCGTTATAGTCAAATGCCTGAATCTTGGGATAGGTTTTATAAAAATGCTGCCAGATGCTGTCCATCCTGGGCTCCTCCTCCAGCTGCTCCTGCTCTGGTTGAGGCTGGCCGGGTCTCACCTGACCGGAACCCGGCCTTACCCGGCCTGACCCTGGTCTCATCTGGTTAGAGTCTATCAGTGTCTTGGCAAACCCGGGCCTTGTCTGGCCTGATCCCTTCTGAGGCTGGCCGGAGGCCTGCCCCTCCCCCGGCTTATCTGCTTCCGGCGGCATCTGGCCGGAGGCTGACATGGGCTCACTCTCATCCGATCTGGACGGAGCCTGGCCCTGAACCGGCACAGAGCGGGCCGGATCTGACTCCGTGAGTGCCTGACCGGGCGCTGGCATGGGCGCCTGCTGCTCTGAGCCCTGTGGCGGCTGACCTGGGGATAACCGAACCTCCGGCTTATCTGTCTCCTGCGGCGCCTGCCCCAGCTCTGTCTCAGGCTCCCGCCGATCCGGGGCCAGAGGCGTCTGATCGGAGGCCTGCCTGGGCTCCTGCTTATTGGAACCCGCAGACATCCGGCCGGGCACTGGTCCCGATGCCGATTGGAGCCCCTGTTGACCCGGTTCCGGCGGTATCTGGACGGATTCTGGTCTGAATCCCTTCTGACCGGACTCCCACGACATCCGACCACCGACCGGCATGGGCTCCTGCTGGCTGAACCCTGGCGACACTTGGGCGGATTCTGGCTCGGATTCCCTCTGACCCGACTCCGGCATTGCCTGGCTGGATAGTGGTCGGGGATCCCTCTCATTAGACTCTGACGGCATCGGCACGGACACTGACCAGGGCTCCCCCCGACCAGGCTCCGACCCCATCGGACTGGTCACTGACCAGGACTCCTTCCGACCAGGCTCCGACCCCATCGGACCGGACACTGGGCGGGAATCCTGCCGGCCAGGCTCCGGCCCCATCGGCATCTGGGCCGGATCTGACTGGGACTGGAGAGCCGACGGTTCTATGCCGCCGGATTCCGTCCTCATCCTGTCAAGCCCCTGTTCTGTCCCGCCACGCTCCTGCCCCGGCCCGCCTGCCCCCATCTCGCTCTGGGCGGCGGACCCTGACCTTGTGTCCCAGGCCTCTGTCTCCTGCCAGCCAGCCCCTGCCCCTGCTTTGCCAAAGCTTTGTTCCGGCTGGACAGGTTCCGGCTGACCTTGACCGCCTGGCTCCTGCCCCGCCAACATGCTCCAGCCTGGCCGGCCCCACCAGCTCTGTTCAGAAAAATCAGGCCGAAACTGTGAAGACCGCTGCTGTCCCGGCTGGGCGGCCCGGGGCTGGTGAGGCTGATGCCTGGATGGCGCCATGGGTCGGGCCCCAGAGGGCGGCTGGGGATATCTGTCCTGCGATGCTCCTTTTTTCTCTGCCTCCCCTCCTATGGGGCTCACGGTCCCCAGCGGCTTTACCTCCATGGTTTCCAGTTCTGCTGCCGGACGCAGAAACTGATCCGGCTGCGGCTCCGCGGGGGGAATTACAGATGACGGGACCGGGTCCGATTTCCGGCTCTGAGCCTCGATCTCCGCCTCCACGGCATCTGCTATGGAATTTTTGCGGGGCTCCGTATGTCCCGTCTTTTCCTCCGCCGCCTCCCGGTCAGGCCGCCCATCTGTCTCTTTTTCCTCAATCTGCTCCGACGCGGCCTCGGCCAGGATCACCTCCGCGGCGTGGGTCACGGCGTCCTCCCATATAGTAGTGTAGCTCTGCCATGAGTCAGCCAGATTGTGAACCGTCAGCCCATAACACTTGTCTATGCTCTGTCCGGACCCTGCCACATTATTTACAGGCACTATCGCCCGGAATTCCCCTGCCCCGTTCCGGATAAAAATCTTTCCCACAAGGAGCTCATCCGAACCGCACAGCAGGTAAACCCCTGTATCCTGGCTTCCGATATAGACATTCCTCACATTTACCTGGAGCTTGCACTGCCCGTTTCTTACCTCCAGTTTTGCAAAACCCACGTTTTTCCCCTTAATTCCGCCCTCATAAGCATATATGTACGAAATCAGTCTCCGATAATTAGCCATATAATCACTCCTTTGCTTAATATTTTATGTAATTACCCATTGAAAGTATGACATAAAAATGTTATCCTTATATATGAAGGAAAAAGAAAATTATTTTTATTTTAAGGAGGTATTTTTTATGAGGCTTTATCGTGCAAAGAACTATGATGACATGAGCAGAAAGGCAGCCAACATCATATCCGCCCAGGTGATCATGAAACCGGACTGCGTGCTGGGGCTTGCCACCGGCTCCTCCCCCATCGGGACCTACAAGCAGCTGATCGACTGGTACAACAAGGGAGATCTGGACTTTTCGGAAGTAAAATCCGTAAACCTGGATGAGTACAAAGGCCTTCCCCGGGATAATGAGCAGAGCTACTATTATTTTATGTACAACAATCTGTTTAAGCACGTAAATATCAACCTTGACAACACCAATGTGCCAAATGGCATGGAGCCTGACTCTGACAAGGAGTGCAGCCGCTATGAGAAGGTTATCGCGGACTTGGGCGGCGTTGACTTACAGCTTCTGGGCATGGGCCACAACGGGCACATCGGCTTCAATGAGCCTGACGACGCGTTTGCCAAGACTACCCACTGCGTCAGCCTGGCGGAGAGCACCATTGAAGCCAACAAGCGTTTCTTCGCCTCAGCCGACGATGTTCCCAGACAGGCCTACAGCATGGGAATCCAGACCATCATGCGGGCCAGAAAGATCCTGATGATCGTCAGCGGGGAGGATAAGGCAGAAACCCTCTACAAAGCCCTGTACGGACCTGTCACACCTCATGTTCCGGCCTCCATCCTCCAGTTCCACAATGACGTGGTGGTGGTAGCCGACGAGGCGGCGCTTTCCAAGATGCCTCAGTAATCCCTCCATTCCCGGCATTGCCATGAATGAAATGTAAAAATCAATATAACGAAAATACAGGCGCAGAGACAATCACCATGTGTTCTGTGCCTGTATTTTTAACTTCAGCTGAGATTTTCCGGAACGCCTGATTCCTGTAATGATCTTTATATCCGGTGTATCCTTCAGCTCGATCATTCTGTTCAGATATCGTTTTCTCAAAATTGTTTTCATATATCCTCTCACTTTCAAAACTATATTTATTTTTCACTTTTGAAATCAATAATATTTTATATCATTCTTTCTGCAAAATACACAATAGAATGTTTTCAAAATATTAATTTTTTTAATTTTTCGAAAGGATATATAAGACAAAACCATCAAAAAGAGTGATTGAATTTTTCTACATCTTCCGGCTGTTCCCCGATATGCTGGATATGAAGATGTTTTATATACCATCTCTCCTTCTTACTGCCCCAACAGGACAGTGTTCATAACAGTTTCCGCAGTGCAGGCAGTGTTCCTCCATGATCTTATACGGTTTCCCGCTTTCAATACACCTCTGGGGACAGTTTCCGGCACATGTTCCGCACCCGATACAGTCCTGGGTGATCTGATATCCTTTTTGGGATATTTTTCCATTACCTATCACATAAGTTTCCCGGAAGATCGGGTTCACGCCAAGGTGGAAATATTCGATCTGTGCGTCTTTTATCTGAAACACAATGCCGATATCTCTTGTATTCCCCGGATACACATTAGAAAGATAGGGCTGTTCCTCAAATATCGTATGGATCCACATCTTCTGTTCCCCGTCTGCCGCCGGCACAGCTCTTGCTGACAGCCGGATCATCTCCTTATATCTGGTATACCCGAGGACCTGCACCCTCCCGTCTGCCAGCAGCTCCCGGCAGAAATCTTTCCCCCTGGCCGTGAAGAAATAGATCCCATCCTGCTCATAATGGATGGCGCTGATATTGCGGACCTGGGGATTCCCCTCCCTGTCCACGGTCGCAAACGCCAGGACACCTACATACTGTAATTTCTGTAAACAAGTTTTTGCATCCATCACCTGATCCTCCTGTCACACGCGAATAATCCGGTCTTCTTTGCGGGGCTTTGGGGTTGGATGGCCGTCACCTCTACGGGGATACCCCAGCAAAAGCTGCATCACTCCATAATAGTCAGCGCGGACGCCCCACTCTTTCAGGATCTCCTGC
Source organism: uncultured Hungatella sp. (assembly GCA_947066955.1). Taxonomy (GTDB): domain Bacteria; phylum Bacillota; class Clostridia; order Lachnospirales; family Lachnospiraceae; genus UBA3402. The sequence continues at coordinate 14,790 of CAMTAF010000090.1, forward strand.
CCATAAGGGTCCGCGAAGGCCGTCCAGCCGGCGCCGATATAGCAGGAACCAATGCCCAGAGCATCAGCGGCCAGCATCATATTTTCGGCAGCCACAGCGCAGTCCTCCACCGCAAACAGGAAATTCTTCGGCGCAAGCATGGTGATCACTGTGGGCGCGTCATAAAAGGCATTGTTGAGCGTTGGATCATCTGCAATACTGGGCTGTTCTTTGGAAACATAGCTTGAAGCGGTTGCCATTTTGGGCTTAGAGTTTGCCCTCTTAATCTTTCCCAGCCGTTGGTTGACCTCCTTATCCTGACAGACCACAAACAAGACCCCCTGCCTTCCGCCTGCGCTTGGCGCATAGAGCCCGGCCTGTAAAATCTGCTGTAATTCTGTTTCTTCAATCTGTTTTTCCTCAAAGCGCCGGATTGCCCTCCGATGCAGAATTGTTTTCATTACCCCATTCTCAAGGTTTTCCATCTGTTTTCTCCTCTCCTCCATGTCAAGTTTGATTCCCTCTCACTTCATCTCGCCTGACAGCTGCCTTTGTATCTTTCCAACACTGCGGGTCGGCATCATAAAAGTCTCCGCGGGCCCCGCTTGCCACTGCCGGGCATCCCCGGCACCATGCCTTCAATTCGCATTTGGAACACTTCTTAAACTTGTCATACTCACGGTACTTCTCCATCTCACAAACCCACACATCCGCCAGTCTGTCCTCAAATACATTGGCGACCCTGCTGTTTTGTACCCTTCTGCAGGCATACACATCCCCTGTGGGCAGGATAGTCATATGGCAGTTGCCGCAGTTGCATCCGCCATAGATTATGCCTTCCTCGGCATCCTCCGGGATCTTGAATTTCCCGGTCTCATACTCATACAACGTCCACAGGTGGTCCTTTTTGTTAAAATAAGTCTCACACCCGGCGGCTTCATACTCCTTGAACTTCTTATCACACGCAGCCAGAAGCTCCCTGTACTCCATGGGCGTCATGCCTGTATCTTTTTCCTCGCTGGTGGGGCAGTATCTGGCAAAAGCGAACACATCCGCCTTATGAGCCACTACCGTGTCAATGATATCCGGGATCTCTTTGATATTGGCGCCAGATACCGTCGTCATGACTACCGCCCGGATGCCCGCTCGTTTCAGGCAGCCGATCTTCTCCAGTGTGATATCAAAGGAGCCCGGCTTCCGGAACCAGTCATGGGTTTCCCTCATCCCGTCAATGGAAAGCTGGTATTTCTGGCAGCCATATTCTTTCAGTTTTTTGCACACCTTATCATCTAAATGGAACGGATTCCCCAAAATTGTAAACGGAATGCCTTTTCTTTTCAGCAAAGCAAGAAGTCTCCAGAAATCGGGATGCAGGATCGGGTCACCTCCTGTAATATAAAAATAGGGCAGCCTGCGGTACGTCTCACAGAAATCCTCACAGTTTGCCACAACCTCCTCCATCTCCTCCCACGACATGGAATCCAGTTCCTTGCAGTTGTTTTCAGAAAAAATATAACAATGCTTGCATCTCTGGTCACAGTCATCTGTGATATGCCACTGAAAAGAAAAATATTCTTTCACGGATGAACCCTCTCTTTCAACAAATCTTTTTAGTCCCCTTCGGGGATCGGATTCCCGGCAATCCGCCAGATCACGGACTGCCGGGAAACGCTCCAAAACCAGTATTCCGACTACTTCTCACCGGCTCCGCAGGCGGAACCGCACGCCGCAGGCTTTTCCTCCGGCTTGTCTCCCGCTCCGCACGCGGAACCGCACGCCGCAGGCTTCTCCTCTGGCTTGTCTCCCGCTCCGCACGCGGAGCCGCACGCCGCAGGTTTCTCCTCTGGCTTGTCTCCCGCCCCGCACGCGGAACCGCACGCCGCAGGTTTCTCCTCTGGCTTGTCTCCTGCTCCGCACGCGGAAGCGGGTGCTGCCATCTTGTTCCAACCGGACAAATTCGAAAGTGCCATGGTTTTTTACCTCCTTCGCATAACTCGTGTATACCAGCTACAAAGCCTGTAAACACGGCATTTTTACTTCGAGT
>CAMTAF010000091.1 GCA_947066955.1 uncultured Hungatella sp.
AAAGATCTCAACGCGGTGGGAGCCATGGCGGCGCTCTTAAAGGATGCCATCAAGCCTAACCTGATCCAGACCTTAGAGCACACAGGCGCCGTGGTTCACGGAGGGCCGTTTGCCAACATCGCTCACGGCTGCAACAGCGTGCGCGCCACAAGGACTGCTTTAAAACTGGCTGACATCGTAGTGACGGAGGCCGGCTTCGGCGCAGACCTTGGGGCGGAGAAGTTCCTTGATATTAAGTGCCGCAAGGCAGGGCTGAAGCCTGACGCGGTAGTTCTGGTGGCCACGGTCAGGGCCTTAAAGTATAACGGAGGCGTGGCTAAGGCGGATCTTGGAACCGAGAATCTGGAGGCTCTGAGAAAAGGCATCGTCAACTTAGAAAAGCACATCGAGAACATCCAAAAATACGGTGTTCCGGTGGTAGTTACCCTGAATTCCTTCACCTCAGACACAGAGGCGGAATATGCATATATTAAACAGTTTTGTGAGGAAAAGGGCTGCGAGTTCGCGCTGTCGGAGGTGTGGGCCAAGGGCGGCGAGGGAGGCCGGGCTCTGGCGGAGAAGGTGATCGCCACCTTAGAGACCAAGGAGAGCCACTACAAGCCTCTGTATCCCGACGACATGGGCTTGGAAGACAAGATCGCCACCGTGGCGAGGGAGATCTACGGAGCCGACGGCGTCACCTATGTTCCGGCAGCGAAAAAGGCTCTGCAGAAGATCACGGATATGGGCTTCGGAGATCTGCCGGTGTGTATGGCCAAGACTCAGTATTCCCTGTCGGATGATCAAAACAAGCTGGGACGGCCCACAGGTTTCTCCATCAATGTGAGGGATGCCTACGTGTCTGCGGGAGCGGGCTTTGTGGTGGTTCTGACAGGAGCCATCATGACTATGCCCGGACTTCCCAAAAAGCCGGCAGCAGAGGGCATCGATGTGAACGAAGAGGGAGCCATTACCGGATTATTTTAAATTTTGGAGGAAGGCATGAAGCTATCAGAAAGCCTGAAAGAAATATCCTGCACCCTCCTGGCCGGAGAAGGGGATGTGTCGGCCGGGGAGGTGGTCTATGATTCCAGAAAAGCAGCCCCGGGAGCGGTATTTGTGTGCATGAAAGGCACAAGAATGGATTCCCATGATTTTATCCCCCAGGTTCTCGAGGCGGGGGTTAAGGTACTTGTTGTGGAAAAAGGGCTTGAAGAACTGCCCTGCTCCATCCCTGAGGGAGTCACGGTTTTTCAGGTGGAGAATGGGCGGGAGGCTTTAGCCCATTTGTCGGCAGCCAGGTTCGGCTATCCGGCCCGAAAGCTGATCTGCATCGGCGTCACGGGAACCAAGGGAAAAACCACCACCACCTACATGATCAAGGCGATCCTGGAAGCGGCGGGAAAAAAGGCAGGGCTCATCGGCACCGCGGGGGCGGTCATCGGAGACAAGACCTGGCCTACCATCAATACCACGCCGGAGTCCTATGAGCTTCACCGGTATTTTGCGGAGATGGTGGAGCAGGGATGTCAGTACATGATCATGGAGGTGTCCTCCCAGGGACTGAAGATGCATCGGGTGGACGGGATCCCCTTTGACTACGGGATCTTCACCAACATTTCCCGAGACCACATCGGGCCTGGTGAGCACGAGGATTTTGAAGAGTATCTAAGCTGTAAATCCAGACTGCTGGATCTGTGCAAAACAGGCCTTGTGAACCGGGACGACGAGCATTTCCAGGAGGTCACAAGGGGGCGCGCCTGTAAGCTGTGCACCTACAGCCTGGAGCAACCGGCAGATTTTACGGCATCGGATATCCGCTATGTAAGGGAGCCGGATTTTGTGGGCCTGGAATTCCTTGTGAGAGGGCAGGCCAGCCTGGATGTGAAAGTGAACATCCCGGGAAAATTCAACGTGTACAACGCATTGGCCGCAGCCTGTCTGTGCAGCCTGCTGAAGCTTCCCCGGGAAGCGATCTGCCATGGCCTGGAACACATCCACGTAAACGGCCGCATGGAGATTGTCCACACGTCACAGCGATGCACGGTGATCGTGGATTATGCCCACAACGCGGTGAGCATGGAGAGCCTTTTAAACACACTGAGAGATTACCATCCAAAGCGCCTGGTGTGCGTCTTTGGCTGCGGAGGCAACCGGTCAAAGGACCGGCGGTACTCTATGGGAGAGATCGGCGGCAGGCTGGCGGATCTGTGTATCCTGACTTCCGATAATTCAAGATACGAGAAGCCGGAAGACATTATCGCGGATATCAGGGGAAGCCTTGAGAAGACGGGAGGCGCCTATGTGGAGATTCCGGACAGGAGAGAGGCCATTGAGTACAGCATCACCCACGCCCAGCCGGGGGATATGATCGCGGTCATCGGAAAAGGCCATGAGGATTACCAGGAAGTTAACGGGATCCGTCATCCGTTTCTGGACCGCCAGGCCATCAAGGAGATCATAAATAAAATGGAGCAGGAGCAGGGAGGCATATGATGGAACATATGACAGCCGGAGGGCTTGCCCAGGCATGTGGGGGAACCATTCTTTTGGGAGATCCCCTGACGCCTGTGGAGCATATCAGCCTGAATTCCAACACCATGAAGGGGAACGATCTGTTCGTTCCCCTTATTGGGGAAAAAGTAGACGCTCACAGATTTCTTGCCCAGGCTTTCCAAAACGGGGCGGCAGCAGCGCTGACCAGCGAACATCTCGCGGCGCCGGATGGGGCCGCAGGAGTGTGGATCCAGGTGGAGGACACCAGGAAGGCCCTCCAGGCCATTGGGAGCCATTGCCGCAGCCGGTTAAAGCTCCCTATTGTGGGGATCACCGGGAGCGTGGGCAAAACCACTACCAGGGAGATGGTGGCGGCGGCTTTGTCTGCGCAGCGCCGGGTATTTAAGACACCGGGAAATTATAACAGCCAGGTGGGGGTTCCGGTAACCCTGTCGGAGATCAGCGGGGAAGACGAAATCGCGGTTCTTGAGCTGGGCATGAGCGAGCCCGGGGAGATGACGGTGATTGCCCGGATCGCCGGCCCGGACATGGCGGTGATCACCAACATCGGGGTCACCCACATAGGGCAGCTGGGAAGCCAGGAGAATATTTACCGGGAAAAGATGTCCATCCAGGATGGACTGAAGCCGGGGGGAACATTGATCCTCAACGGGGATGATCCCTGGCTGGCCCGCAGCAGGGCCAAGGAGGGCTGCCATGTGGCGTACTACGGCACAGGGGAACACTGCGGCTACCAGGCGCGGGACATCCGCCTCACAGACGGCTACCCGTCGTTTGAGGCTGTGTGCCGGGGAAAGAGGATTCCTGTAAAGTTGGGAGTCATGGGGAGGCATCAGGTGGGCAACGCCCTTGCGGCCCTTGCCGTGGCAGACCTAAACGGTGTGGACTTAGAGGCGGCAGCGGCAGCCCTGGAGGCCTTTCGGGGCTATCAGGGGAGGCAGCAGCGGTATGAGCGGGAGGGAATCCTGTACATCGACGACACCTACAACGCAAGCCCGGTTTCCATGAAAGCGGCTATTGACATTCTGTCCTGCTTAAACAGGCCGGGGAGAAGAATCGCGGTTTTGGCGGACATGAAGGAGCTTGGAACAGAGGAGGAGCGGTTCCACCGTGAGGTGGGCGAGTATGTGGGAGAGAGCCGGACAGACCTTCTTCTGACTTACGGCGGACTGGCGGAGGCCATCCGGGCCGGGGCCCTGAAAGCGCGGCCCGGCCTTTTAACCGTTCATTTTCAAAACAGGGAGGATCTGGAGCAGTATCTTCTGACTCAGTTGAGAGAGGGGGATGCCGTGCTTTTAAAAGGCTCCAACAGCATGAAGTTAGGAGAAGTGGCACAGCATGTATGCCAATGTCATCATTGATATTTCTCATGAAAAATTAGATAAGACGTTCCAGTATCGGATTCCCCCTGAATTGGAGGATCAGATTCAGGCAGGCACCCAGGTGGAGATCCCCTTCGGGTCGGGCAACCATTTAAGGAAAGGCTACGTAGTAGGCCTGACGGCGACAGAGGAGTTTGATAAGGAGCGGATTAAACCAGTGGCTGGGGTTGTTGCCGGAAGCGTGACGGCAGAGTCCCAGCTGATTCAGCTTGCCTGGTGGATGAAGGAGCGCTACGGCTCCACCATGAACCAGGCTTTAAAAACCGTGCTCCCCGTAAAGCAGAAGGTAAAGCAGAAACAGGCGCGGTTTATCCGGCGCCTTCTGACAAGGGAGGAGACCCTGGAGGCTGCGGGGGAGGCGGGGAGAAAGGGATATAAAGCGAGGGAGAGGCTTCTCCTTGCCCTGGCCGACTCAGAGGAGATCCCGTGGCAGGTGGCGGCAAACCAGATGAATCTGTCCTCTGCCACCATAAAGCCCATGGCGGAGAAAGGCCTGATCGCCCTGGAGAGCCAGACTGTTTTTCGAAATCCAAAGATCGGGAAAGATCTGGCTTCAGGGGAGATTTCCCTCAATCAGGAGCAGAGCCGGATCGCGGCGGAATTTGCGGACCGCTATGACCAGGGCATCCGGGAGACCTCTCTTCTCTACGGGGTGACAGGCAGCGGCAAGACGGAGGTGTATATGGAGATGATCAGCCATGTGCTTCAAAAGGGCAGGCAGATCATTGTCCTGATACCGGAGATTGCCCTGACCTATCAGACCGTTATGCGATTCTACAGAAGATTCGGAAGCCTGGCATCTATCATCAACTCCAGGATGTCCGCCGGCGAGCGCTATGACCAGTTGGAGAGGGCCAGGAGCGGGGAGGTGCGGATTATGATCGGCCCCAGATCCGCGCTGTTCACCCCCTTTGCCCACTTAGGGCTGATCATCATTGACGAGGAGCATGAGACTGCTTACAAAAGCGAGATCTCCCCCAGATACCATGCCAGGGAGACGGCAGAGCACCTGGCTGAGATGAACGGCGCCTCCCTGGTCCTGGGTTCCGCCACGCCGTCGCTGGAGGCCTACTCCAGAGCCCTCAAGGGAGAGTACCGCCTCTGCCGCCTGACAAAGCGGGCAAAGGAAGATTCCCGCATGGCAGCGGTTCAGGTCATTGATCTTCGGGAGGAGCTGAAAAGCGGCAACAAGTCCATTTTCAGCCGCAGGCTCCAGGAAGCCATGGCCAGGCGGCTGGAGCGGGGAGAGCAGACCATGCTGTTCATGAACCGGAGAGGCTATGCCAGCTTTGTATCCTGCCGGTCCTGCGGGGAGGCGATCCGGTGTCCCCACTGCGATGTGACCCTGACTCTGCATTTCGGGCAGAAGCTGGTGTGCCACTATTGCGGCTATGAGACGGCAACACCGAAGCTCTGCCCCTCCTGCGGTTCTCCCTACATCGCCGGGTTCGGGACCGGAACCCAGAAGATCGAGGAGCTGACCAAACGCATGTTTCCCCAGGCCAGAGTTTTAAGGATGGATATGGACACTACGTCGAAAAAGGGCGGACACGAGGAGATCCTGTCAGCCTTTGCGGACAAAGAGGCGGACATCCTCATCGGGACACAGATGATTGTAAAAGGCCACGATTTCCCCAACGTGACCCTGGTGGGAGTGCTGGCTGCGGATCTGTCTTTGTATACCTCGGATTTCCGATGCGGGGAGCGGACCTTTCAGCTGCTGACACAGGCTGCCGGAAGGGCGGGAAGAGGGAATTTGGAAGGGGAAGTGCTGATCCAGACCTATAATCCGGAGCATTACAGCATCCAGTGCGCTGCCGGCCAGGATTATGAGTCCTTTTATGCCAGGGAGATGGTGTACCGGGACATGCTCCGCTACCCGCCTGTCTGTCAGATGCTGGCGGTTCTGGCTTCCAGCGGCAGGGAGGATGCCCTTGACACGGCCATGTCCGACTTGAATAAGTGGGCAGCGGAGGCGGGAAAAGGGCGTGACATCCAGATGATCGGCCCGGCTCAGGCTACGATTTACAAAGTTAATGATATATATAGAAAAATTTTATACTTGAAAGACGAAAACTATGATATACTAATAAAATTAAAAAACTATATGGACGAAAGAAGCCGTCAGGCGTTATGGCATGGACATGTGGCCGTGCAATATGACTTCGCATGAAAGAGAGGATGAGTAGGAAAATGGCATTGAGACAGGTCAGGACCATCGGAGATGATATTCTTTATAAAAAGTGTAAGCCTGTGAAGGAGATGACCCCCAGGATCGCGCAGCTGATAGAGGACATGTTTGACACCATGTATGAGAATTGCGGAGTAGGTCTCGCGGCCCCTCAGGTGGGGATCTTAAGACAGATCGTGGTTATCGACGTGGAAGACGGGGATCAGTATCTGCTGATCAATCCGGAGATCATCGAAGAGGAGGGAAGCCAGACCGGTCACGAGGGATGCTTAAGCGTGCCGGGCAAGTCCGGCATCGTCACAAGGCCGGACAAGGTGAAAGTCAGAGCCCTGGATCAGAACATGGAGCCGTTTATCCTGGAAGGCGAGGGGATGCTGGCCCGAGCCATCTGTCATGAGTGCGATCATTTAAAAGGGGAGCTGTACGTGTCCCTGGTAGAAGGGGACCTGGTGAATGTGGAGGATCTTGAAGAAGAGGAGGAGTAGGATGCGCATTGTATTTATGGGAACCCCGGATTTTTCCGTGCCTGTGCTGGAGGCTCTGGTGAGGGAAGGACATGAAGTGGCAGGAGTGGTGACTCAGCCTGACAGGCCCAAGGGAAGAGGCAAGGCGGTGCTGATGACACCTGTGAAGGAGAAGGCTCTTGAGCTGGGACTCCCTGTCTACCAGCCTGCAAAGGTGCGGGAGGAGGGGTTCGTGGAGGTGCTTAAGGGGTTGAGACCGGATATTATGGTGGTGGTGGCCTTTGGGCAGATTCTGACAAAGACCGTGCTCCGGATTCCCCCCAAGGGCTGCGTCAACGTCCACGCCTCCCTGCTTCCGAAGTACCGGGGAGCGGCGCCGATCCAGTGGGCCATTATTGACGGTGAGAAGGAGACAGGAGTCACCACCATGATGATGGATGAGGGGATCGATACGGGAGACATGCTGGAGAAGGCTGTGGTGGCCATTGCCCCTGACGAGACAGGGGACAGCCTCCATGACAAGCTGAGCCAGGCAGGGGCCGGGCTGATCATCTCCACATTAAAAAAGATCGAGGACGGGACTATTGAGAGAACGCCCCAGACCGATGAGGGAACCTGCTACGCGAAGATGCTTAAAAAGACCATGGGAGATATTGACTGGACCATGGAGGCGGCGGCTATCGAGAGGCTGGTGAGAGGATTAAACTCCTGGCCGGGAACCTATACCAGGTGGAAAGGAAAGACCTTAAAGATCTGGAAGGCCGCTGTGGAGGAAGGCCGGTGGGAAGGCCGGTGCGGCCAGGTGGTGAGCACAGAGGGGAATCGGATTCTGGTAAAGACAGGAAAGGGAGCCCTGTCCCTCCTGGAACTTCAGCCTGAAGGAAAGAAGCGGATGGCGGCGGATGCTTTTCTGCGGGGATATCCGGTGGAAGCGGGCACAGTATTTGCAGAGGAAACTTAAAGAAGTTCAGGAAGCCTGATATTTATTTAGGAAGGAGTTGGTTGTATGTACGGCGGTTACTATGGATATGGATTTTTCGATCCCACGATGATCCTGCTGCTGATCGGGACAGCATTGTCTCTCATGGCATCGGCAAGGGTGAACGGCACATTTTCAAGGTATTCCAGAGTCAGGAGCACCACAGGGATGACGGGGGGAGAGGCGGCCAGAAGGCTTTTGCAGTCCCAGGGGATCTACGATGTGTCGGTGCGGGCCGTGTCCGGCAACCTGACGGATCACTATGATCCCAGGACCAAGACGGTTAATCTGTCGGACAGTGTGTTTGCCTCCCCGTCGGTGGCAGCCATCGGGGTAGCGGCCCATGAGTGCGGCCATGCTATTCAGGATAATCTGGGATATGTGCCGCTGCGGATGCGGGCGGCTTTTGTGCCTGTGGCCAATTTCGGCAGCAAGCTGTCATGGCCTCTGATCCTTCTGGGACTTCTCCTGGGGGGACACAACACCCTGACACAGATCGGAATCTGGATGTTCCTGGCAGTGGTTCTCTTTCAGCTGATTACCCTGCCGGTGGAGTTCAACGCCTCCAGCCGCGCGGTGAAGCTGGTGGATCAGCTTGGGATCTTAAGCGGCCAGGAGGTGAGCCAGACCAGAAGCGTCCTGGGCGCGGCGGCCATGACCTATGTGGCGGCGGCGGCGGCCTCCATCCTTCAGCTTCTGCGCCTGGTCATACTGTTTGGAGGAAACAGGAGACGTGACTAAGGAGAAAAATCACACCAATGCCAGAGAACTGGTTCTGGACATTCTTATGGAGGTGTTGGAGAGGGGCGGACCAAGCCATGTGGTTTTAAACCAGGCCCTCGCCAAATACCAGTATCTGGAAAAGCAGGACAGGGCTTTTGTCACCAGAGTGACAGAGGGGACTCTGGAATACTTACTCCAGATCGACTATGTGATCGGGCAGTATTCCCACACAAAGATTGAGAAGATGAAACCCCTGATCAGGACCCTGCTGCGGATGTCAGTCTATCAGATCCTTTACATGGACCGGATTCCTGACAGCGCCGTGTGCAATGAAGCGGTAAAGCTGGCAGTAAAACGCCGGTTTCAGGGGCTTAAGGGATTTGTCAACGGGGTTTTGAGAAGCATAGCCAGGGAAAAGGGAGGGCTTGAGTTCCCCGATGACTCTGTGAGGTACTCCATGCCCCGCTGGCTCATGGATATGTGGAAGAACGAGTATCCCGAAGACACGGTATATGGGATGCTCAGAGCGTTTTTAGAGAAGAGGAAGCTGTGCGTCCGGTTAAACGGCACGCCGGAGGAATGGCCCGGGACAGAGGAAAGCCTTCAAAGCCAGGGAGTGCGCGCGGAGAAAAGTGAATACTGGGAAGGGGTCCGGTATCTGTCAGGCATGGACCACTTAGAGGCCCTTAAGGCTTTCCGGGAGGGCCGGATCCAGGTGCAGGACTTAAGTTCCGTCTTTGCTGTCCTGGCGGCAGCTCCCGGGAAGGGGCAGTACTGCATCGACGTCTGCGCCGCTCCGGGGGGAAAGAGCCTTCACATGGCAGACCTTGTGGGGGAAGAGGGCTTTGTGGAGGCCAGGGACATCAGCCAGAGCAAGGTAGAGCTGATTGAGGACAATATCCGCCGCAGGGGCGCCTCCAACATAAAAGCCAGGGTCATGGATGCCCTGGAATTTGACCAGGCATCGGTGGAGAAGGCGGATATCCTTCTTGCGGACCTCCCCTGCTCCGGCCTTGGGGTCATAGGGCGCAAGCCGGACATCAAGTACCGTGTGACTCCGGATACCATAGAGGAGCTGGCCCGGCTCCAGAGAGAGATCCTGTCCGTGGTGTGGCGGTATGTGAAGCCCCGCGGCACCCTTGTGTACAGCACATGCACCATAAGCAGGAAAGAAAATGAAGAGAACGCAGCCTGGTTCGCGCGGGAATATCCCTTCGAGCCAGTGAATATAGAACAACGATTAAGCGGGAAACTGCAGTCAGAGACCTTGAAAAAGGGGTATATCCAGCTTTTGCCTGGAACTTATCCAGGAGACGGTTTCTTTCTGGCAGTATTTAAGAGGGTATGATGGCAGAAAAGACAGATATCAGGTCCCTGATGCTGGATGAGCTGAGGAACCGTTTGAAGGAGCAGGGGATCCAGGGGTTCCGGGCGGACCAGATCTACCAGTGGCTCCACCAGAAACAGGCAGATTCCTTTGAGGACATGACCAACTTATCAAAGGATCTCCGAGGGAAGCTGGCCGGGGAATATGAGCTGGTGACTTTAAAGAAAGTCCAGGTAAAGGTTTCGTCCATTGACGGCACCAGGAAGTACTTATTTGAGCTGGGGGACGGCAACGTCATCGAGAGCGTGCTCATGAGATATCATCACGGGAATTCCGTGTGTGTCTCCTCCCAGGTGGGGTGCCGCATGGGCTGCCGCTTCTGCGCGTCAACTCTGGAGGGCCTGGAGAGAAATTTGAAACCTTCGGAGATGTTGGAGCAGATTTACCAGATCCAGAAGGACTTAGGGGAGCGGGTGTCCCATGTGGTGGTCATGGGATCCGGGGAGCCTCTGGACAATTATGACAATCTGGTGCGGTTTATCCGGCTTTTGACAGACGAGAAAGGGCTGAACGTCAGCCAGAGAAACATTACGGTGTCCACCTGCGGCATTGTTCCGGGGATCCAAAAGCTGGCGGAGGAAGGCCTCCCCGTCACCCTGGCCCTGTCGCTCCACGCTCCGAACGACCAGGTGAGGAAGACCCTGATGCCTGTGGCAAACCGCTATCCCCTGGCGGAGGTGCTCTCGGCCTGCAGAACCTATTTTAAGCGGACAGGGAGAAGGCTGACCTTTGAGTACAGCCTGGTAAAGGGGGTCAACGACACCCTCGGGGAGGCCCAGGCCCTGGCGGACTTAATCAGGGATCAGCAGGGCCATGTGAACCTGATACCGGTGAATCCCATTGAGGAGCGGAGCTATGTCCAGTCCGACGGCCGCTCCATAGCCGCGTTCAAGGAGCGCCTGGAGAAAAACGGGATCAATGTTACCGTGAGACGGGAGATGGGCCGTGACATAGGAGGCGCCTGCGGTCAGCTGAGAAAAAGCTATATGGACAAGAAGGAGGAAGGCAAACGCGTAGCGTTTCTTAGGATGCCTTCCGACGACCTGGCAGGTGACGCGTAAGCGTCGCGTGCCGATACCAAAAAGGAGGGATGACAGATGGAGGCATATGCGCTGACGGACGCGGGGCGGGTCAGATCCTTAAACCAGGACTATATCTACTTTTCGCCGGACCATGTGGGAAGTCTTGACAATCTGTTTCTGCTTGCCGACGGCATGGGAGGGCACAGGGCAGGGGATTATGCTTCCCGTTTCATGGTGGAGCATCTGAATTCCTACGTGGAGCGGCACAAGGGGAATTTCCCGGTCCGGATCCTCCAGGATGGAATTCGCCAGGTGAATCGTGATCTTTACAGAAAATCCGTGGAAAATGAAGCCCTTTCCGGCATGGGGACCACCCTTGTGGCCGCCACGGCAGAGGAAGATACGCTGTTTGTGGCCAACGTGGGGGACAGCCGCCTGTATCTGTTCCGCGGTTCCCGTCTCCATCAGGTGACCAGGGATCACTCTTATGTGGAGGAGCTGGTGGCTCTGGGACAGATGGAGAGGAACAGCCGGGACTATCTGGAAAAGAAGAATATTATCACCAGGGCGCTGGGCATTATGCCTGACGTGGAGGTGGATTTTTTTGAAAAGCAGCTGTACCCGGGGGATCTGATCCTTATGTGCTCCGATGGACTCAGCAACATGTTGGATGAAGAGGAGATGGCGGCGATCCTGTCAGCCCGCGATTCATTGAAACAGAAGGTCCGCCGGCTGGTAGACAGGGCCAACGAGGAAGGCGGCTATGACAATATCGCGGTTCTGCTGGCAGATCCGCAGATAAGCGAGGTGAGGTCATGCTGAGGACGGGAATCTATCTGCAGGACCGATATGAGATTCTGGGACTCATAGGATCCGGAGGGATGTCTGATGTATATAAGGCAAAATGCCATAAGCTGAACCGCCTGGTAGCCATCAAGGTTCTGAAGAAGGAATTCAGCGATGACCCTGGGTTTGTGGGAAAATTCCAGATGGAGGCCCAGGCTGCCGCAAGGCTCTCCCACCCAAACATTGTAAATGTCTACGACGTGGTGGATGAGGGCAGCATCCATTATATTGTCATGGAACTGATCGAGGGAATTACCCTGAAAAGCTACATAGCCAAAAAGGGGATGCTGGAGGTCAAGGAGGCGGTGGGAATCGCCATCCAGGTGGCCCAGGGAATTGCCGCGGCCCATGAACAGCAGATTATACACCGGGACATCAAGCCCCAGAACATGCTGATCTCAAAGGACGGGAAGGTGAAGGTGGCGGATTTCGGCATTGCCAGGGCCGTGACCACCCAGACCATGACCTCAGAGGCCATGGGGTCTGTCCATTACATCTCGCCGGAGCAGGCCAGAGGCGGCTACTGTGACGAGAGGAGCGACATCTATTCTTTGGGTATCACCATCTATGAGATGGTTACGGGGATTCTGCCGTTTCAGGGGGACAACACCCTGGCAGTGGCCCTTGCCCAGCTTCAGGAGCCTATCACCAGGCCCAGCTTCTACAATCCGGAGATCCCGGTAAGTCTGGAGGGGATTATACTCAAATGCACGGAGAAGAAGCCGGAGCGCCGCTACAGCCGGATGACGGATGTGATCGGGGATCTCAGGAGGGTTCTGGTATATCCGGCAGAGGATTTTGTACAGCCGGCCCCTGAGGTGGATATGAGCGCGGGCACTGTGGTGATCAAAAAAGATGAACTTAAAGAGATCAAGCGCAGCACCGACATTGCCAGGGATCATTCCAGGGAACGGGAACACAGAAGAGAGCGGGAGAATCCGCCTGAGCGGGACGGAGAGAGAGACTGGGAGTGGGAAGAAGAGGAAGAGTGGGAGGAGGATGGCCAGAGAGGTTCCAGGTACAGCGGCGGGGGAGGAGGCGACACCGGCCGCAGGTTTGAGCGTCTGTTTACCGCTCTGGGTGTGCTCATCGCCATTGTCATCATGGCGGTGCTCATCGTGGTCTTCTCCAGACTGGGAGGGCTGCTGAAGTTCGGCTCGCCGGAGACCTCACCCACCTCGACCACCATTGAGACTGAGGCCCAGTCTTCCCAGGAGACGGTCAGCGAGATGGAGATCCCGGTTCCCGATGTCCTGGAGCTTCCCGTGGACATGGCGGAGGCAAAGCTTAAGGAGAGCACCCTGGTGATGAAGGTAAGCGGGTATGAGGATTCGGACACAGTAGATAAAGACTGTGTCATCTCCCAGGGAATACCGGAGGGCACTGTGGTGCAGAAATACTCTACAGTGACCGTGGTGGTCAGCAAGGGAACGGATTTGGTGAGACTGTCCCATCTGTCCCTGGATGGGATGACGGCAGACGCGGCCAAGCTTCTGTTGGAACAAAACAAGCTTGTGGTGAAAACCCAGCCAGAGTACAATGACACGGTGCAGGAGGGGAGCGTCATCCGCTTTGAGCCCCTGGAGGCAAGGGAGGGGGAGACGGTGACCCTCTATGTCAGCGCCGGTCCCCTGTCCGCCATGAAAACCGTGCCGGATATGAGGGAAAGGCCGGAGGAGGAAGGGATTGCCGCCCTGGAAGAGGCAGGCTTAAATCCAGGCGAGGCGGAAGAGGAGTTCAGCGACGAAATCCCCGAGGGATACATTATCAGCCAGGAGATCGAACCGGGAACCCTTTTGAAAGAAGGAACAGCGGTTCCCTATACGGTGAGCAAGGGCACGGAGGTAAAAGAGAAACGTTTTGTGGCAGCGATTAATGAGACCTACAACATGGGAGCCGAGATCGGGCCGGGAGCCTTAAGCTCCAATGTGACGGTGTCTATCCGGCTGAAGCAGGAGGTGGACGGGGCCTTGGTGTACAGGACGCTCACGGAGGCTGTGACAGTTCCGGGGAACATGCTCCTTCCTGTCAGCTTCACCAACATCGAAGGCGCGCCGGGAGTGGACAGCGGAGAGGTGGAGGTGGTAGATATGGGCACAGGAGATGTCCTTGTCAGCTATCCGATCAAATTTATCGAGACAGAGTAGGCAGGGGGGCGCAGTGACAGGAAAGATCATAAAAGGCATCGCGGGATTTTACTATGTCTGCGGGGACGACGGCATTATCTATGAGTGCAAGGCAAAGGGGATCTTCAGGAACAAAAATATCAAGCCTCTGGTGGGGGACAACGTGGAGCTCTCCCGGCTGGGGCAGGATCCGCCGGAGGGGAATATTGACCGGATCTTTGACAGGGCCAACACCCTGATCCGCCCGGCAGCGGCAAATATCGACCAGGCCCTGATCGTCTTTGCCCTGTCCGACCCCAAGCCGAATCTGAATCTTCTGGACCGGCTTCTGGTGCTCATGGAGAGGAGCGGGGTAAGGTCTGTGGTGGCATTCAACAAGACGGACCTGGCCGGCAGAGAGGAGAGGGAGGAGTACCGAAAGACCTATGAGTCAGCGGGCTATGAGGTGAAGTTCTTCAGCGCCCTGGATCACACAGGGATTGGGGAGATCAGGCAGTGCCTCACAGGAAAGACCACGGCCCTGGCAGGGCCGTCAGGAGTGGGAAAGTCTTCACTGACCAATCTCCTCATGCCGGAGGCCAAGATGGAGACAGGGGCTGTCAGCGAGAAGATCCGCAGGGGGAGGCACACCACACGCCATTCGGAGCTGTTTTGTCTGGATAGAGACACCTATCTCATGGATACTCCGGGTTTCAGCTCCGTGTTCGTGGATGAGATGGAGCCGGAGGATTTAAAAGAACTGTTTCCGGAGTTTGAACCCTTTCGGGAGAACTGCCGATTTCCCGGGTGCGTGCACATGGGAGAGAAAGTATGCGGAGTAAAGACTGCAGCCAGAGAAGGCCGTATCAGCAGGAGCCGGTATGAGAATTATCGGTTATTTTACAAAGAATTAAAAGATAAAAGGAGATATTGACAATGACAATATTGGCGCCCTCCCTGCTGGGAGCTGATTTTAGAAACCTTGAACGAGATATCAAGACAGTGGAGGAGGCGGGAGCCGGATATCTCCACTTAGATGTGATGGATGGCGCCTTTGTGCCCAGCATTTCTTTTGGGATGCCGGTGATCGCCTCCCTGAGAGGATGTACCAACCTCCTCTTTGATGTCCACATGATGGTGGAGGAGCCTGTGCGCTATGTAAAAGACCTGCGGGATGCGGGGGCGGATCTGATCTGCGTTCACGCTGAGGCCTGCCGCCACTTAGACTCTGCCATTGCCCAGATCCGGCAGACAGGGGCAAAAGCGGCAGTTGCGCTGAACCCTGCCACCCCTGTATCCGCCATAGACCTTGTGCTGCCCCAGGTGGACATGGTGCTGATCATGTCCGTGAACCCGGGGTTCGGCGGTCAGAAGTTTATCCCCTATACGGTGGAGAAGGTGAGGACCCTGAGAAATCGGGTGAGGAGCCTGGGCCTTTCCACGGATATCCAGGTGGATGGCGGCATCACGCCGGACAATGTGGAGGAAGTCCTGGATGCGGGGGCCAATGTGATCGTTGCAGGCTCTTCTGTATTTCGCGGGGATGCGGGGGCCAATGTGAAAAAATTTTTGGAGATCTTCGAAAGGGCAGGGAAGCAGGATTCATGAAAACAGGATTGATCGTAACCGGCGGAAGGCTGGACCTGGCTTTTGCCCGTAAGCTTTTGTCCGAGATACACCCTGATTATGTCATATCCGTGGATGGAGGGCTGGAGAAGACCAGGGCCCTGGGACTGGTTCCAGATGCCATTGTGGGAGATTTTGACACCGTGGACCATAAGGTTCTCGAGGAGTACCGGAAGCTTCCAGGCATCCTCTGGGATGTGCACAGGCCGGAGAAAGATGAGACGGACACGGAGCTTGCCGTCAACACGGCCTTAAAGCTTGGCTGTACCCAGATCACAATCCTGGGAGCTACAGGGGGAAGAATGGATCACGAGCTGTCCAATCTTCACCTTCTGAAGCTCTGCCTGGATCAAAAGGCGGAGGCATGGCTCTGTGATCCCCAGAACAGGGTCTATCTGCTGGACAAGGGAAAGACCTTTCGGAAAAAGGATGCCTACGGAAAGTACATTTCTTTCATTCCCCTGACAGAGCAGGTGCGGGGAATCACTCTCACAGGGTTTAAATATCCTTTGACGCGCAAAGATCTTTCTATCGGGGCAGAGGCGGGACTCTGTGTCAGCAACGAGATCCTGGGCGAGGAGGCTTCCATTGTCTTTGACAGCGGAATCCTCATATGTATCGAGGCAAGAGATTAGAAAGTGGACTGGTTAAAAAACTAAAAACTGGCTATTTGTATCACTCCACTTGTGTGCTATGATTCCCATAACAAACAGAAACACACAAAGGGAGTGAAGATCATGAACAAAAAAAATGAAAAAGTATCTGTGTCCGGCGTTGCCGCGGTGCAGGCCGGTCAGGGGAGCATTTCCCGGCAGATGGAAAACGACAGAGTGCATAAGATCGTGGTCACAGGACTCATGGCCGCTTTATGCTATGTGGCTTTTACCTACTTGAAGATCCCCATCCCCACCTTCGGCGGAGACATGGTGGCCCTGCACATCGGCAATGCCTTCTGTGTTCTGGCGGCTCTGCTGCTGGGAGGATTTTACGGAGGCCTGGCAGGCTCCCTGGGGATGACCATTGCCGATCTCATCGACCCGGCCTATGTCACCAGCGCGCCAAAGACCTTTTTCCTGAAGCTGTGCATCGGGCTGATCGCAGGCCTGGTGGCCCACAAGATCGCCCATATCACAGATAACCACGACAGCCGTTATGTGTTCAAGTGGACCTTGATCGCTTCTGTGGCAGGATTGGGATTCAATGTGATCATGGATCCCATTGTGGGATTCTTCTACAAGAATTATATTCTGGGAGTGGAGTCCTCCGCGGCAAAGATCATGTCCACCTGGGCAGCGGGAGTTACATTTATCAATGCCGTGGCAGGGACTATAGTGGTGGTAGTGGTGTACATGGCCGTCAGGCCGGTGCTGAAAAAGGCGGGGCTGTTTTTCCATATCCAGTAACGCCGGCAGCCCGCAGGTTAAAAAGTGGAATCTTTCCAAAGTTAGTTGAAATAAAGCTTTTATCAAATGGGAAAACATGG
>CAMTAF010000092.1 GCA_947066955.1 uncultured Hungatella sp.
GGGCTTATTAAAGTTACCCTTTTTTACGTCAACCGCTTTAAAAAAACTTTTTTAATATCTTTCATTTTACCTATTGACATTTCTTAGCTGGACTTTTTGTCTATTATAAAACCTGCCATGGTCTCGCACTTCTGATTTATTGTCCAAAAATATGGCAAATGTTTGTCTTTTTCCAAAAATAATCGGTCCTGTTTAAAAAAAGACAAGATTTGCAATCCAAATCTTGTCTTTTCTCCAGGACTTCCCATATCCCTCTTTTTGTTATATGATAGTTACAAAAGGCCCTGCCTGATGCCTGGTATTGTATGGGCCCGCGCCCCTTTGGGGCGCCGTCAGGGCTTTTAAACCGAAAGGAGACTGTCTTATGTCAGAATACGCCATTTCCCAGATCTATCCCACAGACCGCCGCTCTCTGGCCCAGATCGACGCCCTGTTAAAGCAGGAGGGGATCTCGCGGGATGCCAATTTAGATTACATCTGCGCCATGTACGATGAAGATTACCAGATCATTGCCACGGGAAGCTGCTTTGCCAACACTCTCCGCTGCTTTGCGGTCAGCAGCGCCCATCAGGGGGAGGGGCTTCTCAACCAGATTATCACCCACCTGATGGAGGTCCAGTACCAGAGGGGCAATCTCCACCTCTTCCTCTACACCAAGATCAGCTCCGCGAAGTTCTTTCGGGACCTGGGCTTCTATGAGATCGCCAGGGTGGACGATGCCCTGGTGTTTATGGAGAACCGCCGGGACGGCTTTGAAAACTATCTGGCCAGGCTGTCCCTGTCAAAAAGAGACGGCCTGTCCGCTGCCCTGGTGATGAACGCCAACCCCTTTACCCTGGGCCACCAGTACCTTGCCGAGACAGCCGCCTCCCGCTGCGACACCCTCCACATCTTTGTGGTCAGCGAGGATGCCAGCCTTGTGCCCTTCTCTGTGCGGAAAAAACTGGTGCTCGCGGGAACCGCACACCTGCCCAATGTAATCTGCCACGACAGCGGCCCCTACATCATCAGCAATGCCACCTTTCCCAGCTACTTTTTAAAAGACCAGGAATCCGTGATCCGGGGCCACGCCAGGCTGGACTTAGTCATCTTCTCCAGGATCGCCGAAGCCCTCTCCATCACCTGCCGCTATGTGGGGGAGGAGCCCAAAAGCCAGGTCACCGGGATCTACAACCAGATCATGTCCCAGGAGCTTCCCAAGGCTGGGATCCAGTGCGTCGTCGTCCCCCGCAGGCAGGCCATGGAGCAGCCCATCAGCGCATCCACTGTGCGGCAGCTTTTGAAAAAAGGAGATTTTGAGACACTGGGCCGGCTCGTCCCGCCCACCACCCTTGAGTACTTGAAAAGCCAGGAGGCGGCTCCTGTGATCTCAAAAATCCGCCAGGCTGAGGAGGTGGTTCATTACTGACAACCTTAAGAATTTCTTCATAATCTATTCAAACATTCTACATACATTTTCGCGCTCCGTGTGTTATACTAAATCCATAAGAAGTGCACAAACTTTTAATCCTTAATCCTTTTAATCCTAATCCAAAAGAAAAAGCAATACCCCGCATCGCCAGGATGCGGGGATTTTTCTTTGTGCACACGGACCCCAAGAGGAGTTTTGCCAGCAAAGCTGGCCGGGCCCGGCGCGGCGAGTAGGGGGAAAAGGCCTCCCCTACTCGATTCTCACAGGAAACCCTCCCGCGGCGGAAGGAGCGGACGCCCCAGGCGGACTTCTCCGCCTGCGCGCCGCAAAACCGCCGCGGCTTTGTTTATGTTTTCGTAAGGCAGCCTTTCATTTTTCTTACAAAACTCTTTCATGGGTCTGATCCAGACCCGCCGGATGAGGCGCCGTGAAAATATGAGACTCCTCAAAACAGGTCTGCGCGCATCCCCGACGGCTCCTTCTCACCTGTATTTTCCCATAGTATCGCAGAAATCGAAAGTGGCAAAATAATCCCTGGCGGTCTCCGCCCTCCGGATCAGCTCCACGGACCCGTCCTCCTTCAAAAGGAGCTCCGCGGACCTTAACTTGCCGTTATAATTGTATCCCATGG
Source organism: uncultured Hungatella sp. (assembly GCA_947066955.1). Taxonomy (GTDB): domain Bacteria; phylum Bacillota; class Clostridia; order Lachnospirales; family Lachnospiraceae; genus UBA3402. Next base: position 2,043 of record CAMTAF010000092.1, read on the forward strand.
AGAAGCCGTGGGCCCCTGTATCGTGGATCACCAGAAGATCCCCCTTCTCAATCTCCGGCAGCTCCCGGTCAACGGCGAACTTGTCGCAGTTCTCACACAGGGAACCCACCACATCGTACTTGTGGTCCTTTGGCCGGTTCTCCTTCCCCGCCACCGTGATGTGATGGTAAGCCCCGTAGACCGCGGGCCGCATGAGATTTGCCGCGCAGGCGTCCACTCCGATATACTCCTTGTAGGTGTGCTTCTCGTGGATAGCCTTTGTCACCAGACATCCGTAAGGCGCCAGCATAAACCGCCCCAGCTCCGTGAACAGGGCCACATCCCCCATCCCCGCGGGAACCAGAACCTCCTGGTACACCTTTCTCACGCCCTCTCCGATGACCATGATATCGTTGGGCTCCTGGTCGGGCCTGTAGGGGACGCCGATGCCGCCGGACAGGTTGATGAACCGGATATCTGCCCCTGTCTCCTCACGGAGCTTCACCGCCAGCTCAAAGAGGATCTTTGCCAGCATGGGGTAGTACTCGTTGGTCACCGTGTTGCTCACCAAAAAGGCGTGGATTCCAAAGTGTTTCGCGCCTTTTTCCTTCAAAATCCGGAAAGCCTCGAAAATCTGATCCGTGGTCATGCCGTATTTGGAATCCCCGGGATTATCCATGATGTTATTGCTGATCTTAAACACTCCCCCCGGGTTGTAGCGGCAGCAGATGGTCTCGGGGATCTTCCCCACAGTGTCCTCCAAGCACTGGATGTGGGTGATATCATCCAGGTTGATGATGGCCCCTAAGTCATTGGCCAGGGCAAATTCCTCCAAAGGAGTGTCGTTGGACGAAAACATGATATCGTGGCCCTTGAAGCCGCAGGCGTCCGACAGCATCAGCTCCGTGGCAGAGGAGCAGTCCGTGCCGCATCCGCAGTCTTTCAGAATGTTGAGGATAAACGGGTTGGGTGTGGCCTTCACGGCGAAATATTCCTTAAAACCTTTGTTCCAGGAAAATGCCTCCTTCAGCCGCGCGGCGTTCTCCCGGATCCCCCTCTCGTCGTAGAGGTGAAAGGGAGTGGGGTACTCTTTCGTGATCTCCTGTAACTGCTCCAGAGTTACAAATGTCTTCTTGTCCATGGCAGTAATCTTCCTTTTATAAAATGTTTACAATACGCATGATGTTGGTGTCCTGGGCAGGCTCGTGGCGGCGTTCGTGGCTGACCACTCCCGCGGTGACCACCACCACGTCCCCGGACTCCACGATGCCTTTTCCTCTGAGAAGATCCACGGAGGTGGCGATGAGGATGTCCGTGGAGTCGGCCCTCTTGGCTATAAACGGGGTAACTCCCCACAAAATCTGCATCTGGCGGACCGCCGTGCCGCTGGGGGACAGGCCGATGATGCGGGCGCCGGGGCGGTATTTTGACAGCAGGCCCGCTGTGAAACCGCTGATGCTTGGGGCGATGATCACCTTCGCATCCAGGTCATGGGCCGTGGATACAGATGAGAAACATACTGCATTGGAAATCTTGCGCAGGTTCTCCGCGGACACGCTGCGGCGGCGGTACGCGCTGTAGTCCAAGTGGGACTCGGTCTCCTCCGCGATCTGGGCCATCATCTTTAAAGCCTCCACCGGATATTTGCCCATGGCCGTCTCTCCGGAGAGCATCACCGCGTCCGTTCCGTCGTAGACCGCGTTTGCCACATCCGTCACCTCCGCCCTGGTGGGCCGGGGATTGCGGATCATGGAGTCCAGCATCTGGGTGGCCGTGATAACCGGCTTGCTGGCCTCGTTGCACTTGCGGATAATCTCCTTCTGGATATAGGGAACCTTCTCCGCAGGGATCTCCACGCCCATGTCCCCTCTGGCCACCATGATCCCGTCGCTGGCCGCGATGATGGAGTCGATGTTCTCAATTCCCTCCGCGTTCTCGATCTTAGCGATCACCTTGATGTTGGACCCTGCCACGTCAAGCATCTGCTTGATCTCAATAATGGCATCGGCGCTGCGCACAAATGAGGCAGCGATAAAATCAAAGCCCTCCTCGATGCCGAACCAGATGTCCTCTTTGTCTTTCTCCGTCAGGGCCGGAAGCTTTACCTTTACATTTGGCACATTAACGCCTTTTCTCTGGCCCAGCTCCCCTCCGTTTATCACCTTGCAGCGGATCTCTGTGCCGTCCACCTGCTCTACCCTCAGCTCGATAAGGCCGTCGTCGATGAGAATCCGGTTGCCCGGGACAACGTCGTCGTTAAGGCCCTTGTAGTTGATGTGGCAGATCTCCTGATCCCCCTCCACATCCCTGGTGGTCAGGGTGAATTCCTGGCCTTCCGTCAAGGTCACCTTCCGGCCGTCTTTTAACAGCCCTGTGCGGATCTCGGGACCCTTTGTGTCCAAAAGGGCGGCAATGGGGAGATCCAACTCCTCCCTGACGCTCTTTAACTGCTCTAAACGTGCCTTCTGCTCCTCATGGTCACCGTGGGAAAAATTAAACCTGGCAATGTCCATGCCGTTCTTGGCAAGTTCAACCATGACCTGACGGTCATCGGAATTAGGTCCCATGGTGCAGATGATCTTTGTCTTTTTCATACTTATGATCTGCCTTTCCTTTTCTTCTTATATTGTGTCTCTCCCCGGCATCTGTCCTGACAGCGGATCCGGGGAGCCTTCCGGCCGCCCCTTACAATCCGGACAGCTCCTCAACCGCAACGTCTTCCACAGCCACGAAATCAGCTGTCATGGAGACGGGCGATCTCCTCTGTCACATGCTGGTGAGTATACAGATGATCCTGGCAGTACTCCAGGCCGCCCACACATTTGGAACAGTACCTGAAATCCAGGTTGGGGTCGTCTGTCTCGGTTCTGCCGCAGACGGCGCACTTGTGGATGGTGCGGCCCTTTGGCATGATCTTCATCTTGGACTTGAACTCTTTCTTTCTCTTGATCTCCCTGGGGCTGTACCGCTGATAATTGCGGGTCATAGCCACAAACAGAATCACATTGAGCAGGGACAGGGCGATCTCGCACCGGGTGCTGGCGCTCCCCCTGATAAAACTGTAGGCGTACACTGCCGTCTCGGCGATGGCCAGCCACTTCGCCTTGATGGGGATGACCATGAACAGCAAAAACTGCACGTCGGGAAAACATATGGCAAATGCCAGGAATATGGAAAAATTCAAAAATCCCGTGGTGACAACGTAGTTCTGGTGAAACACCACATACCCCACCAGGGCCGCCAGAATCTGGCCGATGACGCCCATGAGGAAAAATACATTAAACCGGAAGGAACCCCACACCCTCTCCAAAGTCACCCCTAAGCTGTGGTACATAAACAGGGCTATGACGCCGAAAAAGATGTCTCCCAGAACCCAGTTTCCAAGGGCCGGAGGGTAGATCAGAAACGTCACCAGCCTCCACACCTGGCCGTGAAATATGGCCTCCATGTCCAGGGACAGATAAGCCCAGTAGACCATGGGATTGAACAGGTACAAAATAAGCCCTAAGCCGTACAGAATCACAATATAATACATCAGATTGCTGACCGCGTATTTCCCATATTTTTGTTCCAGCTTGCGAAAAAATCTCATAATCTTGTCCTTTTCTGAAATACAACTAAAACAGGTCTTTTTTGGAAAAAATCAACGTCACCACAAGGGACAGCACCAGGGTAAAGCCTATGACGATCCAGAACCCCTGGGGGTGCTGGGCAAAGGGGATTCCCAGAACATTCATGCCGTAAAAGCTGGCCACCATGGTGGGGATAGCCATCACCAGGGTTATGGTGGTCAAAAGCTTCATGACAATATTCAAGTTGTTGGAGATCACCGACGCCACCGCTTCCGTGGTTACATTTAAGTTGCCGCTGTAAATGTTGGCCATCTCGATGGCCTGCTTGTTCTCGATGATGACATCCTCAAGGAGCTCCGTGTCCTCCGGATACTTCTTGATCTTCTCGGTTTTCATCAGCTTCTCCAGCACCACCTCGTTGGAACGGAGGGATGTGGAAAAATACAGAAGGCTCTTCTCCAGCTCCAGAAGCTCCATGAGTTCCTGGTTCTTCTGGGCCTTGTGGAGCTTTCTCTCCACCACGTCGCTCTTCTTGTCAATGACCCGGAGGTACTGTAAGTACATGGAAGCGTTCTTATATAAGATCTGCAAAATAAACCTGGTCTTCATGTACGTGTAGAATTCCTTCACCCTTCCATCCATGAACGCTGTCAGGATGGGGGTCTCCTCCAGGCATATGGTGATGATCATCTGCTCCGCGACGATAATGCCCAGAGGGATGGTCACATACCAGTCCTTCCCGCTCCTCTCCTCAATAGCCGGGATATCCACCAGGATCAGGGTGTAATGATCCTCCAGCTCAATACGGGAGCGCTCCTCCTCATCCAGAGGCGCCCTGAGATGATCCGGGTCAATGCCGTAGGCCTCCGAGATCTCCAGGATCTCCGTGGCCGTAGGATCCGTAAGGGCCAGCCAGATACCGTTTTCCACTTCGTCTTTCTGATGGATCGCCCCATCCTCTGTCATAAAGATCTGAATCATACTTTCACCTTTTCCCGCAGCTGTTATTTCCAAAATATGCCTTTGACTTTACCATTATAATTTGTGGCAGAGGGTTTGTCAAATAAATCAGCACTTTTACTATTTTTTCATGATCCGTTAACATTTTTTTAACAGTGACCCCCAATTGTATTCTTTCTTAATTTATGTTAAACTACCTACGGCATTCTTATCCAGATGTCTTTATGCAAAGGAGGCTGGGATTTATCCCACAAATATGAACAATCACTATTCTTTAGGAATCGATATCGGTTCCACTACTGTAAAAATAGCAGTAACCGACAGCAGCCAGAAGATGCTGTTTGCCGATTATGAACGGCATTACGCCAATATCCAGGAGACCCTGGCCCTTCTTCTGGGCCGGGCCCGCGAAAAGCTGGGGGAGATCACTGTGCGCCCCACCATCACCGGTTCCGGCGGGCTCACATTGTCTGCCCACTTAAATGTTCCCTTTGTCCAGGAGGTGGTGGCTGTGGCCACGGCTCTCCAGGCGGAAGCCCCGCAGACCGATGTGGCCATTGAACTGGGCGGAGAGGACGCCAAGATCATTTACTTTTCAGACGGTATTGACCAGCGCATGAACGGCATCTGCGCAGGCGGTACCGGTTCTTTTATTGACCAGATGGCGGCTCTCCTCCAGACAGATGCCTCGGGCCTCAACGAATACGCGGCCAATTACCAGATGATCTACCCCATCGCCGCCCGCTGCGGCGTGTTCGCCAAATCCGACATCCAGCCCCTGATCAACGAGGGGGCCACAAGGGAAGATCTGGCGGCTTCCATTTTCCAGGCAGTGGTCAACCAGACCATCAGCGGCCTGGCCTGCGGCAAGCCCATCCGGGGCAACGTGGCCTTCCTGGGAGGACCGCTCCACTTCCTTCCCCAGCTGCGCCAGGCATTTATCCGGACCCTGAACCTGTCGGGAGAACAGATCATCGCCCCCGGCCACTCTCACCTTTTTGCCGCCCTGGGCGCTGCCATGAACAGCAAAGAGGAGACTGTCACGTCCCTAGACGCCATGATCGGACAGCTGACCAGGGGCATCAAGATGGACTTTGAGGTAAAGCGCATGGAACCCCTGTTTGCCGATGAGGCGGATTATGACCGTTTCACTGCCCGCCACAGCTGCCACACCGTGAAGAAGGCGCCTCTGTCCTCTTACACCGGCAACTGCTTCCTGGGCATCGACGCGGGCTCCACCACCACCAAGGTTGCCCTGGTGGGGGAGGACGGCACCCTCTTGTATCATTTCTACAGCAACAACAACGGCAGCCCCCTGGCCACCGCCATCCGCTCCGTGCGGGAGATCCGGGCCCTGCTGCCGGACACCGCGAAAATCGCCTGGTCCTGCTCCACAGGCTACGGGGAAGCCCTTCTAAAGGCCGCTCTGATGCTGGACGAGGGGGAGGTTGAGACCATCTCCCACTACTACGCGGCCGCGTTTTTTGACCCGGAAGTGGACTGCATCCTGGACATTGGCGGCCAGGACATGAAGTGCATCAAGATCCGGGAAAAGACCGTGGACAGCGTTCAGCTCAACGAGGCCTGCTCCTCCGGCTGCGGCTCCTTTATCGAGACCTTCGCCAAGTCTCTAAACTACTCTGTGGAGGATTTCGCCAGGGAGGCCCTGTTTGCCAGGAACCCCACAGACTTGGGAACCAGGTGCACGGTGTTTATGAACTCCAATGTAAAGCAGGCCCAGAAGGAGGGCGCCAGCGTGGCCGACATCTCCGCCGGCCTTGCCTACTCGGTCATCAAAAATGCCCTGTACAAGGTCATCAAGATCACAAGCCCCTCAGACCTAGGCTCCCATGTGGTCGTCCAGGGGGGCACCTTCTACAACGACGCTGTGCTCAGAAGCTTTGAGAAAATATCAGGCTGCCAGGCAGTGCGCCCCGACATCGCCGGCATCATGGGCGCTTTCGGAGCCGCCCTCATCGCCAGGGAGAGATACAGGGAAGGCCAAAAGACCACCCTCCTCCCCTTAGACAAGATCATAAACTTAAAATACGACACCTCCATGGCCCGGTGCAAAGGCTGCACCAACCGCTGTGTTCTCACAGTAAACCGTTTTGAGGGAGGCCGCCAGTTCATCAGCGGCAACCGGTGCGAGCGGGGGCTGGGCAAGGAGAAGATCAAAAAGGAGATCCCCAACTTATTTGACTACAAATACCACCGGATCTTCGACTACGAGGCCCTCACCCCCGACCAGGCCCCCAGGGGCGTCATTGGGATCCCCAGGGTCCTGAACTTTTACGAAAACTATCCTTTCTGGGCAATATTTTTTAAAGAATTGGGGTTCCGCACCGTGCTGTCCCCCCAGTCCACCAGAAAGATCTACGAGCTGGGCATTGAGTCCATCCCCAGCGAGTCCGAGTGCTATCCGGCAAAGATCGTCCACGGACATGTGTCCTGGCTCATCGCCCAGGGCATCAAGACCATCTTCTACCCCTGTATCCCCTATGAGAGGAACGAGCAGCCGGATGCCGGAAACCACTACAACTGCCCCATGGTCACCTCCTACGCGGAGAACATCAAGAACAACGTGGAGGAGCTGGCGGAGAAAAATGTCCGGTTCCTAAACCCCTTTATGGCCTTTACCAGCGAGGAGATCCTGGCAAAGCAGCTGGCAGCTGAATTCAAAAAGGAGTTTGACATCCCGGAGCAGGAGGTGCTCTCGGCTGCCCGCAAAGGCTGGCAGGAGCTGATGGCCTCCCGCGCGGACTTGCAGAAGAAAGGGGAGGAGACCATCCAGTGGCTCAAGGACAACAACCGCCACGGCATCGTCCTGGCAGGCAGGCCCTACCACATTGACCCGGAGATCCACCACGGCATCCCGGACATGATCACCTCCTACGGCATGGCCGTGCTCACAGAGGACTCCATATCCCATCTGGGAGAAGTGGAGCGCCCCCTGATCGTCACGGACCAGTGGATGTACCACTCCAGACTGTACGCTGCCGCCTCCTATGTAAAGACCAGCGACTGCCTGGATCTGATCCAGCTGAACTCCTTCGGATGCGGCTTAGACGCCGTGACCACGGACCAGGTACATGATATTCTCTCCGCCGCGGGCAAGATTTATACGGTCTTAAAGATCGATGAGGTCAACAACTTAGGGGCAGCCCGCATCCGCGTCCGCTCCCTCATCGCCGCCCTAAAGGTGCGGGATGTGAACCATTTTGAGAGAAAGATGGTCAGCAGCGCCTACAACCGGGTGCTGTTTACAAAGGACATGAAGAAGACCTACACTCTCCTGTGCCCCCAGATGTCCCCTATCCACTTTGACCTCTTAGAGCCGGCCATCCGCTCCTTCGGCTACCAGATCGAAGTGCTGCAAAATGACGACCGGTCCGCCATCGACGTTGGGCTCCAGTACGTGAACAACGACGCCTGCTACCCCTCCCTCATCGTCATCGGCCAGGTGATGCAGGCCCTCCTGTCCGGCAAATATGACTTAGACCGCACTGCCGTGTTCATGAGCCAGACAGGAGGAGGGTGCCGCGCCTCCAACTACATCGGCTTTATCCGCCGGGCCCTGGAGAAGGCAGGCATGCCCCAGATCCCCGTGATCTCCATCAATGCCAACGGCATGGAGACCAACCCGGGATTCCAGATCACCCCTCCCATGCTTATCAAGTGCATGCAGGCCGTGGTCTACGGAGACATCTTCATGCGGGTGGTCTACGCCACAAGACCCTACGAGCGGGATCCCGGAGCAGCCGACAAGCTCCACAGGGCATGGAAAAAGCGGTGCATCGCCTCCCTGTCCAAGCGCTCCCCCTCCATGATGGAGTTCCACCGGAACATCAAGGGCATTATCCGGGATTTTGACCGCCTGCCAAGGCTTGACGTAAAGAAACCCAGAGTGGGAATCGTGGGAGAGATCCTGGTGAAGTTCTCGCCCTTGGCCAACAACCACATTGTGGAGCTTTTGGAGGCAGAGGGGGCCGAGGCCGTGATGCCGGATCTCATGGATTTTCTGCTGTACTGCTTCTACAACAGCAACTTTAAGGCAGAGAACCTGGGAGGAAAGGCCTCCACGGCCAGGCTGTGCAACATCGGCATCTCCCTCCTGGAATACTTCCGGAAGGTGGCCCGCAGAGAGTTCCTGACCAGCACCCACTTCACCGCCCCGGGCAAGATCCAGGACCTGGCCAAAATGGCCCAGGACTTCGTCTCCCTGGGGAATCAGACAGGAGAAGGGTGGTTCTTAACAGGCGAGATGCTGGAGCTGATCCACAGCGGCGTGAAGAACATCGTCTGCACCCAGCCCTTTGGCTGCCTCCCCAACCACATAGTGGGCAAGGGCGTCATCAAGGAGCTTCGGCGGGCTTACCCCGGCTCCAACGTCATTGCTGTGGACTATGACCCGGGAGCCAGCGAGGTGAACCAGTTAAACAGGATCAAGCTGATGCTGGCTACGGCGCAGAAGAATCTGAAAGGGTGACAGCCGGGGCCCGTGTGCATAAAAAGAGGTGTACTGGCTTTGAACGCGTTCAACTCCAGTACACCCTTTTGATTATTGATAGCGCTAATTAGTCAATTAAAGGACTTTTACCGCGTCACATACTCCGCCGCGCTCTCCCCCGCGATTCTCCCGGAGGTCCAGGCAAAGCCGCAGGCCAGGCCCTCGTATGGCGGATAGCCCAGGCCGTTGTAATATCCGCCCGCGTTGGTCCCTGCCGCGTACAGGCCGGGAATCGGGTTGTAATCTCCGTCAATAACCTGGAGATGTTCATCCACCTTCACCCCGCCTACGGTTCCAAGATACACGGCGCGGCAGTCAAAGGCGTACAGATCCCCCTCTTCCACCGGGAATTTTAAGGACGCCGCGGCCTTGTCATAGTCCGTATCCTTTCCCGCCTTCACCATGGAATTGTACCGGGCAATGGTGTCCTCCAGCTCCTGAGCGCTCATACCTGTGGCCTCGGCCAGCTCTGCCGCCGTGCTGCCTTTCCATGCGGTCCCTGCCTCCACGGCCTGATCTGCCAGGTCCACAAAATCCGCCGGATCCATGCAGGCTCCGGGACCGGACTTGGAGATCCTCAAGGTATCGCCGTCCGTGTAGGACTGAAGAGTCTTCTCGTCCACGATAAAATAATATCTTCCGCCGGCCGACACTGCCGCGTTGGCCCAAAATGCCGTGTCATAGACCACGTCCTCGTTGGTAAACCGGCTTCCCGAAGCATCCACCCACAGAAGGGGAGACATGAGAAGCTGGGTCAGGCTGCTGTTAGAAAATCCTGCCAGGGTCTCAGAGGTGGACACTGTGGTGGTCTCCGCCTCTGCCAGCTGACAGGCATGGAGAAGAGGCGTTCCGTCTAAGTCAATGGCTCCCGCCCCCACAAGAGCGTCATAGCCCTCGCCCATGTTGGGCATGCCGATGGAAGCCATATAGCCGTTCTTCACCTTTGTGGCCGCCCTCTCGCCGTCGCCACCGAAGCCGCCGGTGCACAGGACCGTGGCCTTGGCGTGAACCGTGAGAACGCCGCCATCCTCCTTGGTGGCCTTGATCCCGGTCACGGTGCCGTCGCTCTCCTGGATCAGCTCATTGAAGGTGGTATTTAACCGCACCTCTGCCCCCATGTCGTCAAGCTTCTCATAGAGGGCCTCGAATCCGGCCCCGCTGTCCTCGTATTTGTGATAACACTTGTACTCATAAGGATCATCTTCATGGGCGAACTGGGTGGTCTCCTGCTGAAGATAGAACTTCATCCCATAGTTGTCCAGCCACTCCACCGTGTCCGCCGCCTTCTCCACAATGGCCCTGGTTAAAGGACCGTTAGACAAATAGTTGTTAAATACCAGAAGGCGGTTCACCGCCACGTCAACATCCAGATTTAGGTTCTCCTCCTGCTGCCACTTGGAGTTGATGGCAAAAAATCCGCTGGCCAGCTTGGAGTTGCCTCCCACGCTGCCGAGCTTTTCCACAACCATGACCTTTGCCCCTGTCTCCGCTGCCGCCAGAGCCGCGCCGGTTCCGGAACCGCCTGCTCCAACCACCACGATGTCCACGGTGACCTCCTCGGCCTCTCCCTGGGCCTTCTCCACAACCTTATTCTTCCAGGCCTCCACATCGATCCCGGCCTGGGAGAGAGCATCCTCCGCTGCCGCCAGAACTGCCTCAGAAGTGATGGTGGCCCCTGATACGGTGTCAACCGCCAGACTCTGAGTGTCCAGGATATCCTGAGCAATCTTCGGCGCGGCCTTGCCCCCAAGATCCAGAGTCTCGCTGTCAGCCGTCACCTCCACCGCTGTCACACTGCCGCTGTCGTCAACCGTCACAGTCACGGTCACATCCCCGCCAAAGCCCTTCCGCGTGGCCTCGTAAGTCCCCGCCTTGGCCTGACTTTCGGCGTTTTCACCGGATCCTGACTGGGACTCCTTTGCCTTGGACTCCTGTCCCCCGGCCTCTGCGGTCTCCTCCGCCTGAGCCGTCTCCTGAGTTGTCGCTGCCTCTGTCTGCTGTGACGATGGGGTGGCCCCTGTGTCCGCGCTCCCCGAGCAGCCGGATACCCCGGCCGCCATTACTGCCGCAGCCATAAGCAGGCTGATCAGCTTCCTGCCACGATAGGTCATTGCCCGTTTAGGGCGCTGACCTGCGTGGGCACCAGCACACTTCCCAATGTGTTTTCTCATGATACCTTCCTCCCCTATTTTTTGGTAACGGCACGCGCCGCTTCGCGGCACCTGCCAGCTCGTCGGAAGGCATCCTATAAACGCTGCGCGTTTGCCTTCCTCCTGTTATTTATTTAACATTTCTTACAAGTTTCATTTTATCATAGGTTCTTTTATCTGACGAGGCCACTTATATTGCCTAAAAAGTGGTTTATTTTAATATTGGTTTACAAAACTCCCGCCAGGGGGTAAAATCAAAATAGAAAGAATCGAGCAGGGGAGACCTTTCCCCCTACTCGCTGCGCTGGGGCGGGGCCGCGCAAGCGGCCACATTTCCTTTCCGCCCCGTGTGCATAAAAAAGGAGTTTCCCGCCATGTCTCATTCCAACACCCGCCCCCTGACCCCCGATTCCTCCAACTATTTTCCAGGCATTCTCCCGGACCTGCCTGTCCCTGGGAGGGCAGACGTGCAGATTCATCTGACGCCGGAGCGCTGCATCCTGGCTCTGGAGAACCGGCAGATCACCTGCGCTCCCGGCAATATCCTCATCACAAAAGGTGGAAGCCTCTCGGCGGAAAAAGAAGCCCGGATCCCGGCCCTGCTGTTGAGAGAATCCTTTTTCGACTCCCTGTTCCTGTTCCAGATGACGGACTGCCCTATCTTTTATGACTTTCTAAAGACAGAGGCCCACTCCCCCCGTCTTCTCCACTTTGACTGCTTTCTGTCTGACATGAGCTGGACCATCGCCCAGGTCCTGTTCTACGAGGCGGCAAAGATTCCCCGAAGCCTAAAGACCGTCCACGCCGCCGAAACCCTTTTATTCACCAATCTCAATGAAATCCACAGGGAACGCCTCCTCATCGGCGGCTCCACCATGATGACCGAGCACAAGATCGGGGAAGTCCTGACTTACATGTCCAATCACTACCGGGACATCACCCTGGAAACCACGGCGGAGGCATTTCACTACCACCCTGCCTATTTTTCTTCCTGGTTCAAAAAACACGCAGGCATCACATTTCAGCATCAGCTCCTAAAGATCCGGTTAGAGCAGGCCCGGTTCCTCCTCCGGGAGACCAGCCTTCCGGTACACACGATCATTGAAGAGGTGGGGTTTGAAGAGAAAAGTTATTTTCATCGGTGCTTTAAAAAAGAATGGGGCATGACGCCCCTGGCTTACCGGAAATTGTGCAGCGGGGGGAGGGGGGATTGACTGTTATAGGGGGAGATTAAGCAGATTAAAAATAAACAAGATGCCGCCTGGATCAGGAAATCATCCAGAGGTGCAGAGCCGCCCTGCCGCGAAAAAGCAGGGGGCTTGCCCGCCCCCTGCCGTTACCCGTTTGCTGCGAAAGCTCAGTGCTCCTGTGCTGAGCTGTGCGAAAACGGGCTGTACACCCCCCGGAGGGCATAGTGCCCCCTTCATTCATAGTGGCGCCCTAAGCAGGGCATGGGGAATACTATGTTACTCAATGGCAATATACTTCTTTTCTTCAACCTGTGCCTGATTCCCGTTCACCCTTGGCACATTCAGCTTTAACACGCCTCCTTCATACTTTGCCTGGATATCTTCCACTTTAATATCCTCGCCAATATAGAAAGATCTGCTCATACTGCCTGCATAACGCTCCCGGCGGACAAACTTCCCGGTTTTCTTTTCTTTCTCATCTTTGTCAAGCCCCTTTGCCGCAGTTATTACCAGATATCCATCCTTAAGTTCCAGAGTAATCTCGTCTTTCTTGAAACCCGGCAGATCAATATCTACCTCGTAATGATCATCGTGTTCCTGTACATCTGTTTTCATCATGTTTGCCGCATGACGCCCATACAGCTTCCTCTGTACTTTCCTCATTGCCTTATCATCAAACGCCGGAAACTCAAAAAGGTCATCAAAGAAATCATCAAACAAGTTCTCTCCAAAAATACTAGGTGTCATCATAAGTCATCTCTCCTTTTCTATTATGAAAAATAATTTGTCAATTGGAACTTTGGATCATGAGAAGGAAATAATAGTATTTCTACTCTCTCCTTCTTGCTCTATCTGTTCTATTTGTGTTATATCACTATTATCAGTGCTCGTCAATAGTTATTGCCAAAAATTTTGTGAATTTTTTGTGTTTATTTTCCAATATACTTTCAAAACAATATATCTCTTATTATTCTATGTCAACATCAATAAGCTGTCTAAATATTGCAGCCAGGCAGCTGGGGGTTCGCTGGCTAGTTGTCCATCCTAACTCTCTGGAAGGTGAGGCCTGGTACTCCCGCAAAAAAGCCACAGGAAACCACAGCCAAAGCTTTTGGAAGCCTTGGCCTCGCTGCAGAAAATATGGTGGAAAGTAAGGAAAAGCGCTGTTTTGGAAACAGCGCAGAAGATCAGATCGAATCAAAAGAGCTATTTCATGTATGAGATGATTTCCCTCAGACACGGTTTTTACAGCTTCGCCCTGTATTCCGCCCGCTTTTCTGTGGGAATATCAATAGCAGACATGGCTTGATCAGCAGTCAGCTTTAGATTTGTCATCATTTTTAGAATGCCTTCCGACGAACTGGAGGAAAAGGTTGGCGTTAGCGTGGGCTATTTTTCACGCCTCTCCAAGACACCAGATACATTTCCTGCAATTGATGTATTATCAAATCTTTCCCATATGATGGGCATAAGCATTGATGTGCTGATTAGCATTGATTTACAGAGGATGGGGAAGAACAGCCGGCTCCTCCAGGCTTTTATTGATAAGCTAAAGATCGATACTGTTCAAGGGAAGCTTAGATGGACGGTACAGCCAACCGTTCTCGCTTCGTCAAAGGTAACGGTACCCAGAGATATACCTTGCCCTTATAAAACTTATATGGCCGATAACCCGGTATATGCCAAATATAAGGATGATCAGGAGGTTGTCATACAGCCGCTTATGTTTGAAAAAAAGAAAGGTGATTATTCCACACCGAGGGATCTGGAGCGGAACTCTGTTCCGCTCCACTGTTTT
>CAMTAF010000093.1 GCA_947066955.1 uncultured Hungatella sp.
GAAAATTTTCATTTCCTGTTCTGTAACATTTTTGTAACTTTGAAAGTTTATCCTGGCCCCATCCAGCCGCTGTCCCGTGAAAGGCTGGCAGGCAAAGATTGGGCTTTTCTTGAATAATATTTTCTGCTAAACTATAATTAAGTATATGGCAGGAGACAGAGAACATGGAAAAAAGGACGACAAACTTTCTAAATATAAGCCTTGTTCTGATATCGTTTTTTTGTATATTTGTATTCGTTATCCAGACAATCTGTATGAACCTCATGGGGGAGAATGCGATCCGGCAGCTGTGTACCTTTTATATGTCCGGCATAAGCGAGCAGGTGGCCTCACATTTTGGAACTACCATTGAACTGCGTCTCTCCCAGGTAGAGTCCCTTGTAGATTCTGTTCCCCCGGGGCGTTTCACAGGGGAAACGGCCATGCGGATCGGACTCACCTACAACGCCCGTTCAGCCGGGTTTGAGTATCTGGCGTTTTACACCGATGACGGACAATTTCATATGATCTACGGGGCCCAGGTGACGGCAGATGTGCCGGAGAGCTTAGACCGCTCTGTCCGGGGAGGCCGGTATAATGTGTGCGCGGGAAAAGACAGGGCAGGAATCCCTGTTGTCTTAATGGGCGTGCCTGCTGTTTATCCCATGGGCGGCGGAAATACAAGCATCGCCCTGGTGGCGGGCCTTCCTACCAGTTACTTAAGCGATATCCTGGAGGACAATGTCCAGAGCAGCATGATGGAGTATTCCATTATACGCGACGACGGCAGCTATGTTTTACATAAGAGTCCCGCTGAGGCGCAGAATTATTTTGAACGGGTGGAAAAATTTTATGAAACCTGCAACGGGAAGGAGCCCTCCCAATATGCCAGGGAGTTTCGGCAGGCGCTGGAAACTGACCGGGACTATTCCGACGAGGTCCTGATCTCCGGCGAGAACTGGAACATCTACTGCTCCGGCCTTCCCAATTCGGAATGGCATTTGCTTTTGAAGGTCTCTCACAATACGCTGAATGAGACCGTAACTCTTCTTCAAAAAAGGTGGTCCTGCATCTCCATCGGAGGGTGCAGCCTGATCATCTTATCCCTGCTCCTTGTGTTTTTTGGATACTACCGTCTCACCAAAACACAGATGCGGGCTCTGGATGAAGCCAGAAAAACCGCGGAGGAGGCCATGAGATCCGCGGAGCGCTCCAACAGGGCAAAAAATGAATTTCTCTCCAACATGAGTCATGATATCCGCACACCCATGAACGGGATTATGGGGATGACCTCCATTGCCATCAGCAGCCTGGACAATCCTCCCCGGGTCCGCTCCTGCCTTAAAAAAATCCATGTCTCCAGCCGCCATCTCCTGGGGTTGATCTCCGATATGCTGGATATGTCAAAAATCGAGAGCGGAGATCTTATATTGAATACGGAAGACCTCTGCCTCAGGGATATTATGCAGAATATAGCCATCATTATCCAGGACCAGGTCCAGGAGAAGCGCCAGCATTTTTATATTTATGCCCACGGCATCTTTCATGAAAATGTGCGCGCGGACAGGGTCCGGTTAAGCCAGATTCTTTTAAATATTATAGGAAACGCGGTAAAATTCACCCCCGAGGGGGGTACTATTGAAGCTGACCTGTATGAAGAGCCCTCGCCGAAAGGGCAGGACTATATACGCTCCCATTTACATATCAAAGACAACGGCATCGGCATGTCCAGGGAATTTCAGTCAAAGATCTTTGACGCTTTTGCCAGAGAAGACAGCGCCCGCGTAAAACAGGCGGCCGGAGCCGGAATGGGTATGGCCATTACCAAATACATTGTAGATTCCATGGGCGGGGCCATCACTGTTGAAAGCCAGCAGGGAAAAGGCAGCGATTTCCACATTACCCTTGATATGGAGATCGTCCCCTGCCAGGAGAAAGACCTGCGCCTGCCCCAGGGAAATATTCTGGTGATTGACGATGATAAAACCGCCGGCCCCCTTGCCTGCTCTGCCCTGGAATCCATAGGCCTGCGGGGGGAATCTGTGACAGATATGAACCAGGCTTTCCAGGTCATGGAAGATCACTGCCAAAAAAAGGATCCCTATGATATCATCCTGCTGGATTGGGATATTCAGGGCAGGGATGGAATACAGGCAGCCAGAGAGCTGGCCTTAAGTTTTGGCCCGGAACTTCCCGTTATCCTCCTCACAGACGGGGAATGGGATGAAATCGAGGCAGAGGCCGGGCATGTCAGCAGCATCCGCGGCTTTATTTCAAAACCCCTGTTCCGCTCCAGCCTCTATTATGGCCTGCGCCGATTCACTCAGTCCAAAGAAAAGCTCCAGGAACAGGAAAAAGAGCCCTCCGCAGATGCTGGAATTGACTTAAAGGGCAGACGGATCCTGGTGGCGGAAGACAATGAGCTGAACTGGGAGATCGCAAGCGAGATGCTGGGCGATCTGGGAATGGAGCTGGAGTGGGCAGAAAACGGACAGATCTGTGTAGAAAAATTTGAGCAGTCCCCTCCCGGGTGGTATGACGCCATATTGATGGATCTCCGCATGCCTGTCATGACAGGCTTTGAAGCGGCAAAAGCCATCCGGGAGTCCGATCATGGCAGCGCCGGGACCGTTCCCATCATCGCGGTCAGCGCGGACGCGTTTCAGGAAGATATCAGGAAATGTCTCGACTGCGGCATGAATGCCCATACGGCAAAGCCTTTTGACCTTGATGAGGTTCTCTCGCTGCTAAGACGGCTTCTTCATTGAGAAAGGAATTTTTAAGACATGAAAAAAATAATTGGTTTTCTGTGTGTGATTCTCTCCTCCGCCCTTCTGTCTTCCTGTGCCAACAGGAGCGCGGACCAGGACCCTGGCGGGGATACAAGCGCCCGGCAAACCACAGACCTGGTGTTATGGACCTTTCCTGTGGGGAGCTGGGGAAATCCCACCGCTGTAGCCAGCATGCTGGCAGCTTTCCACAAGGAATATCCAAACATTAATATTTCCGCAGAGTTCCTCAATTACGATAACGGGGACGAAAAAATCAGCCAGGCTGTTTCGGAAGGCCGCATGCCCAACCTGGTCTTAGAAGGTCCGGAACGCCTGGTGGCAAATTGGGGGGAAAGGGGATGGATGGCCGATCTGTCTGACTTATGGGAGTCCGATCAATCCGGCCGGATCTATGAGAATATAAGATCAGCCTGCCGGCATAAAAGCGGCGCTTATTATGAATATCCCATATGTATGTCCGCTCATTGCATGGCAATTAACTATGATATGTTCCGGGAGGCAGGGGCGCTTCCGTATATTGACGAGGAAACCCACACCTGGACTACCCAGGGCTTTATCAAGGCTGTCGAGGCCCTGACAGCCTGGGGACAGAAGAACGCGGGAATCGTGTATTGTAAAAATCAAAGCGGCGACCAGGGGACAAGAGCTTTGGTAAATAATCTGTACGGGGGCTCTTTTACTGATGATACCCATACGTTTTATACCGTTGACAGCGAAGAGAACAGAAAAGCCCTGGAGCTTCTCCGTGATCTGGATGGCATCACCATTGATCCATCCATCTCTTCTTCCGAAGCCATTGACCTGTTCTGCAAAAAAGAAAGTGCCATGTGCTTTTGCTGGAGTGTGTCCGTGGAGATCCAGCAGACCATCAACCACCCTGACCTGGACTTTGAAATTTTCCCCATAGCTTTCCCCACCAGCCAGGGCGCGCCCAGACTCCAGAGCGGTATCTGGGGCTTCGGCGTCTTTGACAACGGCAATGAAGAGCAGATCCAGGCATCGAAAACCTTTATCCGCTATATCACGGAAAATGACATCCCCTACGCAAGGGCTGTCCGGGCTTCATCCTACTGGCCGGTGAGGGATATGGCTAATATCTATGAAAATGATCTGCTCATGGAGGAATACGGCATTTTTACGCCCTACATGGATGACTATTATCAGACCACCCCGGGCTGGACAGAAGCCCGTTCCTCCTGGTATCGGATGCTTACGGAGATTGGAGAGGGAACCAGCGTCCCGGAGGCAGTGAAAGCCTTTGGAGGCTCATAGAACCGGCGCTCCGGCTCCTGTCAGCTCCTTCATCACTTCCTCCACGGTCTCGATCTTTTCTGCCCTGGACGCGTTGCTTCCGCAGAACAAAAGGGCTCGGTCCAAATTCCCCTGGGCCGCATTGACAAGAGCCTCTGTGATGCAATAGGGTGTTGACGCCGGGTCACACTTTTCCAGACACCGGAAACATCCCTTGGGCGGTATCCTCCGGCATGCCGCCTCCTTGAGAAACGGATTCATGATTGCCCGCCCCGGCATGCCCACAGGGCTCTTGGTTATTACGATATCTCCTGGCCCTGCCTGGATATAGGCCTGCTTATAACACTCAGGGGCATCGCATTCCCTTGTTGTCACAAACCGTGTGGCCACCTGGACCCCATCCGCCCCCAGGTCTAACTGGGTGATCACATCCCTGTGGTCATAGATCCCTCCCGCAGTCACTACGGGAATATGGATGCCGTATTTCTCCCCATAAGACTTCACCACCTTAAAGATCTCTCTTATCTCCCTGTGGTAATCCTCCCTCTTATAGGTATGTTCCACATCCTCTGTGTCTGCCCCGTACTCTTTAAGCTGTTCTCTGGAAAACCCCAGGTGACCTCCTGCCAGCGGCCCTTCCACCACAACCAGATCCGGAACTCTCTTATATCTCCTGTCCCAGAACCGGCAGATTACCTGGGCGGATTTGGCGGTGGACACAATGGGAGCCAGCTTAGTCTTTCTCTCCCTGTGAATCCCTGCCTCCTCCAACTGGTTTTCCGCCTCCCCGGCGTACTCGGGAAGGGATACCGGCAACCCTGCCCCGGAGATAATAATATCTGCCCCTGACTTCACGGCAGCTTTTACATATTGGCTGTACTGCCTTGTGGCTACCATAATATTAAATCCTATGGCTCCGTCCGGAGCTGTCTCCCTGGCCAGCCTCATCTCCGCGCCTATGGACCTTAGATTGGCTCCGAGAGGATCTTTCTTAAAATCCGGTTCCCGAAATCCGATCTGCGCCGTGGAGATGACTCCCAGCCCTCCCGCCTTTGCCACTGCCCCTGCCAGGCGGTGGAGACTGATTCCCACTCCCATGCCGCCCTGAATTACGGGCTTTTCTACTGTCAGATCACCTATTATTAAGGGCGTCAACTGTCTCATTGCTTCTCTCCCTGCCGCTCTCTCCGGCTTCCATATCCACTGTCTTTTCGGCTCATTGGTCAGATTCTCCTAAACCGTTCATATCTGTGAGCCTGCAGCTCCCCGCTGCTCATTTTTCCGTATTTCCCAAGGAAATTTCCGATCCTCTTATCCATCTCCATGGCGATCTCTCCCAGATTATCTCCGCTGGCAGGCGTTTTCTCCGGTATCAGGTCCTCGATGATCCCCAGCCTGAGAAGATCTCTGGCCGTCACCTTCATCACCTCTGCCGCCTCGTCCGCCCTCTTGCTGTCCTTCCACAAGATCGAGGCGAATCCTTCCGGCGACAGCACAGAGTAAACCGCATTTTCCAGCATCCACACTTCGTTGGCCACTGCCAGAGCCAGAGCTCCGCCGCTTCCTCCTTCTCCGATGACAATAGACAGGATGGGAACCTTCAGATCCGACATCTCGAACAAATTCCTGGCAATGGCTTCCCCCTGCCCCCTCTCCTCTGCCTCAATCCCGCAGAAAGCGCCGGGGGTATCTACAAAGCAGATCACCGGACGGCCGAATTTTTCCGCCTGCTTCATAAGCCTCAAAGCCTTCCTGTATCCCTCCGGGGAAGGCATGCCGAAATTCCTGCTGATGTTCTCCTTGGTTGTCTTCCCCTTCTGCTGTCCGATCACCGTCACAGGCCTTCCGTGAAACATGGCAATGCCGCCGATAATGGCTCCGTCGTCGCCGAAATACCGGTCTCCGCGCAATTCCATAAACTCATCAAATATTTCCTCTATATAATCTCCCGCTACAGGGCGGTCGGACTTTCTGGAAAGCTGTACATGGTCCCAGGCTGTCTTTCCCCCCTGGGGAAGCTCATCTTCCGACTTATCCACAGCGCCGGCAGCAGTTTCCACACCTGGCAGGATGGTTTCCACATTGACCTCGCCTTTCAGGCCGGCTTCCGCCTCCTGTCCTGACCTTGCGTGCATCTTCAGAATCCTTCCCAGGGTCTCCTTCATCTCTTCTCTGGGGACGATCCTGTCCACAAACCCGTGCTCTACTAAAAATTCCGCCTTCTGAAAACCCTCGGGCAGCTTTTGTCCAATGGTCTGCTGGATCACTCTGGGGCCGGCAAACCCGATGAGCGCTCCCGGCTCTGCCAGAATTATATCTCCCAGCATGGCAAAGCTGGCAGTCACACCTCCTGTGGTAGGGTCTGTGAGAACGCTTACAAACAGGTTCCCCGCCTGGTGGTGCCGCTTTATGGCGCCGCTGGTCTTGGCCATCTGCATCAGGGACACGCATCCCTCCTGCATCCTGGCCCCTCCGGAGCAGGCAAAAATAATCACCGGGAGGCCCTCCCTGGTAGCTCTCTCCACCATGAGGGTAATCTTCTCTCCAACCACATGGCCCATGCTGCTCATGAGAAATCTGGCGTCGCACACTGCCACGGCGGCCTTTTCTCCCTGGATCAGACACTGACCCGTGACAACGGCCTCGTTTAACCTTGTCTTCTCTCTTGCCGCCTGAACCTTCTCTTCATAACCTGGAAAATCCAGAGGATTGGAAAATTCCATCTCCCTGTTCCACTCCCGGAAGGTTCCCTTGTCAGCAGTGATCTCGATCCTTCTCATGGCGTGAACCCGGAAATATGCTTTGCACTTGGGACAGATATAATAATTATTTTTCACATCTTCCCCGTAAATGGGTTCCCCGCATTTTCGGCATTTTCTCCACAGGCCCTCTGGAACGTTGGGCTCCTGCCTGGCCTGGCTTCTGTACTTGGTGTCAATCAATGTGTATGTCTTCTTGAACATATCTCTCAACATCGTCCTGGTTCCCTCCTTCTCGTTCCTGGCTCCCGGCAGGTCTCTCCTCTCCGGGATCCGGGTCTGCTTCCTGTCTCACCCGGCAGAGCAGAGGGTCGTTCCCCCTGCCCGCCGCGCCGGGGCCGCCTGTTCCCTTCCGGATATGGCCGCAGCTCCTTATTTTCCATACTCCGGAAAATAGGTGGGGATAAAGTGGGTGTCCGTATCCCCCTCTAAAAACGCTTCGTGGTTCATAATCTCATACTGGAAATCCAGGTTGGTCTCAATGCCCTCGATCACCAGTTCCCCCAGAGCGCTTCTCATCTTGGCGATGGCTGACTTTCTGTCTTTTCCGTGGACAATCAGCTTTAAAAGCATGGAGTCGTAGTTGGGCGGAACCCTGTAGTCGCTGTAGATGTGGCTGTCCACCCGAACCCCGTTGCCTCCCGGGGTGTGTACGTTGGTGATCAGTCCCGGACACGGCATAAAATGCTTTGCCGGGTTTTCCGCGTTGATCCTGCACTCAATGGCATGACCCCTGATCTTTACCTGGTCCTGGGTCACCGACAAAGGCTCCCCCGCCGCGACCCGGATCTGCTCTATAATCAAATCCAGCCCTGTGACCATCTCTGTAACAGGATGCTCAACCTGGATCCTGGTATTCATTTCCATAAAATAAAAATTTTTGTTTTTGTC
The DNA here is from genome assembly GCA_947066955.1 of uncultured Hungatella sp. GTDB lineage: Bacteria > Bacillota > Clostridia > Lachnospirales > Lachnospiraceae > UBA3402. Next base: position 7,673 of record CAMTAF010000093.1, read on the forward strand.
CAACAGAAACTCAATGGTTCCCGCATTCTCATATCCCACTGCCCTGGCGGCTTTAACCGCCGTGTCCCCCATCTTTTTCCTCAGTTCTTTTGAGATGGCAATGGACGGCGATTCCTCCAGCACCTTCTGGTGTCTCCTCTGGATGGAACAGTCCCTCTCTCCCAGATGAACCACATGGCCGAATTTATCCGCCATGATCTGAAACTCAATGTGCCTTGGCTTTTCGATATACCGTTCCAGATACATGGTGTCATCGGAAAATCCTTTGACAGACTCCATCTGGGCATTCTGAAAATTGGCCTCAAAATCTTCCGGCCCCCAGGAGATCCTCATCCCTTTTCCCCCTCCGCCGGAGGAAGCCTTGATCATTACCGGGTACCCGATCTTTTCGGCCATGGCTTTGGCCTCTTCCGCTTTATATACCGGCTCCTTGCTCCCCGGCACCACCGGGATTCCTGCTTCCATCATGGTCTTTCTGGCCTCTGATTTATTTCCCATCTTATGGATCAGCTCCGGAGAAGGGCCGATAAATGTGATATTGCACTTCTGGCACAGTTCCGCGAAACGGGCATTTTCTGACAGAAACCCGAACCCCGGATGGATGGCCTCTGCCTTCGCGGCCACTGTGGCGGAAATAATCCTCTCCATGTTCAGATAACTCTCCGTGGAAGCAGCCGGGCCGATGCAGATTGCCTCATCTGCCAGAAGGGTATGAAGGGATTCCCTGTCTGCCTCTGAGTAAACGGCAACAGTCTTAATCCCCATCTCCCTGCACGCACGTATAATTCTCACCGCGATCTCGCCTCTGTTGGCGACTAATATTTTCGTAAACATAAGGTATCTCCTACCCGATCATAAAGGTTAGCTCTGCAGTCACCGCAACCTTGCCGTCCACCGTGGCAGTGGCCTGGCCCACGCCAATAGGCCCCTTCTGCTTTACGATCCTGCACTCCAGCTTCAGCTTATCCCCCGGAACTACTTTTTTCTTGAACCTGGCATGATTGATAGCGCCGAAATAAGCTGTCTTTCCTTTGTTCTCCTCCAAGCTTAAAATTGCCACGGCGCCTACCTGGGCCAGCGCCTCAATCATGAGAACCCCGGGCATTACCGGTTCCTGGGGAAAATGCCCCTTAAACTGGGGCTCGTCGTAGGTCACGCATTTGTAGCCCACCGCCCTGACTCCCGGTTCCAGCTCCTCAATGCAGTCAATGAGCAAAAAGGGATGACGGTGGGGAATAATCTCCTGAATTTCCTTGATTCCTAACATTTTCCTTCCTCCTTATTTTTAAGGAAACGGCACGCGCCGCTTTCGCGTCACCTGCCAACACGGAAGAAGGCATCCTAAAACGCTTCGCGTTTGGCCTTCTTCCTTTTTCTAAGGAAACGGCACGCGCCGCTTTCGCGCCACCTGCCAACACGTCGGAAGGCATCTTAAAAGCGCTCCGCGCTTGCCTTCCTCCTATCTAATTCTAAAGAGTGGCTGGCCGTATTCTACCATGTCCTCGTTTTTTACAAGGATTGCTTCTACTACGCCGTCATATTCGCTCTCAATCTCGTTCATCAGTTTCATGGCCTCTATGATGCCAAGGACCTGTCCTTTCTTTACCCTGTCTCCTACTTTTACAAAAGCCTCTGCGTCAGGGGAGGAAGCGCTGTAAAAGATTCCTACCAGGGGAGAAACCACTACATTTCCCGAATCAATGGACGGCTGGGCGGCTTCCCCTGACGGCTGGATTCCTGCTGCTGGCTGGACTCCTGAAGTCAACGGAACTCCGGCCACAGGCTGGGCTCCTGCTGCCATCTGGACTCCCACCGCCGGCTGCACTCCCGCTGCCGTGTCCGCTCCGCCAAGACCCGCTGTTCCCGAAACCGCCATAACCCCGGCTGCGCCGGGAACCAGTCCGCCCGCTGCCGGATTTACGCTTCCCCAAACGCCTGCCCCGCTGCCGCGCTCCGCCGGGTTTGCCGCTGTTCCCCCGACAACCACCGCTCCTGGGGCCCCGACTTCTCTCTTTAAACAAACCTTAACCCCACCGTCTTCCACACTCAGCTCTGTGAGCGAGTGCTCCGTAAACGCCTGGATCAACATAAGAATATTCTGGATCTCCATCTGTTTTTCTCCTCATCAAATACCAATCTGCACCCCGGGGGTTACCTCATCTTCTTGATCACCAGGCTGGCGTTGTGGCCTCCGAAGCCAAGAGAGTTGCTGATCGCGTAATTTATATCCGCTTTGACGCCCTCTCCCCTGGTGTAATCCAGGTCACAGCCTTCATCCTGGTTTTCCAGCCCTGCTGTAGCGTGGATAAATCCTTCCTGTACAGCCTTCACGCAGGTGATGAACTCAATGCCTCCTGCCGCGCCCAGAAGGTGCCCCACCATGGACTTGGTAGAATTTATATGAACTTTATAGGCATGGTCTCCCAGCGCCAGCTTGATGGCCTTTGTCTCGAACAGGTCATTGTGGTGGGTGCCTGTTCCGTGGGCATTGACATAATCCATATCCTCCGGGGAGGCCCCGGCATCTTTGATGGCCCACTCCATGGCCTTTGCCGCCCCGCTTCCATCCTCTGCCGGTGAGGTGATGTGGTAAGCGTCGCAGGTAGCGCCGTAGCCTGCCAGCTCCCCGTAGATCCTGGCCCCCCTCTTCTGGGCGTGTTCCAATGATTCCAGGACCACCACGCCTGCGCCCTCTCCCATAACGAATCCGTCCCTGTCCTTGTCAAAAGGTATGGAAGCCCTGAGAGGATCCTGGGAGGTGCTTAAAGCCGTGAGGGCCCCAAATCCCGCAATGCTTAAGGGAGTAATGGAAGCCTCGGTGCCTCCTGCCACCATCACATCCGCTTCCCCGTACTGGATGGAGCGGAAAGCCTCGCCGATGGAATGGGTTCCCGTAGCGCATGCTGTCACCACATTAAAACATTTTCCCTTAAGTCCAAACTGGATGGCTACATTTCCCGCAGCCATATTGCCGATCATCATGGGAACTAAGAGAGGATTCACCCTCCCAGGCCCTCTGTCCAAAAGCTTTTTGTACTCTCTCTCAATGGACTGGAGGCTTCCGATGCCGGAGCCAACGCACACTCCCACCCGGAAAGGGTCCTCCTTCTCCATATCCAGCCCGGAATTCTCCAAAGCCTCTTTTGCCGCCGCCACCGCGAACTGGGAAAACCGCTCCATCCTCTTGGCAGCCTTGGGGTCCATATAATTTTTCGGGTCAAAACCCTTCACCTCGGCTGCCAGCTTTACCTTGTAATCCGCTGTATCAAACACGGAAATCGGCCCGATCCCCACTTTCTTTTCCTTCAGGCTGTTCCAAAATTCATCTACACTGTTGCCGATAGGGGTAATCGCTCCCATACCGGTCACAACCACTCTGTTCCTCATCATCTTCATTCCTTTCCTGACGCCATCCCATTTTCCAGATTCCGTCACATAGCCATGCCGCCGTCCACGCACAGTACCTGTCCTGTGATATATCTGGCCTTGTCAGAAGCCAGAAACGCCGCCGCCTCTGCCACGTCTTTGGTCTCGCCGAACATCTTCATGGGAATCTGGGCGCATGCCCCCTCTTTCACGCTGTCGGAAAGCACCTGGGTCATCTCTGTGTTGATAAATCCCGGAGCAATGGCGTTGACCGTGATCCCCCGGCTGGCAAGCTCCCTTGCCGCTGATTTTGTCATGCCGATGATTCCTGCCTTTGAGGCGGCGTAATTAACCTGGCCTGCATTGCCCAGGACCCCTGACACGGAGGAGATGTTGATGATCCTTCCGCCTTTCTGCTTAATCATCTGCCTGGCTACATGGCGCATACAGTTGAACGCGCCCTTCATGTTGGTGCTGACCACCTTGTCAAAATCTTCCTCAGACATGCGCATCAAAAGGCCGTCCCGGGTGATCCCCGCGTTATTGACCAGGATATCCACCCTTCCGTAAGTCTTGATCACATGATCCATCAGCTCTCCGGCCTTCGCGAAATCAGACACATCGCACTGGACTGCCTCTGCTCTTCCTCCGGCCTCCCCGACCTCTTTCACAACTTCTTCTGCCCTGTCTTTTGATCCGTTATAATTTACCACAACCGTTGCCCCCAGGGCCCCCAGGGTTTTGGCGATCTCGCGGCCAATCCCCCGGCTGGCTCCTGTGACAACCGCCACTTTTCCTGTCAGCATATTTTCTCCAGATCCTCCAGTTTCTCTATGTTAAGGACTTTTACGTCTCTTGCAATCTTTCTCATAAACCCGCTTAAAGTCTTGCCCGGGCCGATCTCCACAAATGTGTCCACTCCGTCGGCGATCATGGCCTCCACGCTCTGCTGCCATTTTACAGACGAGTACACCTGCCTTGCCAGCAGCGGTTTTACCAGAGCGGCCTCTGTCACATACTGGGCCGTCACATTAGCCACATAAGGGATCTTGGGCTCATCCACATGAACCGTCTCCAGGAACTTTGCCAGCTTGGCTCCTGCCCCTGTAAGCATCTTTGAGTGAAACGGGCCGCTGACATTTAAGGGAATCACCCTCTTTGCCCCTGCTTCCTTTAACCGGGCTCCCGCCAGCTCTACTGCCTCTTTCCTTCCGGAAATCACAATCTGCCCCGGGCAGTTATAGTTGGCGATCTGCACATCATCCATATCCTTGATGACTTCCTCGATCACCTGAGCCTCCAGAGCCAGCACCGCTGCCATGGATCCGATTCCCGCAGGAACTTCATGCTGCATCAGAATTCCTCTCTGCCTCACAGTTGTGATGGCATCATCCTCCGACATCACCCCGGCCGCGGCCAGCGCACAGTATTCTCCCAGGCTTAAGCCCGCCGCCACATGGGGACGGATCCCGGTCTGCTCTGTGAGGACCTTCATCATGGCAATGCTGGTGCATACCATGGCCGCCTGGGTGTACTCGGTGATGTCCAGCCGGTCATTTTTCTCAAAACACAGCTCTGGCATGGAAAATCCCAAAAGCTGTGAGGCTCTGTCATAAACCTTTTTTCCCGTCTCCGTCTCTTCATAAAAGTCCCTGCCCATACCGGCAGTCTGGGCTCCCTGTCCTGGGAAAATAAACGCGACTTTGCTCATGGATAAACTCCTTTTATTATTCTCGTCCCAGCAGTTTTTCTGCCTGGGCCATCATCTCTTCAATCATTTCCCTGCAGGTCTGTTCCTTTGAAATCATCCCCGCGATCTGTCCCGCCATAACGGTTCCCGACGCCACATCTCCCTCCTGGACCGCCCTGCGCAGAGCGCCCAGTGTCAGATACTCCAGCTCTTCAAATGACTTTCCCTCTGCCTCCAGCTTCGCGTACTCTCTGGTCATCTGGTTTCTCAGGCAGCGCACGGGATGGCCGTGGCTTCTCCCTGTCACAGCCGAATCAATGTCTTTTGCCTTGATGATTCTCTGTTTGTAATTCTCATGCACAACAGATTCCGTGGACACCACAAACCTGGTTCCCATCTGAACCGCCTCTGCTCCCAGCATGAACGCGGCCGCGATGCCTCTGCCGTCTCCGATTCCTCCCGCGGCGATCACCGGGATCCCTACCGCGTCCACAACCTGGGGCACCAGGGTCATGGTAGTCTGCTCCCCGATATGCCCTCCGGACTCGCAGCCCTCGGCAACCACCGCGTCTGCTCCGTATCTCTCCATACGCCTTGCCAGAGCCACGGACGCCACCACAGGAATCACTTTGACCCCCGCTGTTTTCCACATGTCCATGTATTTCTCCGGATTGCCGGCTCCGGTGGTCACCACCTTGATGCCCTCTTCCACAACCACCTTTGCCACATCATCCGCATGGGGACTCATAAGCATAACATTGACTCCAAAGGGCTTGTCTGTCAGCTTCCTGGCCTGGCGTATCTCTTCCCTGACTATTTCGCCCGGGGCGTTGGCTCCGCCGATCAGGCCAAGCCCTCCTGCCTGGGACACAGCCGCCGCCAGATGATGCTCCGCCACCCATGCCATGCCTCCCTGGATAATGGGATATTGGATTCCCAAAAGTTCCGTGATTCTTGTTTTCATATCTCCTCCATCTTTCCGCCTTGGGGCGCCGTCAGATATCCTTATTCCACGCCTTTTTCTTTCAGGTAATTCATCACATCCCCTACTGTCAGCAGGTTGGTTAAGTCGTCGGCAGGGATCTCTACAGAATACTCATCCTCAAGAGCCATCACCAGCTCAAAAAGGTCCAGGGAATCTGCCCCCAGATCCTCCTTGAAGCTGGAGGACTCTGTGATCATATCCTCCTCTACATTCAACTGCTCCGCGATAATTTCTTTCATCTTGTCCAACATATCCTTAATCTCCTTTTCCTTTTTTCCGGGCAATGCCCTTGTTTCTATAGCAAGTTTTCGATAAAAACCGATAAACTTTGACTATCAAATCATTTTAGTAAAAAAATAGGTTCTCCTCACCACTGAACCAGAGACGCCCCCCAGGTAAGTCCTGCTCCGAACCCTGACAGGATGATCTTATCCCCGGGCTCTAACTTTCCACCGCGGTTTAACTCATCCAAAAGCACCGGAATCGTGGCCGCTGAGGTGTTGCCGTAATGTTCTATGTTCATGGGAATCCTGTCCATGGAGACCTTCAGCCTTTTGGCAATGGATTCACAGATCCGGTAATTGGCCTGGTGAAGCACAAAGTACTTGATCTCCTCAATGCCCGTGCCCGTGTCCTCCAGAACCTTCTGGATGCACTCCGGAACTTTCTTCACGGCAAACTTAAATACCTCCTGCCCTTCCATGGTGATATAGCCCACCTCCGGCTTGGTCCCTGTGAGAAAATTCCCCATGGTTCTGGACTGACATTGAAGCACTGCCGCTTTTCTCCCGTCAGATCCTAAGTCCGCTGCGATGATGCCCCCTTCTTCCTGTCCCTCAAAGCCTTTCACCACCGCTGCCCCCGCGCCGTCTCCAAATAGCACGCAGGTGCTTCTGTCGGACCAGTCTACGATCTTGCTTAAATTGTCCGCGCCGATAACTAGTCCCACCCGGTATCCCTGGGCCCGAATCAGGGCATCCGCTGTGCTCAGGGCAAAGATAAAACCGGAACAGGCCCCGCTTATATCGTATCCCACAGCCCTGACCGCTCCTAAGCTTCCCTGGACCTCACAGGCTGCGCTGGGAAAGCAGTGATCCGCGGTGGTGGTTCCCACAAGTATGATGTCAATGTCCTCCGGTCCCACCCCCGCATTGTCCATGGCCCGCCTGGCAGCTTCCGCCGCCATAGCCGATGTCCCCGGCCCGTCCAAGATACGGCGCTGTCCGATGCCGGTTCTGGTTCTGATCCACTCATCGCTGGTATCCACGATCCCTGCCAGGTCCTGGTTGGTCACCACCCTGTCGGGAACAAAGGATCCAGTTCCTATAATCTTCGTCTTCATTATTTTGTCCTTCAAATGTTTTGAACTTCAAAATAATCATATAGGCATGTCACGGATTTGTCAAGAGAAATCTCACGAAACTGCATAAAACCTTCAGCTTCAACACTCCCATAAGCTCATGGTCACAAATCAGATTTTTGAATTTGAACCCAGACCCACAATCAAAGGCTTTCCGGAACTTCGCTGGACAGGCAAGCGCCCATATCGTTCCACGCAGTATTATCCCGCACAGCTGCGGGAAAGCTACGGCGAAGAGCAGAACGGCTGGATCAATATTGTAAAAGGCACAACACATCTCTGTGCTTAGGTGCGCCTATTCTGCCGTTATATTCAATCCCAGCCCATTGATCCACTCTGCCATCTCTTCTCTGGTAGTGCTTCCCTCTAAACGGGCTCCGTCCAGTCAGACAGCTGTATCCGAACACAGATCATGGAGATTGGAAGCGCTGGAACCTATGCCGCTGCTTCCGGAGGTACAGAAGGGGATCATGGTCTTCCCGGAAAAATCATAAGCCTCCATAAACGTGCAGATAATCTTCGGAGCCTGGCCCCACCAGATGGGATATTAAAGATAAGCTTTACACCATATTCTTAAATACCAATACTTACTCATCTTCCTCTAATAAAGGCATATTGATCAATTCCTGCAATTTCTTTTGCAGTATATTCTTATCCGGCAATTGGAGTTGATACTCTGCAACCATCATTGGAGACAATGTTCTGCTCATAGCATACTCAACCACTTCATCATCTTTAGATGCACATAATATCATTCCAACACTCGGATTCTCATTTTCCTTTTTCTTCTGACGATCGAGCGCTTCCAGATAGGATGGTTCGACCAGCTTATTTGTGACAACAGCGTTGTCACAAATTCATCATCTGCATAAGTTTCATAAAATTTTTTCATACGATACA
>CAMTAF010000094.1 GCA_947066955.1 uncultured Hungatella sp.
GTATCGGCACGCGCCGCTTCGCGTCACCTGCCAGGTCGTCGGAAGGCATCCTAAAAATGCTGCGCATTTGCCTTCCTCCTGTGTTTTCTTATCAGTCTGTACTCACAGCTAAATACCTGCGACGCATAGATGATCAGATACCCTAATCCCGCCTTTGCTGACAGAAACTCTCCGATAATCACGCCTACCAGGCACAGCCCCACATTCACCTTCATGTTGCTGATAATCAGCGGCACCGACGAAGGGATCAGTACCTTTGTGAGGATATCTTTCTTTGTCCCTCCAAGAGACCGGATCAGCCGGATTTTATCCGGGTCTGTCTGGGCAAATCCCGTGTGCAGGGTCAGGATCGAGCCGAACACTGCCACTGACACTGCCGCCACAACGATGGTTTTCATGTTGTTTCCCAGCCATACAATCAGAAGAGGGGCCAAGGCTGATTTCGGCAGGCTGTTCATCATCACCAGATAGGGTTCCAGGATCTCAGACAGGCTCCTGCTGGCCCACAGCGCCACAGCAGCCCCGACGCCGATGACCACCACCAGGAAAAAACTTGCCAGGGTCTCCAGAAGCGTTATTCCTATATGGAGAAAAATACTTCCGTCCCCTGCCATTTTCACAAAACATCCCCAGATTTTCACAGGAGAGCTGAATATAAAGGAATCAATCATGCCAAGTTCCGCGCACAGCTCCCACAATGCCAGCAAAAGCACCAGGAGCATTCCCCGGCAGATCCTCACCTGCTTTTTATGCTGTTTCTCTTTTGCGATAAATTCCTTCTGGGACAATGAAGGTTCAGTCATGGTCTCTCAGCTCCTTCCAAAGTTGATTAAAATAGGCGGAAAACTCCGGGGCATTCCTTCTGGCAAGAGGCCTGTCATACTCTGGGGCAAATGTCACGGGAATCACATTTTTCACTCTCCCCGGCCTGCTGCTGAGGATCAAAATCCGGTCCGCCACGGAGATGGCCTCTGACAGGTCATGGGTGATCAGAACTGCCGTCTTTTTCTGTGTGCGGATAATGGTGCTGATATCATCGCCCACCTCCAGCCTTGTCTGATAATCCAGCGCCGAAAAAGGTTCATCTAAAAGAAGAATATCCGGTTTGAGAGCCAGCGTCCGGATGAGAGCCGCCCTTTGCCGCATCCCGCCGGAGAGCTGCCCGGGCCTGGCATCCCGAAACTGGGACAGGCCATAGGTGTCCAGCATGCCGGCCAGATCCTTTTTCGCCTCCTGGTCAAGACGTTTCTGAATCTCCAGCCCCAGAGAAATGTTGGAAAAAATACTCCGCCACTCAAACAAATGATCCCTCTGCAGCATATACCCCATAACCGCGCGGCTTTCCTCCCTGGGCACGCCGTCGATGAGGATACAGCCGTCCTCCGGCTTGATCAGACCGCTTAAAAGCGACAGGAGAGTCGATTTACCGCAGCCCGACGGACCTACAATCACAAAAAATTCCCCGTCTTTCACATCAAAGGATATATCCAAAAGGGCCTGCGTTTCCCCCTCCATGGTGTGATAGGAATAACACAGGCCCTTTACTTCTAATTTTGTTTTCATATAACGCCTCCTCTCACATACTTTATGGTATGCGGGGGAGAAAAATAAGTGTCGGAGAATCGAGCAGGTCCCGGTCAGCTTTGCTGACAAAGCTCCTCTCGGGGCCCGTGTGCATAAAAGGCGAGGCATATATCTCTATATGCCCCGCCCTGTGAAGAACGAATCCTAAATTACTGAATCCATGCTCCGTTTGCGTCTACCTGATATCCGTCAGGAGTCTGTCCGCTTACTACAAGAGATCCAAGAGGACCGCCTGCATTCTCACGGAAGTAGTACCATGCACCGTTGATCTGATGCCATCCGGTGTACATATAACCCTGAGTTCCGTCAGATGCATTGTGCAGGAAGTACCAGTTGCCATCTGCATCCAGGAACCAGCCGGCTACCATGTAGCCTGCGTCGTTGAAACGATACCAGCTGCTGACACCATTCCAAGTAAGCTGTACCCATGCGCCTGCAGGCCATGTTCCGTCAGCGTTCTTGTACCACCAGCCGGTTGCATCCTGTACCCACTCGCCAGAAGTGCGTCTGGAAGATCCGGAGCTGCTGCTTCCGCCGCCACCGCCAGATGGACGATGAGGTGGCTGAACCGGTGTCTTGGTGCTGTAATCCAGACCAAAGTTCATCTCATAGTAGTTGCCTTCGCTGTCTCTGTACGCATAAGCCTTGCCGTTCTCATCCTTCATGGACTCTGGCATATACTCATCCTTCAGATATCCGGGAACATCATTCGGGGAGATACATACGCCGTCAGCATTAACTGCGATTACAGAATCATCCTTGGGAAGGGTGATAGGCATCTTGCCGGTAGGCTCATAGGTACCTACGATCACATCCATAGTAGCCTCTGTGTAGGTGTCAAATCCAGCCAGAAGAGCGTCTGAATAAGGCTCTACATTGCCCAACAGCCATGCAAGTGTGAAGTTTACATTGGTGATAACCTTACCGCCGTTGCCTCTTACTGTCTGGGAGATCTTGGCGATCTTGTCGGCTCTCTCAAGAGTGGTCTCTTTATGAGTTGTGGTCATCGGACGGCACTGGTCGTCCACATCCGGAACCACCTTGTCCTCACAGATATCCAGCTCAAGATAACCCTGAGTTGCTGTAAAGTAATTGCCGGAAGTCGGATTTACGAACAGAAGCGCATAATCTGCTTCTCCGTAATTGCTGGTCAGAGTCAGACCATACTTATCCGCCAACATGCTTCTCAGTTCAGGAGTGACATCGTCCGCACCAGACTGAGCAAAGTACTCAACATATACCTTCTTGCCTTCCAGCTTCTCAGCTGTCAGAGGAAGAACATCGTCATTCTTCAGCAGAACAACAGATTTCTGATGTGCCTCATAAGCGGCAGCCCAGTTCTCCTCGGTGTCAACTACTGCCTTAGCATTATTGGGATCCCTGTATGGGTTCTCAAACAGACCAAGGTCAAACATTTCTTTCAGAAGACGCTCGTTGGAACGGTTCAGAGCCTCATCTGTAAGAGTTACCTGCTCTTTAGTGAAATTGTAAGCCGGTGCATGTGCCGGATCATCATAATAACCATTTGTAGCTCTGTCATAAGCAATCTTGATAGACCATACATCGTTGGTATCGCTGATGATGTCGGTTCCGGCGTTGATCGCGTAAGCCGCTCTCTCAGGAACATCCAGCTCATCTACGCCCCAGCACATATTGCCGATGATACCGCTGTCGCTGTTCACATAACCCTTATGTCCCATCTGATCTCTCAGAAGATTCTGGATAAAGAATCTGTTAAACGCAAAGCCGACTGCCTGCATCGGGATCTCATCCCCATTCTTGTCATACTGCTTGCTGCTCTTTACCTCATTGGGTTTAGCATAATATGGCATGATGGAAGATACGTTGTTATCAATAGCTGCCTGGAATCCTGGCAGATGATACTTTCTCAAACTGTCCTCAGTCTGATATACATTCCACTGGCCTGCTGCGTAGTGAGGATCGAATCCATTCTCTCTTGCGCCGCCGCCCGGGAAGTGCTTCATGGTCAAAGCCACGCCGTTGGGCTGTACACCCTCGGAGCTGCCCTGGAAACCTACTACCAATCTTGCCGCAATGTCAGCGATCAGTTCCGGATCCTCGCCAAAGGTTCCATATGTACGCTGCCATCTCGGGTCAGTCATGGTATCTACCATGTACATATAACCCTTCTTGATACCGCTGGCATCCCACTCGCTTCTCGCGATCTCCGCGAAGTTGCTGATAAGGCTTGCGTCTCCGCCCTTAGCCTTGTCACCTTTGACTGCTGCCGCGAGTCCTAAGGTTCCTGGCCATGTGGAGAATACGCCGGAGGCATCGTTCATACCAAAGGTCATCTGACCGTTTTCATTTCTGGAGTTGGAGTCTACCAGTACCGGGATACCCAGCTCGGTGTCCTCTGCTACCAGGTTCATCTGATTGATCCATGCTGCCAGATCTTCCGGCTCAGGATTCTGTCTCAGAATGAAATGTCTCATGCGCAGTTTCTTGATGGTGTCAGTGGTTCCGTAAGTTCCCTGTCCCTGTCCGCCAAATACGTTCTCAACGTTTGAAGAGCTTACGCTCATAGCCTCGTCAAGAAGACCTGTAGCGTCTACCTTGGACTTGTCTCTCTGGTTGATACCCATACCTCTGGAGTTGATAACCATCATACCGATCTTATCCTCAACAGTCATCTTCTCAACCAGGTCTTTCGCTCTCTCCTCAGAGGAAAGTCTCCAGTCCTCATACTTATCCAACTCGCCGTTCTTGTTGGAGTCCTTGAAGTGCTTGCCGTCAACTTCGATGATATTTTCCGGTCTTGCGCCGATGCTAGGCTCATTTGCGCCATTAGCCTCTACTTTGAATTCTCTGTTCAGAGGATCACTATAATCATCGTCAAAGCTTAAACCGAAATTCAGCTCATAGTAATTGCCTACGCTGTCTCTGTAAGCATAAGCTTTACCGTTGGAATCCTTCAGGGAAGCCGGCATATACTGATCTTTGGCATATCCGGGAACATCGTTCGGGGACACACATACGCCGTCAGCATTAACTTCGATTACCGCATCATTTCTCGGCAGAGTGATGGGCATCTTACCGGTAGGATCATAATTGCCTACGATCACATCCAAAGTTGCCTTTGTCAAAGTGTCAAACCCAGCCAGAAGGGCATCTGCGTAAGGCTCTACGTTGCCTAACAGCCATGCCAACGTAAAGTTAACATTAGTGATAACCTTACCGCCGTTAGCTCTCACCGCCTTAGAAATCTCAGCGATCTTGGCGGCATCTTTCAGAGTAGTCTCTTTATGAGTAGTCGCCATGGGACGGCACTGATCGTCTACGTCGGGAACATCTTTATCCTCGCAGATATCCAGCTCCAGATAACCCTGGGTGGCTACAAAATAATTTCCGGAAGTCGGGTTTACAAACAGCAGGGCATAATCCGCTTCCTCGTAATTATCCGTCAGCTCCATGCCATACTCGCTGTTTACCAAATCTCTCAGGCCAGGAGTAACCGCGTCAGCGCCGGACTGGGCAAAATATTCAACGTATACTTTCTTGCCTTCCAGTTTCTCTTCTGTCAGAGGAAGAACACTGTCTACGTTCTTCAGCATGACAACAGATTTCTGATGGCCAAGATAAGCGGCATCCCAATTTTCCTGATTGTCAACTACCATCTTAGCATTGTCCGGATCCCTGTATGGGTTCTCAAACAGGCCGAGATCAAACATCTCTTTCAGAAGACGCTCGTTGGACTCGATCAGCTTCTCTTTTGTAAGAGTTACCTGCTCTTTCGTATATCCATAAGGAGGTGTATTCTTCGAATCCTCATAGTAGTGATAGGCCTTAGTGCTCGGATCACCGTCTTCACCTCTGTTATATGCTTCCATAATGGACCATACATCGTTGGTGTCGCTGATGATATCTGTTCCCGCGTTGATCGCGAAAGCCGCTCTCTCAGGAGTATCCAGTTCCTCAACACCCCAGCACATATTACCGATGATACCGCTGTCGCTGTTTACATAACCCTCATGTCCCAGCTGATCTCTCAGAAGGCTCTGAATAAAGTACCGGTTAAACGCGAACCCTACCGGCTGCATCGGCATTACATTACCATTCTCATCATGCTGAACGCTGCTCTTTAACTCAGATGGTTTCGCGTAGTAAGGCATGATAGAGGATACTTTGTTATCAATCGCTGCCTTGAAACCTGGCAGATGATATTTCTCCAGACTGTCCTCAGTCTGATATACATTCCACTGGCCTGCTTTGTAGTGAGGATCAAATCCATTCTCTCTAGCGCCACCGCCTGGGAAGTGTTTCATGGTCAGAGCCACGCCGTTAGTCTGTACGCCGTCAGAGCCGCCCTGGAAACCTTTTACCAATTCCTCCGCAATCTGAGCAATCAGATCCTGATCCTCGCCAAAGGTTCCGTATGTACGCTGCCATCTGGGGTCTGTCATGGTATCTACCATATACATATAACCCTTCTTAAGGCCGCTGGCATCCCACTCTTCTCTCGCGATATTCGCGAACTGAGTGATGATATCTACATTGCCGTCACCTTTAGCTGCTGCCGCAAGTCCTAAGGTTCCCGGCCATGTGGAGAATACGCCGGAAGCGTCGTTCATACCAAAGGTCATCTGACCGTTTTCATTTCTCGAGTTGGAGTCTACCAGTACCGGAATTCCCCAGGTGGTATCCTCCGCCACGATATTCATCTGATTGATCCACGCAGCCATATCTTCCGGCTCAGGATTCTGTCTCAGAATGAAATGTCTCATGCGCAATGTCTTGATGGTATCCGTTGTTCCATAGGTACCAGATCCCTGTCCGCCGAATACATCCTCGACGTTTGAAGAGCCCACATTAGCGGCTTCATCCAAAAGGCCGGTTGAATCCACTTTGGTTTTATCTTTCTGGTTAATACCCATGCCTCTGGAGTTAATAACCATCATACCTACCAAGTCTCTTACGTCATGCTCAGCCATCTGTCTGGCCAGATCAGCAGCTCTCTCCTCAGATGACTTGGTCCAATCCTCGTAGACATCCAGCTCGCCGTCACCGTCGGAATCCTTGAAGAAAGCGTATTCTTCTTCATCTTCTTCTCCGACTCTGGCTCCTCTGGCGCTGTTCTTATCCATGACCTCTACCACTTCCCACTTCCCGTCTTTATTCTTACGGGCCCTGAGAATAGGTTTGGAACTGGCAATAATGGTAGGCTCGTCCTCGCCAAAGTTCTGTAAGATATTTAACTTCTGAGCACTGTCTCCGCTACCCCATGTAACATTGCTGGGGGTCGCGTTGCCGGGAGTCGCCTTGTTTGCATCATCCTCCGCCGCGAAGCTGTCCAGCATCTTCCATGTCCCATTCCCAGCAGGAAGAGCACCGGGTACGGTCATAGAAACGGTCAAAGCGATTGCCATTGCGCTTTTAATACGTTTTTTATACATCTTTTACTATCTTCTCCCTTCTTGATTTTATATAACATCATGGGCGAAGGGCACGTTCTCACAACCTCCTTTCCGAAATTCAGCATATCCTCCAAAACTCCTGCATTACATGCCTTGCAAAGCGACATATTTTGTAGTGCGAAGTTAATGGAACACATGCAAACATGCCACAGCGCCTAGCTATACCAAATTTCTTAATATTTCTTTAAATATTATATTACATTACTTGTAAATTTTGTACAGCATTTTTTTGTTTTTCCTAGCATTATTTTATCTTTTTGCCATATCTTGCTGCAAAAACATCTGTCCTTTCAAAAAAATCCTTTTCTCATAGCTAAATATTGGTCATTTAATACATTTCTCCCGTCCCTATCCCCGGGACAATGCCGGAATATGATAAATTCCTCTTGCCATCTGGTTTTCAAAACTATATAATAAGAGCCATGAGGTGAAAACATGAGATTAAATGAAGAACTGCTTCGCGAGATCCTCTCCTGGCTGGATGGGCTGGACTATGTAAAGCCGGAACAGATCCCTGACATTCCCCTTTATATGGATCAGCTGACCACATTTATGGATGAAAGGCTGGAGAAGTCCAAACGGTACACGGAAGACAAGGTGCTCACCAAGACCATGATCAACAATTACGCTAAGAACAACCTTCTTCCCCCTCCGGTGAAAAAGAAATACACAAAGGAACACACCCTGCTGCTCATCTTTATCTACTATTTTAAGAATATGCTGTCGTTCCACGACATCGAGGCCCTTTTTGCCCCAATCACGGAACAGCATTTTTCCTTGGATCATCCAAAACAGGGACAGCCCCAGGATTCCCCTGGCCCCGAGGAGGAGGACTCCTGGTCTTTAGAGGACATTTATCAGGAGATTTTCTCTCTGGAAAAGGAGCAGATGAAGCGTCTGAAAGAAGATATCCTGAAAAAATTCCGCACTTCCATGAAGACCTTCCCTTCGGAGGAGCCTGATACTGAACAGGACAGCCAGTCCCCCCGGCAGAAGAATGACCGGGAATATTTGCAGCTGTTTTCCTTTATCTGTTCCCTTGGATTTGATGTGTATCTTAAAAAGCAGATCATGGAATTTCTAATCGACCAGATCCGAAAAGAATATCCGCCTGGCAGCAAAAAAAAGAAATAGCCCTGAGAGCTATTTCTTTTTGCTTTACCCATATTCTATTCTTCTTCCCCGGATTCTTCTTTAAGGCGGGCAAATACCATGTCATACCCGTCGTTGCCGTAATTCAGAGAGCGGTTTACCCTGCTGATGGTGGCAGTGGATGCGCCGGTCTTCTCCGCGATCTCCAAATACGTCTTCTTGTCCCGAAGCATTCTGGCCACTTCATAGCGCTGAGAAAGAGACAGCAGCTCATTGACCGTGCAGACATCCTCAAAAAACGCATAGCACTCCTCCGGACTCTCCAGAGTCAGAATCGCCTCAAACAGATGGTCAACTGCCTCGGTTTTAATTTTTTTATTCATTTCCTGATCCCCTTTTCAGAATTTCTTCTTATGGGTATATTTTAGCACAGTAAAATTTTAAAGTCCACCCCTACATCATAAATTTCTCCACCACATGAGCCACCCCGTCATCGTTGTTGGACAAGGTGATGTAATCCGCCGCCTGGCGCACCGGGAGCACCCCGTTTTCCATGGCAACCCCAAGCCCCGCGAAACGGATCATGGTCAGGTCATTATAGCCATCCCCGCAGGCGATCAGTTCTTCTCTTCTGCGGCCCGTGACCTCCAGAAAACGCTCTAAAGACTTTGCCTTGTCGATCCCCTTTGGAAGCACCTCCAGATAGTAGGGGTCTGAGCGGTAGACGCTGAAATCCCGGCCCATGGCTGCCTTCACCTTGGGCTCAATGGTGACCAGATAGTCCCCGTCGTCGGTGAGGATAAACTTGGGCACTGGAAATGAAACATACTCTTTCATCTCCTCCAAATCGCTGATCTCCTTCACCTCCATATGGCACACCCTGGACTCCAGGGCAATGTACTGATAGGAGGCGTTGCTGGCAATGATTTTATCCCCCTCATAGGTCATAATATCCACCCGGTGCTCTTCAGCAAGGCCGATAATCTTCTTGTTGATCCCGGCAGGCAGCTGGCTGGAAAACACTGTCTCCCCTGTCCGGCAGTTGACGATCATGCCCCCGTTGAAGGATAAGATGTAACCTCCATAGCGTTCCAGCTCAAGCTCTTTTGCCAGAGGCATGACCCCGTGGGTGGGCCTCCCCGATGCCAGCACCACGGTCTTTCCCATGTCCTGGATCTTCATCAGGGCTTCCCTGGTCCTGGGCGTGATGATCTTGTCCCGGTTGGTCAGTGTGCCGTCCAAATCCAGCACAATAATGTTATAATCCATCTTCCGTACTCCCTCCTCCATGTTGCGGTTTGCTCCCTTAAGTTTAGCACAGCAGGCTCCATTTATAAAGAGCTTTTGTCGGAAAAGGAGGACAGATCAATAGACAGATCGGGAAATATCCCCACTTTAACTCTGTCCCCAAATCCGTAGCTCTCCACCTGACCTCTCTCCAAGTCATATACACAGACAACATCTCGCTCTGTATCCAGAATCCAGTATTCCCTGACTCCGGCGTACTGATATTTGTTTAATTTCAGCAGATAATCCCGGCTCCGGGTACTGGGAGACACGATCTCCATCACCAAATCGGGAGCTCCGTGACAGCCTTTTTCATCTGTCTTATCCGCATCACACACCACCATGAGATCCGGTTCTAAGTATGTTAAATTGTCCTTATTTAAGTAGACCGCAAAAGGAGCGATATAAACCTGACATTTTCCTTTGTGGTTTCTGATATAGGACTCAATCTCCACTGTCAAAAAAATTAGTAGTCTCTGATGGGTTCTGGACGGCGCGGCCATATAGTAGATCCGCCCGTCAATCAACTCCACACGCTCATCCTCCGGAAGCGCCTCAATATCTTCCACTGTAAAAATCTGTTCCTGGGCTGACGTCATACGATTTAATCTTATTACCTCTTCCTCTCCCATATACGTGGACATAAACGGTCCTCCTCATCTCAGCCTTCTTTAGTCCGGCTGCTGTTCTTACGAAACGCCATAAATGATTTTCTCATGCCGTTTCATACAGTATACCGCAAATCTCACATATATGTCTATTTTATTTTCTCATCAATGGATTTTCGGATTTTTCAGCAATGCCTGGACTGTGGTTCATACACAGATGATAGTTTCTTGATCTGCCTGATAGAAAATACTCCGAAAGATTTGATAATTGTTCATAGTATACACCCTCTCAGAAAATCTGTCAATCCCAAAAACTGCCGCCTTTCAGGACTTTTCAGGCCCTGTATACAGTAAAAAATCCGGCATCTGGCCACGGCCAGACACCGGATTTTTCGCTGCCTTCAATTTTTACTTGTGGGTGTATCCGAAGAAGAAGTATCCAAGCGGTGTGTAATACATGCCCTGAATGTCCTCATCCAACATGTACTTCTGGGTGTAGAAGTAGATCGGGGCGTGTACGTTGTCCTGTCCCATGAGGATGTCTTCTGCCTTGTGGAAGGCTTCCATGCGCTCCTCGGGGACAGAGGTAGCCTTTGCCGCGTCGATGAGGGCATCATATTCCGGGTTGGAGTACTGGGCATCGTTGTTGCCGCCGCCGGTGTACCACATATCCAGGAAAGAGCAGGGATCATTGTAGTCCGCGATCCATCCGTTGCGGGCGATCTGATAATCACCGTCTTTACGTGTCTGCAGGAATACGTTCCAGTCCTGGTTGTTCAATGTCACGTTGACGCCCAGAACCGTCTGCCACATGTTCTGCAGGGCCTCACCGATGGCCTTGTGGTTGTCGTTGGTGTTGTACAGGTATTCAACTGTAGGGAATCCCTCTCCGTTAGGATAACCGGCTTCTGCCAGAAGTTTCCTTGCCTCCTCGCAGTTTGCCTCATAATCCGCATCCGCCACGCTGTAGTAGTCGCCTCCTGTGGTTCGGAAGTCGTCTCCGGAGGGGCCTGCCGCGTCATATACGCCGGCGGGAACAAAGCCGGAGGCGGGAACCTGGCCGGTCTGAGTCACATTCTCAACAATGTAGTTGCGGTCAATAGCCAGATTGAAGGCCTTGCGGACCTTGGGATCAGAGAATACTTCATCCTGTGTGTTAAAGCACACATAGTAGGTTCCGATGTAGTCCACGATCTTAAGCTCCCCGGAAGCCAGGTAGTTGGCTACCTCGTCCACCGGCAGCTCCTCAATGAACTGGAGCTCGCCGCTGTTGTAGGCAGCCAGGATGGCGTTGGCATCGTCCAGCAGGGTAAAGCGGATGGTCTCCGGCCCAAGATTCTCATAGTCATAGTACTCTGTGTTCTTCTCTGTGAGAATGTAGGCATTGTGGGACCACTCTTTCATCTTGTAGGGGCCGTTGCCGATATAGGTAGCCGGGTCGTAGGTCCACTCTTCGTTGCCTTCCACCACATCCTGGCGGACCGGGAAGGTGGCCGGGAACGCGGCAATCTCCTCAAAATAAGGACAGTCATAAGTCAGCACAACCTCAAAGGTCTTGTCATCCACTGCTTTCGCTGCCAGGGTATCCGGGTCAGCGGTCCCGTCCGCCACTGCGGCGTAACCCTGAACCATATCGATCATGTAGCAGTAGTCTGCCGCTGTCTCCGGGTTGGCCAGACGCTTCCAGCTGTACTCAAAATCTCCGGCAGTCACGTCCTTTCCGTCAGACCACTTGATCCCGTCACGCAGCTTAAAGGTGTAGGTCACGGTGCCGTCATCATTGACCACCTTATCCCAGGACTCTGCCTGGCCGGGAGCCAGCTGGGCGTTGCCCTCACCGTCGTCCACCCATTTGATCAGTCCCTCAAAGACGTGGTTGATGGTGATGGCGCCGTCAACCGCGCTGTTTAACGCCGGGTCAATGCTCTGAGGCTCGGAAGCCAGGCATACCGCTATGTTAAACTCTCCTGTGTCCGCGCCAGCCTCAGCCGCAGTGGTCTCCTCAGCAGAGGAAGCGGCAGCCGTGGTAGTCTCCGGGGCAGCCGTGGTATCAGCGGCTCCGGCTGTGGTTGTGGGCTCTGTTGTACTTCCGCCGCCGCACGCTGCCAGGGACAGCGTCATGGCAGAAGCCAGAACCGCGGACAAAACCTTCTTTGTTTTTCTCATAATACATTACCTCCTTTTTTTGGCAGCGGCACACGCCGCTGCGTGTCGCCGGCCTCTTGACCGGCATTTTCGCGCTTTACAGCCCGATTATTTGATGCTGTATCAAAACGCCTGCACGGCAGGCGGAGATACCGATGTGAACTCCCAAAACAGACGGCCATGCCCCTTTACGAATCCAGCAGATGGCATGCCGCCCAATGCCCCGGCTCATGCTCCTTAAACTCCGGCGCCTCCTGGCTGCACCTTTCGGCAGCGTAGGGGCATCTGGTGTGGAAGCGGCAGCCTTTGGGAGGATTCATGGGGCTGGGGATGTCTCCCTCCAGAACAATCCTCTTCCTGGCCTTGCTGAGCTCCGGGTCCGGAACCGGCACTGCCGACAGAAGGGTCTGGGTGTAGGGGTGGATGGGATGGCGGTTCAGCTCATAGCTCTCCCCAAGCTCCACCATGGAGCCCAAGTACATAACCCCGATCCTGTTGGAAATATGCCTTACCACAGACAGGTCATGGGCAATGAACAGATAGGTAAGGCCCATCTCCTGCTGCATATCCTCCAGCATATTCACCACCTGGGACTGGATGGACACATCCAGGGCCGATATGGGCTCGTCGCACACAATAAACTCCGGTTTCACTGCCAGCGCTCTGGCGATGCCCACCCTCTGCTGCTGCCCGCCGGAAAACTCGTGAGGGTAGCGGTTGGCGTGCTCTGTATTCAGCCCCACCTTGGCCAGAAGCTCTTTGATCATGTCAAGGCGGTCTCCCTTGCTGGCTGCCAGTTTGTGGATGTCGATGGCTTCGCCGATGATCTCCCCCACCGTCATGCGGGGGTCCAGGGAAGCAGATGGGTCCTGGAAAATAATCTGCATCTTCCTGCGGTAGGGCAACATATTTTCGGAAACCGCCTTGCCCAGGGCTTTTCCGTCAGGACCAAGAGGATTGTCGTAAAGCACTTTGCCGTCATAGACAATCCTGCCGCCTGTGGGCTCATAGAGTCTGAGCACCGTCCGGCCCAAGGTGGTTTTTCCGCATCCGGACTCCCCCACCAGCCCCAGAGTCTCTCCCTTTTTAATGAAGAAAGACACATCCTGGACAGCTTGGACTCCAGGCCCCCTGACTCCTTTTACAGGAAAATATTTTCTCAGTTTTGTCACTTCAAGGAGTTTTTTTTCACTGCTCTCCATCTGTTTTCCCCTCCTTGTCCTGATCCTTTTTACCCAAAAGCTCCTGAACCCGCAGCCAGCAGGCGGAGCGGTGCTTCTCGCCAATCTCCACATAAGGAGGCATTTTCTTCAGGCAGATCTTCATGCAGTGCTCGCACCGGGGGGCAAAGGGGCATCCCTCCGGCGGGTTCAGCATATCCACCGGAGTTCCCTCTATGGGGATGAGCCGTTCATAGCTCTCCGCGTCCACACGGGGCATGGAGCGGAGAAGGCCCATGGTATAGGGGTGAGACGGGTGATAAAAGATATCATTCACCGGCCCCTGTTCCACGATCTTGCCCGCGTACATAACCGAAACCTTGTCGCAGATATCTGCCACAACGCCTAAATTGTGGGTGATGAAAATAATTCCCATCTTGGTCTTTTTCTGGAGATCCTTCATAAGCTCCAGGATCTGGGCCTGGATGGTCACGTCCAGGGCCGTGGTGGGCTCGTCGGCGATGAGAAGCTGGGGATGACAGATCAGCCCCATGGCGATCATAACCCGCTGCCTCATGCCTCCGGAAAACTCATGGGGGTATTGTTTCATCCGCTTTTCTACATTATTAATACCTACCATTTCCATCATTTCCATGGCCCGCTTTTCCGCGTCTGCCCTGGAGATGGTCTTGTCGTGGGCTCTTAAGGCTTCCACCAGCTGGTTGCCCACTGTGTATACCGGATTCAGGCAGGTCATGGGATTCTGGAAAATCATGGCCACTTTATTGCCCCTAAAGGCGGTCATCTCCTCCTTGGAGAAACCGAGCACATCCTGGCCCTCAAAGGTGATGGAACCTCCGATCACCTTTCCGGGGGGCTGGAGAAGGCCCATGATGGAGTAGGCCTCCTGGCTCTTTCCTGAGCCGGATTCTCCCACCACCCCCATCACCTCGCCGTAATCCAGATCATAGGATATGCCTCCCACTGCCTTTACTTCTCCTGCCGGAGTAAAGAAAGAGACCCGCAGATCTTTCACTTCCAACAGCTTCTGTCTTTCTTTCTCTTCTGCCATTAACAGGTCCCCTCCTCTCTATTTTTTAAGTTTCGGATCCAGAGCATCCCGAAGCCCGTCTCCGAACAGGTTAAACGCCAGGATCATAACGCTGAGCACCACCGCCGGGACGATCAGGCGGTACGTGTAGGTGTACATACCGCTGAGAGCATCTGTGGCCATGGAGCCCAGGCTGGGAAGAGGCGCCGACACGCCCACCCCTAAGTAGGACAGGAAGGACTCCAGAAAAATAGCCGACGGAATCTGAAGGCAGGTAGTCACCACAATCTGTCCGATACAGTTGGGGATCAAGTGCCTGCGGATAATTCTGCCGCCGGAAGCCCCCAGGGCCCTGGCCGCGGTCACATATTCCTGTTCCTTCAGCTGGAGCACCTGGCCTCGGATGATACGGCTCATGGTCACCCAGTATAAAACTCCGAAGGCGATGAACATGGAGATCAGGTTGGGCCCCAGCACTGACACAAAGGACTTCAAAGGCCCGCTTCCCGTATTTACATACTCTGTCAAAATAGGCTTCAGCGCCGTGGCGATCAAAAGCACCACCAGCATCTCCGGCACCGCGTAAATCACCTCCACGATCCTCTGCATCACCGCGTCCACTCTGCCGCCGCAATAACCGGAGACCGCGCCGTAGGTAGCGCCGATAAAGAGGACAAGGATGGCGGCGCAGATCCCTACGCTCATGGAAACCCTGGCCGCGTACATCACCCGGACCAGAATATCTCTGCCGTACATATCGGTTCCGAACACATGGGGGAACACCTTCTCCCCTGCCGCCTTTCTCTCCAGCTCTCCCTTTGAGTAACCAAACAGCTTTTTCTTGATCCCCAGTTCCGCCCGCAGGGCGTCTATGTCCACCTCCTGGCTCTGGGCCGGGGCATTCTGAGCCGCCACCTTGGCCTGAGCCCTGATCTTGGCGATATCCACGGGACTCAGCTTCTCTCCCCTGGCGGCAGCCTCCTCCTGGGCCTGGGCGATGAGATCGTCCACTGTGAGGGTCTCTGTCTCAGTCCTGGCAGCCACCTCCGCGTCAAGCTTTTGCTGGTCTTCCAGAGCATAGTGGAAGGGATGAAGATTCTCCGCTCCCTTGTTGAACTGCTCATACCCATAAGGAACCAGATAAGGACCCGCAAAGGCAAAAAATATTAAAAATATGATAACCCCCAGGGCAACCATGGCAACCGTGTTTTTCTTAAGTCTGCGCCAGGCGTCTTTCCAGTAGGACACGCTCTGCCTCTCCTGGATAAAATCGGCTTTTTCCTCCGGGGAGGCGCCGTCAAAATCATCGGCACTGTAGCTGTTCCAGTCCAGCAGCCCCTCAATATCCGGCTGCAGGGTCACGGGACACCTTTTCATCTTTATAAACCGCCTTTCTGCGAAAGGCACCGATGGGGTTATGAAACCCG